>NZ_JBJHAC010000006.1:0-191732 GCF_054050835.1 Blastococcus sp. SYSU DS0510 | reverse complement strand
GTGTCCTCCCTCAGCGCGTGCGGTGAGGGAGGACACCGGGGGATCAGGTCACCTGATCATCGCCGGGGTCAGGACTGGTCGGGGCGCGGCACGTCACCGCGCCAGGCACCGGTCTCGGTGCCGCGGCTCTCGATGAACTCCTTGAACTTCTTCGCGTCGGCCTTGACCTGCCGGTCGTCGAAGCCGAGCGCGGCGCCGGCCTTCTCGACCAGCCCGGTGGGCTCCCAGTCGATCTGGATCATGACGCGGGTCTTGGCGTCGTCCAGCCGGTGGAACGTCACCACGCCCGCGTGCTTGGCATCGCCGCTGGTGCTGGTCCAGGCCACCCGCTCCTCGGGGTGCTGCTCGGTGATCTCGGCGTCGAACTCGCGCTTCACGCCGTCGATGTTGGTGACCCAGTGGGTGTGGGTCTCGTCGATCTGCGTGATCCTCTCGACACCGCCCATGAACTTCGGGAAGGTCTCGAACTGCGTCCACTGGTCGTAGGCGACGCGGATCGGGACGTCGACGTCGACGGACTCCTGCACGCTGGCCACGTTCTCAGCTCCTCGTGTCGCTTGTTCGGTCGGGCCGCCACCTACCCCGCGCCGACGGGGCCGACACGTGGTCCGCGCTGCTCAGCGCAGCGCGGCCGCGATGCTCCCGCGCACCGGCCGGTCCGCCACCAGCAGCATCTGGGCCAGGTGGTAGGCGTCCGGCTGCCCGGCCCAGGTGCCCTCGGCGACCTCTCCGGTGGGGGTCAGCTCGTGGTGCCAGCTCCCCGTGGCGGGGTCGGCGAACCGCTCCTCCCCGTGCGCCCGCCAGCGCTCGGCCAGCCCCCGGTAGCGCTGCTCACCGGTGACCCGGGCCAGGACGGCGGCGGCCGCGACCGCCTCGCAGAGCACCCAGTGCATGCGCGCGCCGACGACCGGCCGGTCGTCCCAGTCCAGCGTGTACGGGAAGCCCTCGCGCCCGTCGGCGGCCCACCCACGCGTCGCCGCCGCGTCGAAGAGCGCGACGGCGTCCTCGAGCAGCCAGGACGGCGGCTCGGGCAGGGCGGCCCGCAGGTGCAGTGCGAGGCGGGCCCACTCGAACTGGTGCCCGACCGTGACGCCGTAGGGCTGGAACGGGTCGGCCGGGCGGTCGCGGTTGTGGTCGGGCAGCGGCTCCCACGCGGCGGTGAAGTGCTCGGGCAGCCGCCAGGCCCGCTCGCGGGCGAAGCCGTGCACGATCCGCTCGGTGCTGCGCAGCGCCTGCCCGCGCAGCCGGTCGGCGAGGGCGGCGTCGTCGACCGCGTCGGCGGCGGCGAGCACCGCCTCGACGCCGTGCATGTTCGCGTTGGCGCCCCGGTAACCGGACAGCCGCGTCCAGCCGGCGTCCCACTCGTCGACCGCCAGCCCGGCGTCGGCGTCCCAGAAGCGGTCCTGCCAGACGGCGACGGCCTCGTCGAGCAGGCCGCGGCCGCCGTCGGCCCCCGCGGTGGTCGCCGTCGCGCCGGCGAGGACGACGAACGCGTGCACGTAGGCGGCCTTGGCGTCGTCGCCCCCCGTCGCGCGCCATCCGCCGTGCACGGCGTCGTGGAGCGGGCCGGAGCGCAGCGCGGCGACGCCGTGCCGGACCAGTTCGTCCGCCCCGGGCCGGCCGAGGAGCGCGGCCAGCCCGAAGACGTGGGTCATCCGGGCGACGATCCACGTCTCCTGCGGCCGCGGCAGCACCGCCCCGTCCGAGCCCAGGTAGCCGAACCCGTCGGGCAGCCGCGACCGCGCCGCGAAGTCCAGCAGCCGGTCGAGGTCGGTCACGAGGCGCGCTCGCCGGCGACGCCCAGCGCCAGTCGGACGGTGGCCACCATGATCACCACGAGCCCGAGCAGGTGCACCGCCCCGGCCCCGATGTTCGGCCCGTCCGCCGACACCAGGTCCAGCACCACGAGGACCAGGAGGGCGACGAGGACGACTCCTCCCACCCGCCGGGGACCGCCGACCGCGCTCTCTCCCGGCGAGGCCAGGAGGAGCACGGCGGCGGCGAGGGCCAGCGCATAGCCGGTGAACTGGGCCAGCGACGGCGCGAGGCCCTGCTCGGGCCCCGGCCGGCTCCCGCTGACGACGATGGCCACGCCGCTGCAGAGCGCGAAGAGCAGCAGCAGGACGAGAGCCGTCCGACGTCGGTCCACGGAGCCACCCTCCCGCGCGCGCCGGTCAGAAGGCCAGCGCCGCGCCCGGATCGTGCAGCAGCGCCCCCACGTCGGCCAGGAACCTCGACCCCAGCTCGCCGTCGACGATGCGATGGTCGAAGCTCAGCGCCAGCTGCGTCACCTGCCGGGGGCGGACCTTGCCCTTGTGCACCCACGGCATCTCCCGCACGGCGCCGAAGGCGAGGATCACCGACTCCCCTGGGTTGAGGATCGGCGTCCCGGTGTCGACCCCGAAGACGCCCACGTTGGTGATGGTGAGCGTGCCGCCGGTCATGTCGCCCGGGGCGGTGCGCCCGGCCCGCGCCGTCTCGGTCAGCTCGGCCAGCGCGCCGGCGAGCTCGGCCAGGGAGAGCCGGCCGGCGTCCTTGATGTTGGGGACGACCAGCCCGCGGGGCGTGGCCGCGGCGATGCCGAGGTTGACCTGGCCGTGGACGACGATCTCCTGCGCCGCCTCGTCCCAGGAGCTGTTCACCATCGGGTGCCGCTGGGCCGCCAGGAGCACCGCCTTGGCCACGAACAGCAGCGGGCTGACCTTCACCCCGGCGAGCTCGGGCCGGGCGGCCAGCCGGCTGCGCAGCTTCATCATCCGGGTGACGTCGACGGTCAGGAACTCCGTGACGTGCGGGGCGGTGAAGGCGCTGGCCACCATCGCGGCCGCGGTGGCCTTGCGGACCCCCTTGACCGGGATCCGCTGCTCCCCGGCGGTGCCCGCGACGGGGGCCCGGGTGCCGGCGCCGTCGGCCCGCGCGGCGACGGCGGCGTCGACGTCGGCCCGGGTGATGCAGCCGTCGGTGCCCGTCCCCGAGACCGTGGTCAGGTCCACGCCGAGATCCTTGGCGTACTTGCGCACCGGCGGCTTGGCCAGCGGGCGGGGTCCGCGCCGGCCGGGGGCGGACCCGCGCGACGGCGCGGCCTCCTCACGGCGGGCGGCGGCCTCGGCCTGGCGGCCGACCTCCAGCCCGCCGTGGCGCACCGGCTTGCTGCGCATGTCGGGAGCCGTGGCCAGCAGCGGCGGGCCGTCGTCGGAGGGCAGGGGCGGCCGGTCGGTGCCGCCGGAGCCGTAGTCGGCGCCGGGCAGCGCGGTGGCGCGGGCGGCGGCCGCGGCGCCCGAGCGGCGCGGCCGGCGGCGGGCCTCGGTCGTCCGCGGGCCGTAGCCGACCAGCACCGCGGTGCGCCCACCCGGGGCGGCCCCGCCGATCAGCCCCGCTGCCGGCTCCTCGCCGGTCTCGGCCCCCTCGCCGGCCGGCTCCGCCGCCGGGGCATCGCCGCCCACGTCGACGGTGATGATCGGCTCCCCGACGTCGACCGTCGTGCCGGCCTCGTGCAGCAGCTCGACGACGGTGCCGGCCCACGGTGAGGGCAGCTCGACGGCGGCCTTCGCCGTCTCCACCTCGCACAGCGGCTGGTTGACGGTGACGGTGTCGCCGACGGCCACGAGCCACTGGAGGATCTCGCCCTCGGTGAGCCCCTCACCGACGTCGGGCAGCTTGAACTGTCGCTGGGCCACGGCTCAGAACTCCATCGCGCGGTCGACGGCGTCCAGCACCCGGTCGAGGTCGGGGAGGTACTCCTCCTCCAGCTTCGACGGCGGGTAGGGGGTGTCGAAACCCCCGACCCGCAGCACCGGCGCCTCCAGGGAGTGGAAGCAGGTCTCGGTCACCCGGGCGGCGATCTCCGCGCCGAGCCCGAGGGTGACGGGTGCCTCGTGGACGACGACGCAGCGGCCGGTGCGGCGCACCGACTCGAAGACCGGCTGGAGGTCCAGCGGGGAGACGGTGCGCAGGTCGACCACTTCCAGCGAGCGCCCCTCGCCGGCGACCGCCTCGGCGGCCTGCAGCGCCGTCTTCACCATGGGGCCGTAGGCGAGCACCGTGACGTCGTCGCCGCCGCGGACCACGCGGGAGGCGAACAGCGGGTCGGGGGTGGCGTCGGTGTCGACCTCGGCCTTCTCCCAGTACCGCCGCTTGGGCTCCAGGAAGACGATCGGGTCGGGGTGGGCGATCGCCTGCTGGATGCCCCAGTAGGCGTCGACCGGGTTGCTGACCGCGACCACCTTGAGCCCGGCAGTGTGCGCGAAGTACGCCTCGGGGCTCTCGCTGTGGTGCTCGACGGCCCCGATGCCGCCGCCGAAGGGGATGCGGATGACGATCGGCATCGGCAGCCGGCCCTTCGACCGGGCGTGCATCTTGGCCACCTGGGTGACGATCTGGTTGTAGGCGGGGAAGACGAACCCGTCGAACTGGATCTCGCAGACCGGCCGGTAGCCGCGCATCGCCAGCCCGACAGCGGTGCCCAGGATCCCGGCCTCGGCCAGGGGCGTGTCGACGACGCGGGCCTCGCCGAAGTCCTTCTGCAGGCCGTCGGTGATGCGGAAGACACCGCCCAGCTTGCCGATGTCCTCCCCCATGAGCACGACCTTGGCGTCGTCCTCCATGGCCTTGCGCAGGCCGAGGTTCAGGGCCTTGCCGATGGTCAGGGTCTCGGTGCTCATTCGCCGGCCTCCTCGAAGCTCGCGCGGTAGGCGACGAAGTCGTCGCGCTGGGCGGCCAGCCACGGGGTCTGCTCCGCGTAGACGGAGTCGAACATCGCCGTCGGTTCGGGGTCGGGCATGTCGACGGTGCCGCTGCGGATCCGCACGGCGAGCTCGTCGGCCTCGCGCTCCACGCCGTCGAAGAACGCCGCATCGGCCTTGTCGTGGCGGGAGAGGTGGGCCTTCAGCCGGGCGATCGGGTCGCGCAGCTTCCACTCCTCCAGCTCGCTGGCCAGCCGGTACCGGGTGGGGTCGTCGGAGGTGGTGTGCGCGCCCATCCGGTAGGTGAACGCCTCGATGAAGGTCGGCCCCTGGCCCTCGCGCGCGGCCTGGAGCGCCTGCCGCGTCACGGCCAGGACGGCGAGGACGTCGTTGCCGTCGACCCGGACGCCGGGGAAGCCGAAGCCGGCCGCGCGCCGGTACAGCGGGACGCGCGACTGCCGCTCGAGCGGGACGCTGATCGCGTACTGGTTGTTCTGGCAGAAGAAGACGACGGGGGCCGAGAAGCTCGCCGCCCAGATCATCGCCTCGTTGACCTCGCCCTGGCTGGTGGCGCCGTCGCCGAGGAAGGCCAGCGCCGCGCTCTCGGCGCCGTCGCGCTGCAGCCCCATGGCGTAGCCGGTGGCGTGCAGGGTCTGCGCGCCGATGACCACGGTGTAGAGGTTGAAGCCGGTGGCCACCGGGTCCCAGCCGCCGTTGTCCACGCCGCGGAACAGGCTGATGACGTGCAGCGGGTCGACGCCGCGGGTCCAGGCGACGCCGTGCTCGCGGTAGGTCGGGAAGGCCATGTCGGAGGCGGCCATCGCGCGGCCGGCGCCGATCTGCGCGGCCTCCTGGCCCAGCAGCGAGGCCCAGATGCCGAGCTCGCCCTGGCGCTGCAGCGCGGTCGCCTCGACGTCCCACCGGCGGACCAGCACCAGGTCGCGGTAGAGGTCGCGCAGCTCCTCGTCGGAGATCTCCAGCGAGTAGTCGGGGTGCTCGACCCGCTCGCCCTCGGGCGTGAGCAGCTGGACCAGCTGCGTCCGCTGCGGCAGGTGGGGGGCGTCGGCCCCCGGGACGGGGTCGACCATCTCGGTGGTCTCTGGCAACGCTGTCACCGGTCGCGCTCCTCGCCGTCGGCCACCGCCACCGGGGTCACCGGCGGCGCGGTGGTGCTGGACGTTGCGGCCCGCCGGGTGTGGCGGCCCTCACACATCCTGGCACGGCCTCCCCGCCGCTGACCAGCCCGGGCGGGGGGCGATCTGCGCAGGGGTGGTCGAGGGAGTTGCGCAGAAAGCTGCCCGCGCACGGCCGGGAGCTGACAGACTGCCCAGCGTGCCGGAGATCGACGCCACCGACGCGCGGCTGCTGCTGGCCCTCACCGAGGACCCGCGGGCCAGCGTCATGGCGCTGTCGCAGCGGCTCGGCCTCGCCCGGAACACCGTGCAGAGCCGGCTCGCCCGGCTGGAGGGCAACGGCGTGCTCGGCCCGCTGGACCAGCGGGTCCGCCCGGAGGCCCTCGGGTACCGGCTGACCGCCTACATGTCGGTGCAGGTGGCGCAGCGCGGGCTGGCCGAGGTCAGCGGCGCGCTCGCCGGGCTCCCCGAGGTGCTCGAGGTGACCGGCCTCTCGGGCGCCACCGACCTGCTGGTGCACGTCGCGGCCACCGACGCCGACCACCTGTGGCGGATCACCGAGGCGGTGCTGGCCATCCCCGGCGTCCAGCGGGTGGACACCGCCCTGGCGATGCGCCGGTTCGTCGAGCGGCGCGTGGGGCCGCTGCTGCACCGCGCCGCCGGCACCGGCTAGCGGGGCCGGCACTGGCTAGCGGGGCCGGCGGATCCGCACGGGTCCTCGGGCGGTCCGGACGTCGACCACCTCGCCGCCCTGGGTCACCTCGACGGTCCCCGCGTCCGCGAGGCGGCCGGCCGCGCGGCGCGCTTCGGGCATCAGGTCGCGCCAGCCCTCGGGATCGAGCGCCCGAGCAGCCTCGGAAGGGCAGAGGGAGGCCTCCGCGCGACGCTGCCCGAGCAGCTCGCCGATGGTGCGCTCCAGCTCGGCGCCGACGTCGTCCACCTGCCCAGCGTGGCCGTGCCCGAGCGGCTCCGCCAGGGGTGCCGGTCGCCGCGGCCCGGGCGAGGACGCGGTCGGTGGGTGGGGCCGCTTCCGGGCGGGTACCGGGCCGCACATGGCGAAGCGGACCCCGGTAGGGCGCACCGGCAAGGGCAGGCGCGGCATCAGCACGCTGGGCTGGGCGCTGAGGGGGGCGGCCGCCGGCGCGGCCGGCACGACGGCGCTCAACGCCGTCACCTACCTGGACATGGTGGTGCGCGGCCGGGGCAGCAGCTCGACGCCCGAGCGGACCGTCGAGAAGCTCGCGGAGGCGGCGCACGTGCCCATCCCGGGCGACGAGCAGACCCGGCGGAACCGCGTCCAGGGGCTCGGGCCCATGACGGGGCTGGTGGCCGGCGTCGGGGTCGGCGTGGTCGGCGGGCTGGCGCGAGCGGCGGGTCTCCTGTCGGCCAAGCCCGTCGGTGTCGCCCTCACCGCGCTGGGCGCCATGGTGGCGGCCAACGGCCCGATGACCGTGCTCGGCGTGACCGACCCGCGCACCTGGTCGACGACCGACTGGCTCAGCGACCTGGTGCCGCACCTGGCCTACGGCCTCGTCGTCAAGACCACGATCGACGCGTTCGACCGCCCGTGACGGCGCCCGGCGATGACGGCGCCCGGCGATGACCAGGTGCCCTGATCGTGGAGCGTCCTCCCTCAGCGCCCACGGTGAGGGAGGACACCGCATGATCAGGTTCCCTGATCGTGGCGCGGGGGGAGAGCGGGTCAGCGCCAGCCGCGGTCGTCCACACCGCCGGGCACCGGCGCGGCGGGGTCGTACGGGGTGCGGGTGAAGACGAAGGTGTCGAGCTCCAGGTGGTCGTCGGCGATGCGCAGCGCCTCCCCCGCGAAGTAGCCGTCCAGCCCCCGCCAGGTGCCGCCCTCGTCCGGCGCGAACCGGCTGGCCCGGCCCGGCCGCCCGGGCAGCGGGCCCAGGTGCAGCAGCCCGCCGCTGACCGAGCGCAGGAGGTAGGGCGCGGGCCCCCAGAACCAGACACCGAGGGTCTCCAGGGGCACCGGCGCGGGGGCGGGCACCCACGGCTCGACGACCCGCGGCTCGGCGGCGCGCAGGTCGGCCAGCAGGCCGAACACCAGCGGGTCCAGGCCGCTGGTCGTGTTGGCCAGCGAGACCGCGCCAGTCTGCTCCTCGCGGTCGACGAAGACGCCGGCCAGGAAGCCGGGCATCGAGCCGCCGTGGCCCACCAGCGTCCGCCCGTCGACCCGCACCACCTGCACGCCCAGCCCGTAGGAGGACCAGCCGGGCGCGGAGGAGTCCACCCCGGCGGGCACGGTCATCTCCTCCAGCGTCGCCGGGTCGAGCACGTCCGCGGTGTCACCGAGGAGGAACGCGGCGAACCGGCCGAGGTCGGCCAGCGTCGCCCACAGCTGCCCGGCGGCCGCCATCACGCCGGCGTGGTGCTCGGGTTCGGGCAGCACGACGTCGGCCCAGGGGTGCACCGCCCGTCCCTCGGCGGCCGGGGCCACCGGGCGGGGGGTCGTGCGCGCCATGCCCAGCGGCGCCAGCACCTCGGCGGTGACGACGTCGTCCCAGGACGAGCCGCGCAGCCTCGCGACGAGCTCGCCGAGCAGGCCGAAGCCGAGGTTGGAGTAGTGGAACCGGCGCGCGGCGCCGAGGACGACGTCGGTCTCCGCCAGCCCCAGCTCCTCCAGCGACCCGCCCGGTGTCCGCTCCCACCAGCCGCCGGGGCTCTCCGCCGAGGCGCCGGCGAGGTGGGAGAGCAGCTGCCCGACCGTGCGGTCGCCGAACGGCGTGCCGGGCAGGTGGCGCTCCAGCGGGTCGTCCAGCCCCAGCCGGCCCTCGTCGCGCAGCCGCATGACGACGACGGCCGTCACGGTCTTGCTGATCGACCCCAGCCG
Organism: Blastococcus sp. SYSU DS0510; assembly: GCF_054050835.1. NCBI lineage: Bacteria > Bacillati > Actinomycetota > Actinomycetes > Geodermatophilales > Geodermatophilaceae > Blastococcus > Blastococcus sp. SYSU DS0510. The sequence continues at coordinate 183,063 of NZ_JBJHAC010000006.1, read as the reverse complement.
GTACTGGACGTCGGTGTGCGGCCCGGGCACCTCCCCGCGGCCGGCCGACCACGCCAGCCCGCCGTCGCGGACCACGCCGGCGACCAGGCCGGGAGACCGGCCGTCGCGCTGGACCCGGGCCGTGCGGGCGAGCAGGAGGCGGGCGGTCGAGGGGAGCACGGGCTCGGGCATGACGGCGACCGTAGCGACCGGCCGGGCCCGGTGGCTCAGGCGGTCAGCGCCTCGCGCGCGGGGAGCGCGCCGGTGCGGGTGGCCCACCGCTCGAACCAGACGGTGGCCAGCGGCGGCACCGAGGCGGCCAGCGCGAGCAGCGTCGTGGGCAGCGACCAGCGCAGCACCCGGGCGGCGACCAGGGCGACGAGGACGTAGACGACGAAGACGCCGCCGTGGATGGGCCCGAACACCTGGACGCCCACCTCGGAGGTCTGCAGCACCCACTTCACGAACATCCCGGCCAGCAGGCCGACCCAGGTGATCGCCTCGGCGACGGCGACGATGCGGAAGGCGGTGGTGACGGTGCGCGGGTTCAACGGGGCGTCCTCGGGTCGGGGGCGGGATCCGGCAGGTGAACGAGCGGGCCGCCGGCGACGTCCCCGCGCGGGGGTGTGACGTACGCGGCAGCCGGCCCGGTGGCAGGGTCGGCAGCGTGCGCGGACTGGCCCGGCGGGAGTTCTGCCTGGTGCTGCTGCGCCGGATGGCCGACGTCCGGCCCGACCTCACCGCCGCCGCCCTGCCCCGGCTCGGGGCGACCCGGGCGGAGGCCCACGCCGCGCACACCCGCTGGCAGGCGCTGCAGCACTCCCGGCGGGCCCCGCGCGGGCTGGCCCTGCGCACGGCGGTCCTCGGCCCCCCGGAGGAGCTGGAGGACCGGCGCGTCGGCGACCTGGACATCCAGGTTCGGCGCTGGCCGCTGCCGCTGTGGCCGCACCAGTGGTGGGAGGTCGTCAGCGGCCCTGGGGGTGCCGTGCTGCACGAGCACCTCGCCCGGGCGCCGGGGTCACCGGTACCCCGGGCCCGCCCGCGTCGCCTGCTGGTGTGGGAGCACGTGCTCGACGACGTCGTCGGGTTGCCGGGCGCCCGCGGGGTCGAAACCGGCGTGCCCACCCGCTCCGAGGTGCGGCTGCCCGGCGGGGAGCGGGCGGTCTTCGTCTGGGGGTTGCTGCAGCAGGTGACCCCACGCCCCGGAGGGGGTCCCCCCGCTACCCCGCGATGCGGTTGAACTTCGGCGTCGCGCCCATGTCGTCGATGCTGGCAACCTTCACGACGTCGCCCGAGGTCGGGGCGTGCACCATCTGGCCGTTCCCGAGGTAGATCCCGATGTGGCTGACCGGGCTGTAGAAGGCGACCAGGTCGCCGGGGCGAGCTTCGGCGCGGGACACCGGGGTGCCGATCGAGGCCTGGTTGCGGCTGGCGCGCGGCAGCGCGATCCCGGCCGCCCGGAAGGCGTAGGAGGTCAGGCCCGAGCAGTCGAACGCGCCGGGGCCCGTCGCCGCCCACACGTAGGGCTTGCCGCGCTGCGCCATGGCGGTGTCGACGGCGATCTGCGCGGCGCGGCTGTCCGCCGCCACGGGAGCGGACGGCGCGGCTGCCACCGCCTCCCGCTCCCCGCGGCTGGCGCGCTGGGGCTCCCCGTCGCGCTCCTCGGCGTGGTGCGCCTCGGCCACGGCCTGGCGCTCGGCGGCGCTGAGCCGGTCGAACTGGGCACGGAACTCGTCGACCTGCTCCTGCAGCTCGGCCTGCTGGCCGGCGATGGAGTCGTAGGTGGCCCGCGCCTGGGCGGCGGCCTGCTGCGCGGTGGCCTGGGCCTGCGCGGCGGCCACGTTCGCCTCGGCGGCCCGGGTCAGCACCACGCCCTGGTGCCCGGAGATCGTCTCGAGCGTGCTCACGCGGCTGACGAACTCGTCGGCCGAGTCGCTGGTGAGCAGGGCCTGGAAGGAGCTCAGACCTTCGCCGGTCCAGGCGCTGCGGGCGATGCCGCGCACCTGCTCCTGGGCGCGGGCCAGGTCGGCGGTGGCCTGCTGGAGCTGGGCGGCGGCCGCCTCGGCGGTGGCCTGCTGGGTCGCCAGTGCATCCCGTGCCGCGTTGAACTCCTCGGTGACGACCTCGAGCTGGTGGCCGCGCTCGGCGACGAGCCGGGCCGCCTCACCGGACGTGGCGGGAGAGCCGGGAGCCGCGGAGGCGGGCACCGTGGCGAGCAGGATGCCGACCGTGCCGGCCAGGGCCAGCCCCACCCGCCCGGCGGTGCGGCGGCGGGCGGTTGTGCGCAGGGGGGTCGCCATGGTGCGGCGGCTCTCCGATCTCGTCCACGGCCGCCTGCCGGGACCGGCCGGGCGCCCCCGTGCGGCGGAACGGACGGGTCCGTCCCGCCACGACGCTGCGACGGTCCCGGTCCGGCAGCCCGCGGGTACGCGGGTCCGGCTCGACGGCGCCCGGCGGGGGTCACTCGGCAGTGACGGAAAGCCCCGACGGACCTACTCACCGTAGGCGGCGTGACCCGGTCGTGACAATGCCGTGAACCACATTCGTGTAGTTCTTCCCGGGTCACGTCACAGCAGCCCCACCCGACGCCGCGCGGACGCGGCCGGGGCAGTTTCGGCACGGCCCCGCGGGACCACTACCGGAGGATGGATCGCCGTGAGCCCCTCGAGTGATCCGCAGCGCGGGAGCCGGTCGTCCCGGGCGGTCGCCGCGCTCCGCGACCTCGTCCGGGGCGTGCGCGCCCGGCTGCGGGGACGCGACCTCATGCTCATCGCCGCCGGGCTCACCTTCTACGCCGGCATCGCCGTCGTCCCCCTGGTGGTACTCGCCTTCGGGCTGACCGCCTGGCTCACCTCCCCGGATCGGGTGCGGGAGCTCGGCGACCGGCTCGGTGACCTGCTGCCCGGCGCGCTCGGCGCCCCGGACGCCGTCGAGCGGCTGGTCCAGGCCGGCGCGGGGCTGGACCCGCTCGGCGCCCTGCTGGCCCTGCTGCCCATGTCCTTCTACGGCGAGGGGCTCCGGCGCGCCCTCCTGCGTTTCTCCGCACGGCATGCCCGGCACGAGGGGCACACCGCCTGGCGCGGCCGGCTCGCCGCCCTGCCGCTGCTGCTGCTCGCCCCGGTGCTGCTCTACCCGCTGCTGCTCGCCGCGGCGCGGATGGCCGACCTGGCCGAGCGCGGGGGCGTGGCGGCCACGGTCGGGCAGGTGGCGCTCGGCTACTACGCGGTGCTGGCCGCGCTCACCCTGCCGCTGGCCTGGGGGTTCCGGGTCGTCGGCGGCGGCCGCGTGCGGTGGCGGTCGCTGCTGGTCGGCGCGCTGTTCACCGCCGCCTGCCTGTCCGGCTTCCTGCAGGGGTTCGTGCTGTTCCTGGCGCTGCCGCTGGACCTCGGCGCGCCGTTCGGCGACCTGGACGTCGTCGGCGGCGTGGTCGCGCTCGCGCTCTGGCTGTTCCTCCTCCACCTGGTCGTCCTGCTGGGCTGGCTGACCACCCAGACGCTGGACGAGCTGGTGGACCGCCGCTCAGCGTCGCGGCGGCGGATAGGGGAACCGGTCGAGCCAGGTCTCGACCGGGCCTAGCTCCGGGTCGTCGGGCACCGCAGGGTCACCGGTCCCGCGATCCGGCTCGGGCACGACCGGCGGGGCCGGTGGCGGCGGCACCGGCTCGGGCGCCGGCTCGGGAGCCGGCGGGGGCAGCGGGGGCGGCGGGGGCGGCGGCGGAGGCGGCAGGTAGCGGGAGCCGTTGCTGACGAGGACGGCGACGACCTGTCCCGGCACCGCCCGCCCACCCGCCGGCGGGCTGGTCCCCACGAGCTGCCCCTGGGCCAGCTCGCTGTCCACCCGCACCACGCGGGGGAGGAGACCGGCGGCCTCGAGCACGTCCTGGCACCGGAACGGCTCCCCGCAGGAGGGCACGCGGATCGTGTTGCCGCGCACGACCGCGGGGTCCGCGGGCGGGAAGTCGCTGCTGCCCCGCGTGGTGAGGACGGGCGCCATCGCGTCGTGCCAGATGGTGGCGCCCTTGTCGCCGCCGAAGCCGCCGACGTCCTGGCTCTCCTTGGGGTTGAACACCATGACGCTGGCCGCGATCTCCGGCGTGTAGCCCACGAACGCCACCGAGACGTTGTCCTGCGTGGTGCCGGTCTTGCCCGCGATCTGGTGGCCCGGCACGTACGCGCGCCGGCCGGTCTGCCCGCCGAAACCGGGCTCGACGTCCTTGCGCAGCATCTGGTTGAGGGTGTTCGCGACCCCGGCCGGGATGGACTCGGGCGTGCAGCGGTCGCCGTCGACCAGCGGCTCGCCGTCGTCGCCGAGGACGGGCTCCCCCTCGCGGTCGAGGATCCCGGTCACCGGGACGACGTCGCACCGGGTGCCCGAGGCCGCCAGCGTGGAGTAGGCGCTGGCCAGCCCCAGCGGGCTGGTCGCCTCCGGGCCGAAGGCGAAGGAGCCGTTGTTCTCGTCGACGGTGCGCTGCGCCAGGCCCTGCGGGCCGTACTCGTAGAGCCCCATGCGCTCGGCCATGCGCACCGGTTCCTCGACGCTGCCGAGCGCGTCCTCGAGGGCGAGGAAGTAGGTGTTGGAGGACTGGTAGAGGGCGGTGGTCAGGTCCAGGCTCGCCCGGTAGCTGCCGGAGTTGCGGACGTCGTAGAACCCGTCGCCCTCCCGGTACACGCGCGAGACGTAGGGGCTCGGCGCGGTGAGCGTGTACTCCGTGGAGTAACCGCGGGCCAGCGCCGCGGCGGCCACGAACACCTTGTAGGTGGAGCCCGCGCCACGGCTCGGGAGGGCGTTGAGGTTCACCGACTCCTGCCGCCGGTCCGCCTCGTCGTGGCCGTAGATCCGGTTGACGCTCATCGCCAGCAGGTGCCCGGTGCCCGGCTCGACCGCGGTGAAGGTGGCGGCCAGCGGGCTCTCCAGCGGCTGGTTGGCGAGCACTGCGGCGTCACCGGCGCGCTGCAGGTCGGCGTCCAGCGTGGTCTGGATGACGTAGCCGTTGCGCTCGAGGTCGTCCTGGGTCAGCCCCAGCTCGTCGATCAGGTACTGCTGGACGAAGTCGCAGACGTAGGCACCCACGGTCGCCTCGACGCAGCCGCGGGGCGGCGCCGGGGCCGGGGCCAGGCCGAGGGGGGCGGCCGAGGCCTCCGCCTGCTGCTCGGGGCTGATGTACCCCTGCTCGGCCATCCGGGCGAGCACCTGGTTGCGCCGGACGGTCGCGCCCTCGGGGTCGGTGAAGGGGTCGTGGTCCGTGGGGCTCTGCACCAGGCCGGCCAGCAGCGCCGCCTGGGGCAGGGTCAGCCGCGCGGCGTCGACGCCGAAGAACGCCCGGGCCGCGGGCTGCACCCCGTAGGCGTTCTGCCCGAAGTAGACGATGTTGAGGTACCGCGTGAGCAGCTCGTCCTTGGTGTAGGCCGACTCCATCGCCAGGGCCAGCCGGGCCTCGCGCAGCTTGCGGCCGAAGGTCTTCTCGGTGGCGGCGTTCCGCTCGTCCTGGGTGCGCGCCGACTGCAGCAGGGTCTGCTTGACCAGCTGCTGGGTGAGGGTGGACCCACCCTCCTCGACCTCGCCGGCGGCGATGTTCGTGACCAGGGCGCGCGTCGTCCCCTGCACGTCGAGGCCGCCGTGGTCGTAGAAGCGCGCGTCCTCGACGGCGACCAGCGCCTGCCGCATGACCTCGGCGATCTGGTCGAAGGCGACCGGCTCGCGGTTCTCCCGGTAGAAGGAGGTGATCAGCTCACCGTTGGCCGCGAGCACCACGGTGTTGCGCGCCGGCACCTCGACCGAGAACTCCTCCGGCGGGTCGCCGAGCAGGGCCGAGGAGCTGCGCGCGGCCAGGGCGGGTCCGCCGATCCAGGGGAGGAGCAGCCCGGCCAGCAGGACGCCGGCGAGCAGCACGGCGCCCGCGAGCGTGAGCAGGGTGCGACCCGGCCTCGTGCGCGACTCCATGACCCTCCTCCGGCTGTTCGTGCAGCTCAGCAGGGCCGATGGCGATCCACAACCACCCGCGCGGTGGCGCGTCAACCGGAACTCTCCCGTCCGCCTCCCGGTTCCCGCGCGTCACACGGGCTCGCGGCGTTGGATGGGGGCATGCCTGACTCGATGCTGGCCGGCCGGCTGGACGTGCGCACCCGTGAGTTCGTGGTCAAGGAGGTGCCCAGGCCGGCGCCCGGCCCCGGGGAGGTGTTGGTCCGGGTCGCCGCGGCCGGCATCTGCCTCTCCGACGTCCACCTGATCGAGGGGCAGCTCTCCCCGCTGTTCCTGGCCGGTGACGAGGTGACGCTCGGGCACGAGGTGGCCGGCACCGTCGCGGAGCTCGGCGACGGCGTGGGCGGCCTGACCGAGGGGCAGCGGGTGCTCCTGCAGGCCGGGGAGGAGAAGGACGGCTGGATCCACACCCGTGGCGTCGACTACGACGGCGGCTGGGCGCAGTACGCCCTGGCGACGGCGGGCACGGTCGTGCCCATCCCCGACACGCTGCCCTTCGAGCAGGCCTGCATCGTGCCCGATGCGGTCTCGACGCCGTGGGCCTCGATCGTGCGGACGGCCCAGGTGCGCGCCGCCCAGCCGGTCGGCGTCTGGGGCATCGGCGGGCTCGGCGCGCACGCGGTGCAGCTGCTGCGGCTGGCCGGGGCCGCCCCGATCGTCGCCGTCGACCCGGCGCCCGCGGCCCGGCAGCGGGCGCTGGACTTCGGCGCGGACCTCGCGCTGGACCCGTCCGAGGACATCGCCACCCGCGTGCGGGAGCTCACCGGTGGCGCCGGGCTGGCCTTCGCCTTCGACTTCGCCGGCGTCGCGCCGGTGCGCGAGCAGGCGGTGCGCTGCCTGGAGCGGGACGGGGCCCTCGTGCTGGTCGGCCTGACCGACCAGCCGCTGGAGATCCGCAACGGGACCCAGTTCAGCTACTTCGGGCAGCGGATCCTCGGCCACTACGGCTCCGAACCGGGCCACGTCGAGGAGTTGGTCGACCTGGTCCGGCACCACCGGCTCGATCTCTCCCGCTCCATCTCCGGCACGCTCCCGCTCGCCGACGCCGCCGAGGGCGTGCAGCGGCTGGCGAACAAGGAGGGCGACCCCATCCGCCTGGTCCTCACGCCCTGACTCTGTCGTCCTCCGGACGACACGGCGGCCAGGTGCCGTGCCCACCGCCGTCGAGCCGCCCCACGCGACGTCGAGCCGCGCTCGCACGCGGCTCGACGTCTCCTGGGCCGGCTCAACCCGCGGACGGGGACGGCTCCTTGATGAGCACCTGGACGGCGCGGAACTGCTTCGGCGCCCCCAGCAGGACCGCCTTGGTCGGCTCCCCGACGTCCAGGGCGGGATCGCGGCGCAGGGCGGCCAGCGGGCGCAGCCGGGGGGCGGCCAGCACCTCGTCGGCCAGCCCCCGGTCCCCGCCGGTGAACAGCGCCGCCAGCCCGTCGGTGTGCGGGAGCAGCACCCGGACGGCGGTCTCCACGGCGTGGTCGACGACGGCGTCGGTCTGGTGGCCGCGCCGGCGGGCGAAGCGCTGCTGCGACCAGCCACCGGCCGCCGTCCGGCCCTGCACCTGGCGGGCGTCGACCTTGGAGACCACCAGCTGGTCGCCGTCGAAGACGCCGACCGCCCACCGGCCCCGGCGGACGAGGAGCACGGCCGCGCGCCGCGGCCGGCCCGCGGCAGCCGTGAAGGCGGCGAGCAGGGGCGGCTGGGGCGTCCAGCCGAACGGGGCGCGCAGGACGACGGTGGTCGTGTCCGCGCAGGCGATCCGCAGCCCGTCGTCGGCCGGCTCCACCGTGGTGAAGGCGCCGTGCCGGGTGGCGACGCCGTCCAGCCAGCGGCCCAGCCGCTCGGGGGCCACCCCGAGCTGCCGCCCACCGCCGGCGGCCGGCCGGGGACGGGTCACCGGGACCGCAGGGTGAGCAGCCGGTCGAGCACGTCGCCCACGCGCAGGCCGTCGTGCTCGTGCTCGTTGGTCACCCAGGTGCGCACGTTGCCGACCTCCCCGGCCGTCTGCAGCGACAGCCCGGCGTCGACGTACATGTCGTCGAAGTAGACCGCGGCGTCGACCGGCACCTCGTTGGCCGCCAACCGCGCGGGGTCGTACAGGGCCGGGAACTCCTCGAGCTCGGCGAGCGCGTGCGCGGCCGGGCCGAACGGCCGCAGCGAGGCGATCTCGTCGAACATCCAGGGGTAGACCATCTCGCCGGTGAAGGGCAGCGGGCGGCGGTCCCCGTCGAACTCCGGGCCCCGCTCGTCCTCCGCCGCCCAGCCGACCGGGCCCGCCCCCTGCGCGTAGATGCTCTCGTGCAGGGCCGCGTAGAGGGGATCGTCCCAGGAGGAGGTCCGCCGGGAGACCTGGTCGAGGAAGGTGTCGGTGAGCTCGCCGTCGGCGCCCAGGGCCTCCTCGAACAGCCAGTGCAGCTCGGTGGCGCCGTCCCGCATGCCGAGCACGTGGCCGGTCGTCTGCAGACGGCGCAGGGTGAGCCGGTCGCCGTCCGGCAGGGTCGCGGGCCCGGCCGCCAGGCGGTCGGCGACGGCGGCCACCCGGGCGACGTCGCCCGGGAACCGCTCGTAGAACTGCCGGGTGCGGGCCGCGACGCGGGGATAGGTGCGCCGGTACACGTCGCGTGCGTCGGCGTGCAGGCCCGGCAGCCCGCCGGTGACCAGGCAGCGGGTCAGGCCCTCCGGCGCCCGGGACAGGTAGGTGAGGGTGAGGAAACCGCCGTAGCTCTGGCCCAGCGTCGTCCACGGCCGGCCGTCGTAGAGGGTGGCCCGCACGTGCTCGGCGTCGGCGACGATGGAGTCCGCGCGGTGGGCCAGCAGGTGGCGGGCGGCCGAGGCGGCGTCGGGGAAGCGGCTGAGGGCGGCGCCGGTCACCCGGGAGCTGCGCCCGGTGCCGCGCTGGTCGAGGAGGACGACGCGGAAGTCGCGCAGCGCCCGCTCGATCCAGCCGCCCCGGGTCGGCCGCGGCGACTTGCCGCCCGGGCCGCCCTGCAGGAAGAGCAGCAGCGGGAGGTCGTCACCGCGCCGGTCGGGGTGCACCAGCTCCCGCACGAACACGTCCAGGGTGCCGCCGGCGTCGGGGTCGCCCCAGTGCAGCGGCACGCTCACCGACCGGTCGCGGACGAGCGCTCCGGGGAGCGCGTACTCCTCCACGGCGTCGCCGGTCAGCGGGCCAGCGCCGGCTCGGCGGCGTGCTCGGCCGGCACGTGCAGCAGCCGCTGGTACGAGGCGACGACCACCGCGGCGATCCCCGCGGCGACGATCGCGACGACGAAGGCCCGGTTGGCGCCGGCGACGTCGACGATCTTGCCCGCGGCCGAGGCGCCGACGGCGACCCCCAGGCCCAGCGCGGTCCCGATCCAGGTGAACGCCTCCGTCACCGCCGACCGGGGCACCAGCAGCTCGGCCAGGGTGAAGGAGCTGATCAGCGAGGGCGACACCGCGATGCCCGCGACGATCACGAACGGCACCATCACCCAGATGTCGTCGATGAACAGCAGCGGGACGACCAGCAGGGTGAGCAGGGCCAGGGCCCCGACCAGCCGGAGCCGGAGCGGGAGCTGCCAGTGGATGGCGCCCCAGCCGATGCCGCTGGCCATCGACCCGACCGCCAGGCTGGCGATGAGCACGCCGGAGAGCGCCATGGCGTCCCGCTCGTCGGCGAAGGCGACCAGGGCGATCTCCAGGGTGCCGAGGATCGCGCCGACCGCGGCCCCGACGACGAAGAGCACGCGCAGCCCCGTGGTGCGGATCGCGGAGGGACCCTGCCGGCTGGCGTGCCCGTGCGGCTCCGGCTCGGTGCGGCGCTGGGCGGCGAACAGCAGGCTGCCCACGGTCGCCAGGGTGAACGCGGTGACGACGCCGGAGGTCGCGTGCCCCGTCGTCGACAGGAACGTGACGAGGACCGGGCCCACGATGAAGACGAACTCGTCGACGACGGACTCCATCGACAGCGCCGTGTGCAGCCGGTGGCTGCCGCGGAGCAGGTGGGTCCAGCGGACGCGGATCATCGAGGAGACCGGCGGGATGCAGGCCCCGGCCAGCCCGGCGGAGAGGAAGACGACCAGGAGCGGCCAGTCCTCGCGCACGGAGAACAGGAAGACCAGGCCGGAGAGGACGAAGACGACCAGCACCGGCAGCAGCACCCGGCGCTGGCCGTGCGTGTCGGCCCACCGGCCCAGCAGCGGCCCGGCGATCGCCGTCGTCACCGCCCCCACCGCCGCCACGGCGCCGCCGAGGCCGTAGGAGCCGGTCTCGGAGGCGACCAGGAGGACCGAGCCCAGCCCGACCATCGAGAGGGGCAGCCGGCCGATGAAGGCGGCGAGCACCATCGGCAGGGCGTGCGGCGTCCGCAGGACCTGCAGGTAGGGATTGGGCACGAGTGGGCTTGCCTCCGAGAACGGGCAGGGGGGGCTCAGCCACGCTAACCGACCGTGGGCGGGCGTGCCGCGACGGCGACCCGTGACGCTCCACCCGCCCCGGCGATGATCAGGGTCCCTGATCGTGGAGCGTCCTCCCTCACCGCCCACCGTGAGGGAGGACACCCGGTGATCAGCTCACCTGATCGTGGCCGACCGGGCGCGGACGGCGGAGGGCCCGGACCGCAACCGCGGTCCGGGCCCTGGCGACGTGCTGGAACGGCCACCCTTGAGGAGCCCGCGCCGAGCGTGCGAGGCGTGGGTGGCCCTCTCTCTACGCGAGGCGGCTCTTGAGGATCTCGAGCTCGTCCCACATGGTGCTGGGCAGCTTCTCGCCGAACTTCTCGAACCACTCGGTGATCTGCGGGATCTCCTCGCGCCACTCCTCCGGCTTGACCGCGAGGGCCTGCTCGACCTGCTCCGGTGTCATGTCCAGCCCCGAGACGTCGAGCGCCTCGGGCGTGGGCACGTGGCCGACGGGGGTCTCGACGGCGGCCGCGGTGCCCTCGATGCGCTCGACGATCCACTTGAGCACGCGGCTGTTCTCACCGAAGCCCGGCCACAGGAAGCCGCCGTCCTCGTCGCGCCGGAACCAGTTCACGTAGAAGATCTTCGGCAGCTTGGTGGCGTCGGCCTGCTTGCCGGTGTTCACCCAGTGGCCGAAGTAGTCAGCGGCGTTGTAACCGATGAACGGAAGCATGGCGAACGGGTCGCGGCGGACGACGCCGACGGCGCCGGTGGCGGCGGCGGTGGTCTCCGAGGAGAGCGTCGCGCCCATGAAGACGCCGTGGTTCCAGTCCCGGGCCTCGCTGACGAGGGGAACCGTGGTCTTGCGGCGGCCACCGAAGAGGATCGCCGAGATCGGCACACCGCGGGGGTCGTCGTACTCCGGCGCCAGGATCGGGCACTGGGTGATGGGGGTGCAGAACCGGCTGTTCGGGTGGCTGGAGAGCTCCTCGCTCTCCGGCGTCCAGTCCCGGCCCTTCCAGTCGGTGAGGTGCGCCGGGGGCTCCTCGGTCATGCCTTCCCACCAGATGTCGCCGTCGTCGGTGAGCGCGACGTTGGTGAAGACCGAGTTGCCCTTCTCGATCGTGCGCATGGCGTTGGGGTTGGTGTCCCAGCCGGTTCCCGGGGCCACGCCGAAGAGCCCGTACTCGGGGTTGATGGCGTAGAGCCGGCCGTCCTCCCCGAACCGCATCCAGGCGATGTCGTCGCCGATGGTCTCGACCTTCCAGCCGGGGATGGTCGGCTCGAGCATGGCCAGGTTCGTCTTGCCGCACGCCGAGGGGAAGGCGCCGGCGACGTAGTAGGTCTTCTGCTGCGGGTTGGTGAGCTTGAGGATGAGCATGTGCTCGGCGAGCCAGCCCTCGTCGCGCGCCATGACCGAGGCGATGCGCAGCGCGTAGGCCTTCTTGCCCAGCAGGGCGTTGCCGCCGTAGCCGGAGCCGTAGGACCAGATCATGCGCTCCTCGGGGAACTGCACGATGTACTTGGTGGTGCTGCACGGCCACGGGACGTCGGCCTGTCCCGGCTCCAGCGGAGCGCCGAGGGAGTGCATCGCGGGCACGAAGGGCCGGTCGGTCCCCAGCGCCTCGAGGATGCGGCTGCCGATGCGGGCCATGACCCGCATCGAGACGACCACGTACTCGGAGTCGGTGAGCTCCACGCCGAACATCGGGCTCTCGGCCTCGACCGGGCCCATGCAGAACGGGATGACGTACATCGTCCGGCCGCGCATGCACCCCCGGTACAGCTCGGTCATGACCGACTTCATCTCGTTCGGGTCCATCCAGTTGTTGGTGGGACCCGCGTCGGCCTCGTCGACCGAGCAGATGAAGGTGCGGTCCTCGACGCGCGCGACGTCACTGGGGTCGGAGGCGCACCAGAACGAGTTGGGCTTCTTCTCCAGCGGCGTGAAGGTGCCCGCGTCGACGAGCTTCCGGGTGAGCCGCTCCCACTCCTCGTCGGTGCCGTCGACCCAGACCACCTGGTCCGGCGTCGTCAGCTCGGCCATCTCCCGCACCCAGGCCAGCAGCCGGGCGTGTGTCGTCGGGGCGTTCTCCAGACCTGGGGTGGCCACGGTGGTCACGGCGTCTCCATCCTCTGCGTCGCCGGAGCGGACTCCCGTTCCGACGGTGGTGCCCTGCGAGCCGCGGCCGCTGGACGGCCGTTCGGATCGGGTCAGGCTACAAGCGTCGACATGCGCTTGTAACCGAGACAAATGTTACGTATAGGACGTCTTGTGCTCACCTCGGAACAGCCTGCCGGAAGGCGGCGTTCGCCACACCTCGTGAGCACCCCCCACCTCTTCTCGCCTTTTCGCCTCCGCGACGTCACGCTGCGCAACCGCCTCGCCGTGGCCCCCATGTGCCAGTACTCGGTCACCGACGGGCTGGTCGGGGACTACCACCTCGTGCACCTCGGGCGGTTCGCGCTGGGCGGCTTCGGCCTGGTGGTCGTCGAGGCGACCGCCGTCACCCCGGAGGGGCGGATCAGCCACGGCGACGTCGGCCTGTGGTCCGACGACCACGTCCCGGGGCTGGCCCGGGTGGTCGACTTCCTGCACGCCGAGGGCGCCGCGGCCGGCATCCAGCTGGCACACGCCGGGGCGAAGGCCAGCAGCCGCCGCCCGTGGGAGGGCTCGGGTCCGGTGACCGACGACGACGCCCACCCGGGTGAGGCGCCGTGGCCGACGGTCTCGGCGTCCCCCGTCCCCGCCGGGCCGGGGTGGCCGGTGCCGCATGCGCTGACGGCCGAGGAGTTGGCCGAGGTGCGCGACGCCTTCGTCGCCGCCGCCCGCCGGGCCGACGCCGCCGGGTTCGACGTCGTCGAGGTGCACGCCGCGCACGGCTACCTGCTGCACCAGTTCCTCTCCCCGCTCACCAACTGGCGCGAGGACGCGTACGGCGGTTCGCGGGAGGGCCGGATGCGCTTCCCGCTCGAGGTGGTGGACGCCGTGCGCGCCGCCTGGCCGGCGGGCAAGCCGGTGCTGGTCCGCGTCTCCGCCGTCGACGGTTCGGGGGACGGGCTGACCATGGAGGACACCGTCGCCCTCGCCCGCGAGCTGCGCGCCCGCGGGGTGGACGCGGTCGACGTCTCCGGCGGCGGCATCGGCGGCGGCTGGGAGCACCCGATCGGCTACGGCTACCAGGTGCCCTACGCCCGCGACATCCGCGAGGGGGCGGACCTGCCGACCATGGCCGTCGGCCTGGTCGTCGACGCCCGCCAGGCCGAGGCGATCGTCGCTGGCGGCTCGGCGGACCTGGTCGCGGTCGCCCGGGAGGCCCAGGACGACCCGAACTTCGCCGCTCACGCGGCCCGCCAGCTCACCGAGACCTACGACGCCTACCCGGTGCAGGCCGGGCCGCGGCTGGCCTCCCGCGACCGGCTCCTCGGCCGGCTGGGCCCGTGGACCGGCCCCGACCCGGTCCAGACGGAGGACCCCCGTTCCCCCCACCCGTCGCAAGCTCAGGGCGGGCCCCTGAACGGGGGCCGACAGAACTAGCCTGCGCGGCCGTAGGCGGGGCCGACCTCCGCGGCGAACACGTCCCAGTGGCCGGGCGCGGGCCGTCCGCTCACCTCGGCGTCGAACTTGTCCAGGTACCAGTGCCAGCCCATGGCGTAGTCGGTGACGTCGACGCCGGCGGCGAAGACCTGGACGAAGCGGAGGACGGTCCGGTCGCCCTCGGTGGAGAGGTCGAGGTCGATCCGCCACACCCCGGAGCCCTCCTGCTCCTGGACCCACTGCACGACGAGCCGCCGCGGCGGGTCGCACTCGACGACGGTCATCGGCTCGCCGACCGCCTCGTCCTCGTGGGTCATCGTGAAGGTGCCGGTGCCGCCGGGCCGCCGCTCGCCCTCGTAGGTGCCGATCCAGCGGGCCATGCGGTCGGGCTCGGTGAGGGCGGACCAGACGTCCTCGATCGGGTCAGGCCAGCTGCGGCGGAACTCCAGCCGGCGGCGGCCGTCGTCCTCGGTGGTGACGGTGCCGCGCCGGGTGTCCAGGTGTTCGGTCATGCCGGGTCTCCCATGCTCCGCGCCCGCCTGCCACGGGCGATCTCGGTGTCGAGCGCGTCGAGCCGCTGCGCCCACAGGTCGCGGTAGGGCTCCAGCCAGTCGTCGATCTCCCGCAGCGGCCGTGGGTCCAGCGAGTACCGGCGCTCGCGCCCGTCGGCGCGCACGCTCACCAGCCCGGCCTCGCGCAGCACCCGCAGGTGCCGGCTGATCGCCGGACGGCTCACCCGGAACGGCGCAGCGAGCTGCCCCGCGGTCCGTTCTCCCCCGGCCAGGAGCGCCACGAGTTCACGCCGGGTCCCGTCAGCCAGCGCCTGCATCGCCTCCACCGGCCATGCGTAACACATGTGTTACGCATCGGTCGAGGGGTTGGCGCGCGCCACCCCGGGAAAGGAGGCGGCCATGACCGTCACCGCTCCGGACACCCCCGACCCGCTCAACGACCCCCGCACCCTGCAGGCCGACCCGGGGGCCTACGGGGAAGGTGCCGACCTCGCCTCCGCGGAGGACGACGCGGCAGCGACCGGCGAGGACGAGCTGGCCGCCGGCGAGAACCTCGAGGACGAGGCGGGCGGCGGCGACGTCACCGGTGGCGCATTCGGCGACACCCCGCCGGCCTGATCGTGTGACGGATCGGTTCTCCCCGGGTAAGGCGGGCCCGTCCCACCCACCTGAACCGAGGAGGACCGATGGCCACCGGTGAAACCGGCTTCGAGGACGTCTTCTACGACCTCGTCTCCGTCCAGTACCACTCGCTCAAGGCCGGGCACGACTACGGCCAGTACGTCCGGGACGCCGAGAACGCGGGCCTGGACGACATCGCGGCGTTCTTCCGCGAGGTCATGGAGCAGGACTCCGAGCGCGCCAGGCGGTGCCACGAGTTCCTGGGCCGGCTCCAGGGCACGGAGCAGGGCGGCCCGGCCACGCAGTAGAGCGGGCAGGATGCGGTCGTGATCCGGACCGCGCTGACCCGCCGCTTCGACCTCGCCACGCCGGTCATCGGGGCACCCATGGCCGGTGTGGCCGGGGGCGCGCTCGCACGGGCGGTCTCGCTCGGCGGCGGGCTGGGCATGATCGGCGTCGGCAGCGCGACGCCGGCGTCCTTCGTCGCCGAGCAGTGCGCGATCCCGCGGGGCGACGGGCTGCCGTTCGGCGTCGGGCTGATGGCCTGGGCGCTCCCCGACCGGCCCGACCTGCTCGAGGCCACGCTGGGCGCGACACCCGACCTCGTCTCCGTCTCGTTCGGCGACCCGGCGCCCTGGGTCCCGCGCCTGCACGACGCCGGGATCGCCGTCGCGGCGCAGGTGAACACCGTGGCCGACCTGCACCGGGCGCTGGCCGCCGGGGTCGACGTCGTGGTGGCGCAGGGCAGCGAGGCCGGTGGGCACACCGGGCACCGCGCCACGCTCCCCCTCCTGCAGGAGGTGCTCGCGCTGACCGACCGCCCCGTCCTCGCCGCGGGCGGGATCGCCACCGGACGCGGGGTGGCCGCCGCGCTGGCCGCGGGCGCGGCCGGCGTCTGGATCGGCACACCGCTGCTGTCGTGCACGGAGGGGCTGAACTCCCCCGCCGCCCGAAAGCGGGTGCGGGCGGCGACGGGCGACGAGACCGTGCTGACCCGCGCCTTCGACGTCGCGGAGGGCGTCGCGTGGCCGGAGCGGTGGCCCGGCCGGGCGCTGGTCAACGACTTCTCCCGCGCCTGGCACGGGCGGGAGGACGAGCTCGTGCACGACGCCGCGGCCCGGCAGCTCGTGGTGGACGGCCGCCGGACCGGGGACCCGGCGACCGCCCCCGTCTACGCGGGCGAGGCGGTCGGCCTGGTGACGACGGAGCGCTCGGCCACCGAGGTGGTGCGAGAGCTGGACGCCGGCGCCGAGCAGGCCCTGCGCGCGGTGGCGGACCTGGTGGGCTAGGGGGCGCAGCTGTCGTCGGTGCAGCCCTCGGCGGGCGGCACGGTGACCAGCGGGTGCGCGTCCGCCCAGGCGCGCTCGAGCACCTGCAGCAGCAGCTCGGCGGGCTGGGCGCCCGCGGCGCCGTACTTCCGGTCGACGACGAAGAACGGGACGCCCGTCGCACCCAGCGACTGCGCGGTGGCGCTGTCCTGGCGCACCGCGGCCAGGTACCGGCGATCGGTCAGCGCGGCGCGCACCTCCGCCTCGTCCAGCCCCACCTGGACGCCGAGGGGCACGAGCGACTCGACGTCGAAGACGGAGCGACCCTCCTCGAAGTAGGCGTGCAGCAGCAGCTCCTTGAGCTCGTTGCGCGTGCCGTGCTCGGCGGCGAGGTGCAGCAGCTCGTGCGCGAGGAGCGTGTTCCCGCTGACGGCGTCGGCGAGGTGGTACTCCAGCCCCTCACCGGCGGCGACCTGCTCGACCTGCGCCATGTTCTGCCGCATCTGCTCGACGCTGGTGCCGTACTTGCGCGCCAGCGCCGGCAGCGTCGGGTGCGTCTCGCCCTCGGGGGCGGTCGGGTCGAGCTGGAAGGAGCGCCACACGACCTCGACCTGGTCGCGGTGCGGGAACTGCTCGAGCGCAGCCTCCAGCCGGCGCTTGCCGATGTAGCACCACGGACAGACGACGTCGGACCAGACCTCTACCTGCATGCCCGGCCCAACGCCGTCGCCCTCCCGACTTCTTCCGCCGGGTCAGCCGCCGGTGAAGGAGCGGACCCCGACGAGGTCGACGACGAAGACCAGCGTCGCGCCCGGCTTGATGACGCCCCCGGCGCCGCGCTCGCCGTAGGCCTTGTGCGCCGGGATGGTCAGCCGGCGGCGACCGCCGACCTTCATGCCGACGATGCCCTCGTCCCAGCCCTGGATGACCATGCCCACGCCGACCCGGAACTCGAGCGGGTCGCCGCGGTCCCACGACGCGTCGAACTGCTCGCCGCCCTCGTGGGTGACGCCCACGTAGTGGGTGCTCACCAGGTCGCCGGCCTCGGCCTCCGGGCCGTCGCCGACGACGAGGTCCTCGATCACCAGGTCGTCGGGGGCCGGTCCGGTCGGCGGCTCGACCTCGGGTCGGCTCAGCTGGGCCACGGTTCTCCCTCCCGCACCGGGGCTCTCCCGGCGCCGTCGTCCCCCATCCAAGCAGCGGGCGGCAGCTCCGGCTCGGGCCGGCCGACGTCGAGCGGGTGGGCCAGTTCGTCGGCGGGAAGCCGCCCCGCCCAGATGGCGACGACGGCGAACACCGGCGGGGCGAGCCCGGCCACCAGGAAGGCCCCGGTGAGCCCGGCCAGCTCGCTGAGCGGCCCGGCGAGCGCCATCGACAGCGGCATGAGGCTCAGCGAGACGAAGAAGTCGAGGCTGGACACGCGGCCGAGCAGGGCGGGCGGCACCCGGCGCTGCAACAGCGTCCCCCAGATCACCATGCCCGCCTGGAACGTCGCCCCCACGGCCGCCGCGGCGAGGAGCATGACCCCGAGGTCGGTGCTGAACCCGAAGACGACCATCGGCAGGCAGCCGGCGCCCCACAGCAGGTTCATCACCGTGAGGTAGCGGCGCGGCAGCCGCCACGACGCCACCAGCAGCGAGCCCAGCGCGCCGCCCACCCCGAAGGCGGCCAGCACCCACGCGTGCTGGCTCGCCCCGCCGCCGGCGTCCTCGATCGCGAAGGGGACGAGCACCTCGAACGGCCCCATGAAGGCGAGCAGCATGAAGGCGGCGAACAGCAGCGTGGCCAGCAGCCAAGGGGTCGCGACGACGTAGCGGACGCCCTCCCGGACGTCGGCGACCAGACCGGGCGGCGCCGCGCCCTCGGCCCGCTCCCGGCGCACCGGCGTGAGCGGCAGCGCGAGCAGGAAGCCCGCGGCGAGGAACGCCGTGGCGGCGGTGCCGGCCATCGCCGCGCCCGGGGACCACGCGGCGACGAGGAACCCGGCGACCGCGGGCCCCGCCGCCTGGCCGAGCACCGGGCGCACCGCCCCCTCCAGCCCGTTCACCGCGAGCAGGTCGCCCTCGGGGACGAGCGCGGGCACCAGCGCGGAGTACGCCGGGTAGAACAGCCCGAGGGCCGCACCGTCCACCAGGGCGACCACGGCCAGGTGCCACAGCTCCAGGACGCCGGCGAGCGAGAGCGCGGCCGCGACGGAGGTCGCGCCGCCCTGCAGCAGCGCCACGAGCAGCAGCAGGTGCCGCTGGGGCACCCGGTCGGCCAGCGCCCCGCCGAGCAGCGTCATGACGAGCATGCCGCCGGAGCCGATGGCGGCGACGAGCGAGAGCGACCCGGGGCCGCCGCCGAGCGCCACGACCTGCCAGACCATCGCGATCGCCCACAGCCCCTGGGTGAGCAACGAGAGCGCCATCGCCGCCGCGAGCAGGCGGTAGGAGCGGTGCCGCAACGGCGCCAGGGCGCGTGGCAGCGTCATCGCTCTCCTCCGTGGGTCGTGGGCGCGCCCATCCTGGGCGACGGGTACGACAGGACGCACGCGGTTTCCCCGAAGGCGGAACCGGGGTGCGCCGCTCTGTCGGTCCCCGCCGCTACGTTCCGCGCCATGATCGACCACCTGGGTCTGCAGTGCGCCGACGCCGAGGCGGCGGCCGCCTTCTACCAGCGCGTCTTCGCGGCCTGCGGCGTCCGCGAGGCGATGCGCATCGACACCCCGCACGGGCCCGTGATCGGGCTCTGCGGCCCCGACGGGCAGCCGCAGCTGTGGACCAGCCCCGCCGAGGACACCGGCCACCGCCCGGTGCACCTGGCGCTGGCCGCGCCGTCCCGCGAGGCCGTCGACGCGGTCTTCGCCGCCGCGCGCGAGGCCGGCGCCGAGGTCCTGCACGAGCCGCGCGTGTGGCCCGAGTACCACCCGGGCTACTACGGCGTCTTCGTGCGCGACCCCGACGGCAACAACGTGGAGGCCGTGCACCACGGAGGGCCCTGACCCTGCGGGCGGCGGCCCGGCGTGCTGGGCTGGGCACATGGCCAGTGAGCAGCCGCCGTGGTGGACCCGTGCCGTCGTCTACCAGGTCTACCCGCGCTCGTTCATGGACAGCGACGGCGACGGCATCGGGGACCTCGGCGGCGTGCTGCTGCACCTGGACCACCTGGCCGACCTCGGCGTCGACGTCCTCTGGCTCTCGCCGGTCTACCCCTCGCCGCAGGCCGACAACGGCTACGACATCAGCGACTACCAGGACATCGACCCGCTGTTCGGCTCGCTCGAGCAGCTCGACGAGCTGATCGCCGCGCTGCACGCCCGCGGGATGAAGCTGGTCATGGACCTGGTGGTCAACCACACCAGCGACCAGCACCCGTGGTTCCTGGAGTCGCGCTCGTCGACGGAGAACCCGAAGCGTGACTGGTACTGGTGGCGCCCGCCGCGCGCGGGCATGGCGCCCGGCGCCCCGGGGGCGGAGCCGACCAACTGGCAGTCGTTCTTCTCCGGCTCGACCTGGGAGCTCGACGAGGCCTCCGGCGAGTACTACCTCCACCTCTTCGACCGCCGGCAGCCCGACCTCAACTGGGAGAACCCGGAGGTCCGGCAGGCCGTGTACGAGATGATGCGGTGGTGGCTCGACCGCGGGGTCGACGGCTTCCGCATGGACGTCATCAACATGATCAGCAAGGACGTCGCCCCGGACGGGCACCTGCACGACGGTCCGCCGCTGGCCGGCTCCGCGCTGGGTGACGGCTCGGCGTCCTACCTGTGCGGGCCGCGGATCCACGAGTTCCTGCAGGAGATGCACCGCGAGGTCGTCGCCGGCCGCTCCGGCGCGCTGCTGACGGTCGGCGAGATGCCCGGTGTGACCGTCGAGCAGGCCCGGCTGTTCACCGACCCGGCGCGCGGCGAGGTGGACATGGTGTTCCAGTTCGAGCACGTGGGGCTGGACCACGGCACCTCGAAGTGGGACATCCACCCGCTGCGGATGCACGACCTCAAGGCCTCGTTCGGCCGCTGGCAGGCCGGCCTGGCCGACGTCGGCTGGAACTCCCTCTACTGGGACAACCACGACCAGCCGCGCGCCGTCTCCCGCTTCGGCGACGACTCCCCCGAGTTCCGCCGCGACTCCGCGACCTGCCTGGCCACGCTCCTGCACCTGCACCGGGGGACGCCGTACGTCTACCAGGGGGAGGAGCTCGGGATGGCGAACTACCCGTTCACCGCGCTCGAGGAGTTCGCCGACGTCGAGTCGCTCAACCACCACGTGCACGCCGTCTCGGCCGGCCACGACCCGGCCGAGGTGCTCGCCGCCCTCCGGTACATGAGCCGCGACAACGCCCGCACGCCGGTGCAGTGGGACGACTCCCCGCACGCGGGGTTCACGACCGGGACGCCGTGGCTGGCGGTCAACCCCGACCACGTGCAGTGGAACGCGGCCGCGCAGCGGGACGACGAGACCTCCGTGCTCGCCCACTACCGGCGGCTGATCGCGCTCCGGCACACCGACGACGTCGTCGCGCTGGGCGACTTCACCATGCTGCTGCCCGACCACGGCGACGTGTACGCGTTCACCCGCTCGCTCGGCGGGGTGGAGCTGCTCGTCGTCTGCAACCTGTCGCGGACCCCCTACCGGCTGGCCGAGCTGCTGCCGGAGGCGCCGGCCGCCGAGCTGGTGCTGGGCAACCTGCCCGACGACGACCCCGCCGAGCTGCGCCCCTGGGAGGCCCGCGTCCTGCGCCTGCCGTGACCCGGCCGGCGTCGACCCTCCCCACGACATCCGGGCCGGGCGGATGCCCTCCTGGGGGACACCGCCTCGATCCGGCGTCCCTGCCACGATGGCCACGTGCAGGACACGTTCGCGGAGATCGGCGAGGAGCGCCGCGGCCTGGCGGCGATGCTGTCGGGGCTGACGGCTGAGCAGCAGGCGGCCCCGAGCCTGTGCGGCGGGTGGACCGTGCACGACGTCGCCGCCCACCTGGTCGTGCCCCTCGAGGTGAGCACCCGGAGGTTCCTCCTCGCGATGCTGGTCTGCCGCGGCAGCTTCGACCGGGCGAACGTCCGGGTGACCCGCGAGCAGGCCCGCCGGCCCTTCGCCGAGCTCGTCGAGGTGCTGCACCGGAAGGCCGACTCGCGGTTCACCCCACCCGGCGCAGGCCCCGAGGCGCCCCTCACCGACCTCCTGGTCCACGGCCTGGACATCCGCCGGCCGCTGGGCATCCCGCGCGACATCCCCGAGCCGCGCCTGCGCACGTCGCTGACCTACCTGGCCGCCGGCGGCTTCGTCCCCAAGGGCGCGCTGGACGGGCTCCGGTTCGAGGCGGCCGACCTCGACTGGGCGCACGGCAGCGGTCGGTCCGTGCGCGGGGACGCCGACGCCCTCCTGCTGGCGATGTCCGGCCGCACCACCGCCCTCGACGACCTCGACGGTGGCGGCGTCCCGGTCCTGCGCGCCCGACTGGCGCCACCGGCCCGGCGCGAGGACCGGGACCGGGACCGGGAGGAGCGGAGCCCGTCCGAGGGGTGACCGCAGGCCCTACGCTGCCGACGCTCCCGACGAGAGGACCGCGCATGGCCTACGACGTCGCACTGGCAGGCCGCGTCCGCGAGGCGCTCCCCGAGGGGAGGGCCGTCCGCGAGATCACGATGTTCGGCGGCCTCGCCTTCATGGTCGACGGGAAGATGGCCGCCTGCGTCTCGGCCGGCGGAGGCGCCCTGCTCGTACGCGTCTCCGCCGCTCGCGACGCCGGGTACCTCGAGGTGACCGGCGCCCGCCGGGCGGAGATGGGCGCCGGCCGGTCCATGGGCGAGGGGTGGATCGCCGTCGACCGGGACGCGCTCGTCGCGGACGAGGACCTGCGCTTCTGGCTCGACGCCGTCCTCGAGTTCAACGCCGAGCAGACGGCACCGCGCTGACCCGACCGGCGGCACCGGCCGCCCACCCGCGGGAGGCCTAAGCTCCTCTCCTCGTGGGCCGGGTCGTCGAAGCAGTGCTCCCGGCCCGCATGGGGACGCCGTTCCGCTGGCTGGTCGGCTCCTCGTGGGTGACCAACCTCGGCGACGGCATCGCGCTGGCCGCCGGGCCGCTGCTCGTGGCGTCGCAGACGAGCGATCCGTTCGTCGTCGCGCTCGCCGCCCTGCTGCAGCGTCTCCCCTGGCTGCTGTTCGGCCTCTACGCCGGGGTGCTCGCCGACCGCGTCGACCGCCGCCTGCTGGTCGTCGCCGTGGACGTCGCTCGCGCCGTCGTCCTCGCCGTCCTGACCGTCGCCCTCGTCACGGGCTCGACCGGCGTCGGGCCGGTGCTCGCCGCCATGTTCCTGCTGGGCACCGCCGAGGTCTTCGCCGACACCACCTCGGGGACGCTGCTGCCGATGGTGGTCGACCGCGCCGATCTCGGCGTCGGCAACGCCCGGATGATGGCCGGCGCGCTCACGATGAACCAGATGGCCGGACCGGCGCTGGGCGCGGTGCTCTTCGCGGCGGGCTCGGCCTGGCCGTTCCTCGTCCAGGGGCTGTGCGTCGCGCTCGGCGCGCTGCTGCTGGTGCGCATGGCGCTGCCCCCGCTCCCCCGCGCGCAGGGCGAGCGGCACGTCGGCCGCGAGATCGTCGAGGGCCTGCGCTGGACGTGGGGGAACGGTCCGGTCCGGACCCTGACGATCACGATCGTCACCTTCAACGTCACCTACGGCGCCGCGTGGTCGGTGCTGGTGCTCTACGCGACCGACCGGCTCGCGCTCGGGCCGATCGGCTTCGGCCTGCTCAGCACGGTGACGGCGGTGGGCGGCCTCCTGGGCACGGTCTCCTACGACTGGCTGGCCCGGCGCGCGAGCCTGGCCCTGCTCATGCGCGTCGGCCTGGTCATCGAGACCCTCACCCACCTCGGGCTCGCGCTGACCACCGCCCCCTGGGTCGCGGCAGCGGTCCTCTTCGTCTTCGGCGCCCACGCGTTCGTCTGGGGGACGACGTCGCGCACCGTCCGCATGCGCGCCGTCCCGGCCCACCTGCAGGGGCGGGTCGGCAGCCTCTACTACGTCGGGGTGTTCGGCGGGATCGTCGTCGGCCAGGCGCTGGGCGGGCTGATCGCGCGCGTCTGGGGCATCACCGGGCCCTTCTGGTTCGCCTTCGCCGGGTCGGCGGTCATCCTCGTGCTGATCTGGAGCCAGCTCGCGCAGATCGCCCACGCCGACGAGGAGGTGCCGGTCGCGGGCTGACCGTGGTGCAATGCCAGGTCGGGCGACCACGGGGAACGGGACGGACGACGATGCGGCAGGGCACGACGAGCACCGCTCCCCGGCGGTGGCGGCGGCGCCCCGGAGCGGTCCGGCGCACCTGGGCGCGCCACCCCCGGATCGGGCTCGCCGTCCGCGCGGCCGTGGCGGCGGCGGTGGCGTGGGCCCTCGCCCAGCTCGCCCCCGGGCCGTTCGCGGACTACCCGTACTACGCACCGCTGGGGGCGGTGGTCGCGACGACGGCGTCCACGCTGGCCAGCTCGGTCCGCGGGTCCCTGCAGACCGTGGCCTCGATCGCTCTCGGCGCTGGGGTGGCGCTCGCCGGGGAGGCCCTCGTCGACCCGCAGCTCCTGGCCCTGGCGCTCGTGGTCGCCATCGGCGTCCTGCTGGCCGGGTGGGGGCGGCTGGGCAGCAGCAGCAGCTGGCTGCCCACCTCGGCGCTGTTCGTGCTGGTCCTGGGGCAGGACAACCCCACCGGGTACGTGCTCGCGTTCGCCGGCCTGACGTTCGCCGGCGCGCTGGTCGGCATCCTGGTGGCCGCGGCCTTCCCGCCGCTGCCGCTCGCCCCAGCCGACGACGCCCTGGGGAGGCTGCGCGAGACCCTCGTCGACCAGCTGGACGACCTCGCCGACGGGCTGCGCCAGGAGCACCCGCCGACGCAGGACGAGTGGCGCGGGCGGATGCGCACCATCGACCCGCTGCTGGCCCAGATGCGCGCGGCGGTCCAGGAGACCGACGAGGCCCGGCGCGGCAACCGCCGGGCCGCCCGGTACCAGGACAGCGCCGAGCGGCTGTACCAGCAGGCCCGGGCCCTGGAGCGGCTCACCCTCCTCGTCGAGGACCTCACCCTGGTCATCGCCGAGACCGAGATCGCGGAGAACGAACGCGTGGCGCTGGGGCCGGCGCTGCGGCCGACCGCCTCCGGGGCCCTCGCCGCGCTCGCCGACGTCCTCCGGTCGGTGGAGAGCGCCGCCGCCGACCCCGACGCCGTCCGCGAGGCCGACGAGGCGGTCGGCGCCTTCGCCGCCGCGCTGCGCCGGGCCAGGGCGACCGCCGACGATGACCTGTTCGAGGCCGGGAACATCATCGACAACGTCCGCCGCTCGCTGGACGCGGTGCGCCCGCCGGAGCCGGCGGATCACCCGGCGCAGCAGTGACGCGCGATCCTCGACCGGGCCACCCCGACCAGGAGGGGGACGCCGGCCTGCTCGTGCCGTTCGCGCGCCGGACCGAGCCGCCGCGGCTCAGCCGAGCGGCGAGCGGGGGAGCAGGCGGTCGCTGACGATCCGCTTCTGGATCTCGCTGGTCCCCTCGAAGATCGTGGTCAGCCGGGCGTCGCGCCAGTGCCGCTCGACCTGCCGCTCGGTGGTGTAGCCGTTGCCGCCGTGGAGCTGCATGGCCTGGTTGGTCACCCGCACCGACATCTCGGTGGCCTCGAGCTTCACCATCGACGCCTCCTTGGCGACCGGCATCCCGAGGTCGAGCAGGTGGGCGACCTGGCGGTAAAAGGCGCGGGACTGCTCGATCTGCGACGCCATCTCGGCGACGGCGAACCGGAGGGCCTGGAAGTCGCCGATCGGGTGGCCGAACTGCTCGCGCTCCTGCAGGTAGCGGATCGAGTCCTCCAGCGCGGCGCGGGCCAGGCCGACCGCCCGCGCCGCCGTGTGCACCCGGGCGGTGTTGAGGAACTTCTGCGCCTCGGCGAACCCGGCCTGCTTCGCCTCCTCGCCCTCGGCGTCGCTGTCCTCCCGCGCGGCCTTGGCCTGGTCGATGACGTTGTCCTTCGGGATGCGGACGCCGTCGAACGTCAGGTCCCAGGTGAGGAAGCCGTGGTAGCCGATCTTGTCGATCGGGTGCCCGGACAGGCCCTCCGGGAACTCGCCACGCTTCTTCTCCAGCAGCAGGTTGAGCAGCCCGGCCGAGCGCGACTCCCCCTCCTGGGGCTCGCGCTCGCGCACCAGCACCTGGATGAAGTCGGCGGCCTCGGCATTGCCGCACCAGCGCTTGCGCCCGGTGACCACCCACTCGTCGCCGTCCAGCACCGCCCGGGTGGAGACCCCGGCGAGGTCGGAGCCTGCGTCGGGCTCGGAGAGCGCGATCGCGCCGATCCACTCGCCTCGGGCGCTGCGGGCCATCAGCTCGTGCCGGCGGTCGGCGTCGGGCACCGCGGTGCCGAGCCCCTGGGAGCGGGCCAGGATGCTCGCCGTCGACATCCAGGCGCGGGCGAGCTCCTCGCTGACCATGCAGTACTCGAAGACGCCGAGACCCAGCCCGCCCTGCTCGGCGGGCACGGTGATGCCGAAGTACCCCAGCTCGGCCAGCCGCTGCAGCAGGGACGCCGGGATGAGGCCCTTCTGCGGGTCGAGCTCGTTCGCGACCGGCAGCACCTCCTCCATCGCGAACCGGCGCGCCTGCTCCTGCAGCGCCTCCCGCTCCGGGGTGTGCCACGGGGGCAGCAGCACGGGCGGCTGCGGCTCGAGGATCTCGCTGGCGGGGTTGGCGCTCGACGTCATCGTCGGTCGGCCTCCTCGGTCGGGCGGGCGGTGGCGTCCACTGTCGCGGCTCGTCGTTCCCCCGCGCACCGCGTCCACCCGCGGAGGTGACCAGCGTCACCGGCGATGCGGCTCTGACAATGACTTCACAGATCTCACAGAAGTCTGTCACAATGGCGGCGTGGCCGTGCCCGAGCGACTGGACGTGACGCTGCGGCTGGTCCGCAACGCCGGGACGGCGACGCTGGCCGACCTGGCCGCGCGCCTCGGCGTGAGCGAGATGACCGTGCGCCGCGATCTCGACGAGCTGCAGCGCCGCGGCCTGGTCCGCCGCATCCGCGGCGGCGCCACCGCGGTCGATGCCCCGGAGAACGACTTCGCCGCCCGCGCCGGCTGGCAGGCGGGCCTCAAGGAGCGCATCGGCCGGGCGGCGGCCGAGCACGTCCCGCCGGGGTCGACGGTGCTCCTCGACGCCGGGACGACGACGGTCCACGTGGCGCGGGCGCTGCTGGGCCGGGCCCCGCTCACCGTGGCCGCGCTGAGCCTGCCGGTCGCCGCGGTGCTGGCCGACCAGCCCGGGATCCGGCTGCTCGTGGTCGGCGGCGAGGTGCGCGCCGGCGAGGGGAGCCTGGCGGGGCCGGTCACCGCCGCGGTCCTCGCCGCCCTCTCCTTCGACGTGTTCGTCATGTCGATCGGCGGCATTACCCCCGCCGGGTGGTCGGAGTTCACGCTGGAGGACGCCGCGGTGAAGCAGGTGGGGCTGCGCCAGGCCGACCGCACGCTCGTGGTGGCGGACGGCAGCAAGCTCGGCGTCCGGGCGTTCGCCCGTGTCGCGGACCTCCCGGCGGCCGGCCGGCTGGTGACCGACGCCGGCGCCCGCGACCCGAGGCTGACCCCGGCGGCGCAGGACACCCTCGCCGCCCTCGACGACGCGAAGGTGGAGGTCACCACCGCATGAGCCTGATGATCCTGGTCGCCGGCCCCTACCGGAGCGGCACCGGTGACGACCCCGACGCGATCGCGGCCAACCACCGCCGCATCCGGCAGGCCACCCTGGACCTGTTCCGGGCCGGCCACCTGGCGGTCAACGGCGAGGACCTCGCGCTGCCCCTGGCCGCGCTGGCCGGCTCGACGCGGCTCGGCGACGCCGCCTTCGACGAGGTGTTCCACCCGGTCGGCCGCCGGCTGGTCACCCGCGCCGACGCCGTGCTCCGGCTGCCCGGGGCGTCGGCCGGCTCCGACGAGATGGTCGCGCTCGCCCGGGCCCGGGGCATCCCGGTCTACACCGACGTCGCCGACGTCCCGGCGTCAGCATGACCGGCGTCCCGGGGATCGACGTCCCCGACCTCCGCGGCCGGACCGGGCTGGACCGGGCCGGGCAGGACCTGACCGGCAACCCCGACGTCGTCGTCCGGGACGTGGAGCTGCTCGCCGCCGGCTGGCACGTGCTGCGGCGGACGACCCTGGACCGACGGCGCAGCGACGGCCGGTGGGTGACCGAGCAGCGCGAGACCTACGACCGGGGCAACGGCGCGACGCTGCTCCCCTACGACCCCGACCGGCGCACCGTGCTGCTCACCCGGCAGTTCCGCTACCCGGTGTACGTCAACGGGCACCCCGACGGGCTCCTGCTGGAGGCCGCCGCGGGGCTGCTCGACGACGACGCCCCGGAGGTGGCGATCCGGCGGGAGGCCGAGGAGGAGCTCGGCGTGACCCTCGGGGAGGTGCAGCACGTGTACGACGTCTTCATGAGCCCCGGCTCGGTGACCGAGCGGCTGCACTTCTTCGCCGCCCCCTACCGCCCGGCCGATCGCACGTCGGCCGGCGGCGGGCTCGCGGAGGAGGGCGAGGACATCGAGGTCGTCGAGCTCCCGTTCGACGAGGCCCTCGACATGATCGAGGACGGCCGCATCGCCGACGCGAAGACGGTGATGCTGCTGCACTGGGCCGCGCTCCGGGGACCGTTCAGGAGCTGAGCCGCTCCTTCGCCAGCCGGATGTAGTGCTCGACCAGCGAGGCGTCGTCCACGGTGCCGGTGTTGACCGCCTTCGCCGGGTCGACCCCCTGGAAGAGCCGCTTGAGCGGAACCTCCAGCCGCTTGCCGGTGCGGGTGTGCGGCACCCCCGGGACGGCGATCACCTCGTCGGGCACGTGCCGCGGGCTGGCCTGCTCCCGGATGGCCGACCGCAGCCGGTCGACCAGGTCGTCGGTCAGCTCCTCCCCCGGCGCGAGCTGCACGAACAGGGGCATCCAGTAGCCGCCCTCGGGCAGCTCCACCCCGAGCACGACGCAGTCGAGCACCTCGGGGAACGCCTCGACGGCGGCGTAGATGTCGGCGGTGCCCATGCGCACGCCACCGCGGTTGAGCGTGGAGTCCGACCGGCCGGTGATGACGCAGGTGCCGCGGTCGGTGATCTCGAGCCAGTCGCCGTGCCGCCAGACGCCCGGCCACGGCTCGAAGTAGGCGGCGCGGTAGCGGGCGCCGTCCGGGTCGTTCCAGAAGTACAACGGCATGGAGGGCATCGGCTCGGTGACCACCAGCTCCCCGAGCTCGCCCACCACCGGCTCGCCCTGCTCGTTCCACGACTGCACGGCCACACCCAGCATGGGCCGCTGCAGCTCGCCCACCGTGACCGGGAGCAGCGGCGAGCCCCCGATGAAGCCGGTCGCGACGTCGGTGCCGCCCGACGCGGAGACCAGCTGCAGGTCCCTGCCGACGGCGTCGTAGACCCAGCGGTAGGAGGCGTCCGGGAGGGGGGAGCCGGTGCAGCCGATCACGCGCAGCGCGGAGAGGTCGTGGTCCTCTCCGGGGCGGACGCCTGCCTTCTGGCAGGCGCCCAGGTACCCGGGGCTCGTGCCCAGCAGGGTGATCCCGACCTTGGCGGCGAGGGCGAACTGCGCATCCGGGGTGGGGTAGGTGGGCGCCCCGTCGTGGAGCACCGCCGTCGCGCCCGAGAGCAGCGAGGAGGCGACGACGTTCCACATCATCCAGGCGGTCGAGGTGTACCAGTAGAAGCGCGCGCCCGGCCCCAGGTCCTGGTGCAGCAGCCCCCACTTGAGGTGCTCCAGCACCACCCCGCCGTGCCCGTGCACGATCCCCTTCGGCAGCCCGGTCGTGCCCGAGGAGTAGACGATCCACAGCGGGGCGTCGAACGGCGTCGGCTCGAACACCGGGTCCTGGCGGTCGGCGACGGCGTCGGTCCACGCCAGGGCGCCGTCGGGCACCTCGTCGGGGAAGAGCCGGGGGACGGCGATCGTCGTCCGCACGGTGGGCAGCGCCTCGCGCAGCTGGGCGACGACGTCCCGGCGGTCGTGCGGGCGGCCGTTGAAGCGGTACCCGTCGACGGCGACCAGCACGGTCGGCTCGATCTGCGCGAACCGGTCGAGGACGGCGCGGGTGCCGAAGTCGGGGGCGCACGTCGACCACACGGCCCCGACCGAGGCGGCGCCGAGGAAGGCGACGACGGTCTCGGGGACGTTGGGCAGGTAGCCCGCCACCCGGTCGCCCGGGCGCACGCCGAGCCGGCGCAGGGTCGCGGCGAACGCGCCCACCTGGCCGCGGAGCTCCGCCCACGGGATCTCGACGGGCTCGGCGTCCTCGGCGACGGCGATGAGCGCGGGCCGGTCGTCGGCGGCCTGCCGGAAGACCTGCTCGGCGTAGTTGACCGTCGTCCCCGGGAACCAGACGGCGCCGGGCATCTCGCGGGAGGTGAGCACCCGGTCGTCGGGCACGTCGAGCACCCCGGTCCAGCGCGCGACGTCGCCCCAGAACTGGTCGAGGTGCTCGACCGACCACCGCCACAGGGCGTCGTAGTCCACCGGGTCGCCGAAGGAGAGGCCGCGGCGCTGCGCCACCCAGCCGGCGAAGGCGGCCACGCGGGTGCCGGCGATCGACGCGGCGGTGGGCCGCCAGAGGATCTCGGTGCTCTCGGTCACGCTGGCACCATGCCATCCTGAGCGCGCGCCGACCACGCCCACTCGAGGAGCGCCCGTGCTGCCCGACCCCGCCGACGAGCGGAACGTGCTCGGTGGACCGCTGCAATCCTGCTCCACCGAGCCGCTGACCGGGTTCTACCGCGACGGGCACTGCAGCTCCGGCCCCGACGACCTGGGCCGGCACACCGTCTGCGCCGTCGTCTCCACCGAGTTCCTGGCGCTGCAGCGGGAGCTGGGCAACGACCTCTCCACCCCGCGCCCCGAGTACGGCTTCCCGGGGCTGCGGCCGGGGGACCGCTGGTGCGTCGTCGCCACCCGCTGGCTGCAGGCCTACCAGGCCGGGGCCGCCGCGGGGGTGGTGCTGGCCGCCACCAACGCCCGCGCGCTGGAGATCGTCCCGCTGGAGGCGCTGCGGCAGTACGCCGTCGACGTGCCGGACGACGCCAGCGGCCTGGAATGAACACCCCGCCCGGCGTGCTGCGGGCGGCATGGGCGACCTCCTCGACACCCCCGTCACCACCCTCCGCGGCACCGCCACGACGCTGCGGGAGCTGACCGGCGGCGGGCCCGCGCTCGTCGTCAACGTGGCCAGCCGCTGCGGCCTGACCCCGCAGTACACGGCGCTGGAGGCGCTGCACGAGGAGTACCGCGCCCGCGGGTTCACCGTCGTCGGCGTGCCGTGCAACCAGTTCATGGGCCAGGAGCCGGGCACCGCGGAGGAGATCGAGCAGTTCTGCTCGGCCACCTACGGCGTCACGTTCCCGTTGACGGAGAAGGCGGAGGTGAACGGCACCGGCGCGCACCCGCTGTTCCAGCGGCTGACGGCCGCACCGGACGTCGACGGCGAGGCCGGTCCGGTGGCGTGGAACTTCGAGAAGTGGGTGCTGTCGGGCCACGGCGAGGTGGTCGCCCGCTTCCGGCCGCGGACACCGCCGGACGACCCCGCCGTCCGCGCCGCGATCGAGTCGGTCCTCCCCGCCTGATGCCGGCCCGCCCCAGGCGCGTGGTCGCGACCCCGGCCGCACGGGCCTGGGGCGGCGGCACCGGGGCTGGAGCGGCGGGGGCGGGCGCCAACACCTAGGTTCGGCGCATGGCCGATCTGCGCTTCTGGTTCGACCCGGTCTGCCCCTTCGCCTGGATGACCAGCAAGTGGGTGCGCCAGGTGAGCGCCCAGCGCGAGTACGCCGTCGAGTGGCGGTTCATCTCCCTGCGGCTGCTCAACGCCCACGTCGACTACGCCTCGCACTTCCCGCCCGAGT
This sequence comes from Blastococcus sp. SYSU DS0510, assembly GCF_054050835.1. Taxonomy (NCBI): domain Bacteria; kingdom Bacillati; phylum Actinomycetota; class Actinomycetes; order Geodermatophilales; family Geodermatophilaceae; genus Blastococcus; species Blastococcus sp. SYSU DS0510. The sequence continues at coordinate 151,891 of NZ_JBJHAC010000006.1, read as the reverse complement.
ACGAGGCCGGGCACACCGCCGGGCTGCGGCTGCTCCGCGTGGCCGCCCACGTGCGTGACCGCACCGGGAACGAGGGCGTCGCCCGGTTCTACGAGGCGTGCGGGCAGCACGTCTTCGAGCACGGCCCCGAGGGCGACCGGGCGGCGCGGGGGACGGCGGAGTTCGTGGCACCCGTGCTCGCCGACGCGGGCCTGCCCGCCGACCTCGCCGACGCGCTGGAGGACGGCGCGCGCGACGCCCAGATCCAGGCCGAGACCGACGAGGCGCTGGGCCTGGCCGGCAAGGACGTCGGGACGCCGATCCTGCACTTCCAGCCGCCCGAGGGCGTCGCCTTCTTCGGGCCGGTGATCAGCCGGCTGCCGGCCGAGGACGAGGCCGTCGCGCTGTGGGACCACGTGGTGGGGCTGGCGTCGTTCCCCGGGTTCGCCGAGCTCAAGCGCAGCCTGCGCGAGCGCCCGCAGCTCCCCGCCTTCGGGGTGCAGCCCGGCGAGATCGGGCAGCAGGAGGACTGGCACGGCGGGAGCCGGCGGCAGAAGCGCTGACCCCGGCGAGGGCCCTCACGAGGTGGACGCACCTGGCGAGAACGGCGGACCGGGCTAAGGTAAGCCTTATCTGATCTGCCGTCCGTCCCGGGAGCTGCTCGTGGCCACCACGGTCGACGTCCCGCCCCGGGGCGCGGCACGACCTCCGACGGCGCCGCTGCGCGCGCGCCGGCTGGGCACGCTCGCCCTCCTGCTGGCGCTCGTCGTCGCCGCCGCGCTGGCCAGCATCGCGGTCGGCACGCGGTCCATCGGCCTCGGCGAGGTGTGGCGCTCGCTGCTCGACCCCTCGCTGACCGGCGAGGAGGCGGTGATCGTCCGGCAGCTCCGGGTGCCCCGCACGGTGCTCGGCCTGATGGTCGGCGCCGCGCTGGGGCTGGCCGGGGCGCTGATGCAGGGCCACACCCGCAACCCGCTGGGCGATCCCGGGCTCCTCGGCGTCACCGCGGGCGCCAGCCTCGCCGTCGTCCTCGCGATCACGCTGCTGGGCGTCACCACGCCCGCCGGCTACGTCTGGTTCGCCTTCGTCGGCGCGCTGGTGGGCACCGTGCTGGTGTACGCGATCGGTTCCGCCGGGCGGGGCGGGGCCACCCCGGTCACCCTGGCGCTCGCCGGGGCGGCGCTGTCGGCCCTCATGTACGCCCTGGTCCGCGCGATCCTGGTCAGCGACCAGCAGACGCTGGACAGCTTCCGGTTCTGGGTGGTCGGCTCGCTCGCCGGGCGGGACGCCGCCGTCGCCGGCCAGGTCGCCCCCTTCCTCGCCGTGGGCCTCGTGCTGGCCCTGGTCAACGCGCCGGCGCTGAACCTGCTCGGCCTGGGCGAGGACGTCGCCCGCGGGCTGGGCCAGCGCATCTGGCTGGCCCGCGCCGTCGGCCTGGCCGCGATCACGCTGCTCTGCGGAGCCGCCACCGCGGCCTGCGGGCCCATCGCGTTCCTCGGGCTCGTCGTGCCGCACGCCGTGCGCGCCCTCACCGGCCCCGACCACCGGTGGCTGCTGCCCTGCTCCGCGCTCGCCGGCGCCGCGCTGCTGCTGGTCGCCGACGTGCTCGGCCGCGTCCTGGCCCGCCCCGGCGAGCTCCAGGTCGGCATCGTGCTCGCCCTGGTCGGGGCGCCGTTCTTCATCGCCCTCGTGCGCCGGAGCCGGACGGTGCGGCTGTGAGCGTCAGCGCCCCGGTGCGCCCGCCGGCGGCGCAGCACCCCCGCCCGCGCACCGGCCGGGTGCTGCGCGCGGGGCCCGCGTCGGGGCTGCTGCACTGGCGGCAGGTCGTCGTGCCGGTGGCCGGGTTCGTCGCCCTGGTGCTGGCCGCCGCGCTGAGCATGGGCCGCGGCGACTTCCCGATCGGCGTCGGCGACGTGCTGCGCACCCTCGTCGGCCTCGGCGAGGGCCCACAGGTCTTCATCGTCCAGGAGCTGCGGGCCCCGCGGGTGGTCGTGGGCGCGCTGGTCGGGCTCGCCCTCGGCGTCGCCGGCGCGCTCTTCCAGACCTTCGCCCGCAACCCGCTGGCCTCCCCCGACACGCTGGGCATCACCATGGGCGCCTCGGTGGGGGCGGTGTCCGCCATCGTGCTCAGCGGCGGCACGTCGACCGGCGCCGTCCTGGGCGGGCTCGGTGTCCCGCTGGCCGCCCTGCTGGGCGCGCTGCTCACCGGCGCCCTGCTGTTCGCGCTCACCTGGCGGGCCGGCGTCGACGGGTACCGGCTGGTGCTCATCGGGATCGCGCTGTGGTCGGCCGGCACCGCGATCACCGACTGGCTGCTCACCCACGCCGAGATCTACGACGCCGCGTCGGCCTACGTGTGGATCACCGGCTCGCTCAACGCCCGCACGTGGGACGACGCACTGCCGCTGGCCCTCGCCGTCGCGGTGCTCCTGCCGCTGGCGCTGGCGGCCGGGCGGGTGCTCGGCGTCCTCCAGTTCGGCGACGACACCGCCCGGGGGCTGGGGGTGCGGGTCGCCGGGGCACAGGCCGCGGTCGTCCTGCTCGCCGTGTTCCTCGTGGCCTTCGCCGTGTCGGCCGCCGGGCCGGTCACCTTCGTCGCCCTCGTGGTCCCGCAGATCGCCGTCCGGCTCACCGGCGGCTCCCGGCCACCGCTGCTGGCCTCCGGCATCCTCGGCGCCCTGCTCGTCGTCGCGGCCGACCTGGTCACCCGCACCGCCCTGCCCCAGGCGCTGCCGGTGGGCATCCTGACCGCCGTCATCGGCGCCCCCTACCTGCTCTGGCTCCTGGTCCGTGGAAGGCGGCGAGCGACGCTGTGACACTCGACATCGGCACCGAACTGCTGCGCCAGGACGTACACCCGGCCGAGCCCCGGCGGGTCCGGCTGGCCGCCGAGCACGTCCGGCTGGCCTACGACGACCAGGTGGTGGTCGACGACCTCGACCTGCAGCTCACCGAGGGCTCGTTCACCGCGATCGTCGGCCCCAACGGGTGCGGCAAGTCCACCCTGCTGCGCGCGCTCGGCCGGTTGCTGCGGCCGGTGAGCGGCCAGGTGCTGCTGGACGGCCGGGCCATCGCGCGCACGCCCACCCGCGAGGTCGCCAAGGTGCTGGGGCTGCTCCCGCAGACGCCGGTCGCGCCGGAGGGGCTCACCGTCGGCGACCTCGTCGCCCGGGGCCGCCACCCGCACCAGAGCTGGCTGCGGCAGTGGTCCCGCGACGACGAGGCGGTGGTGGCCGAGGCGCTGTCGTGGACCGACATGGCCGAGCTCGCCGACCGCCCCGTGGACGCCCTCTCGGGCGGTCAGCGGCAGCGGGCCTGGATCTCGATGGCGCTGGCCCAGGGCACCGACCTGCTGCTGCTGGACGAGCCGACGACCTACCTCGACCTCTCCCACCAGATCGACGTGCTCGACCTGGTGGCCCGCCTGCACGCCGAGCGCGGCCGCACCGTCGTGGTCGTGCTGCACGACCTCAACCTGGCGGCCCGGTACGCCCAGCGGCTGGTGGCGATGAAGGACGGCGCGCTGGTGGCCTCCGGCACCCCCGCCGAGGTGCTCACCGAGGAGCTGCTGGCCGGCGTCTTCGACCTCGAGGCCCGGGTGCTGGCCGACCCGGTCACGGGGACGCCGATGGTCGTCCCCGTCCGCCGGCTGCGCTGAGCCCGCCCCCTCTCGAAGGTCTGAGTTAGGGCAGGCTAACCTTCCTCGCGTCCGGGATGATCACGCATCGCCTCACCCGAGGGAGTTCCGTTGCACCGCACCTCTCGCCGCCTGATGGGCGGCCTCCTGGCCCTGGGCGTCACCGTCGGCGTCAGCGCCTGCGGGGACGACGCCGCCACCGACGGCGCCACCGATGGCGCGACGCCGGCCGCCGAGGGCGGCTGGGAGTTCACCGACGACCGGGGCACCACCGTCGAGCTCGACGCCGCCCCCGAGCGCGTGGCGGGCCTCAACGACGTCGTCTCCTCGCTGTGGAACTACGGCGTGGAGCCGGTGGCCACCTTCGGCCAGACCTCCACCGCCGACGACGTCGCCTTCGAGGGCAAGGACCTCTCCGACGTCGAGATCGTCGGCGAGAGCTACGGCCAGATCGACCTCGAGCAGCTGGCCGCGGCGGAGCCGGACGTCATCGTCACCAGCGTCTACCCGACCGACTCCGAGGGCACGATCGACGAGACCCAGCCGCTCTACGGCTTCGAGAGCCTGGAGCAGCAGGAGCAGGTCGCCCGGATCGCGCCGATCATCGCGATCGCCTGGACGGGCTCGGCCGCCGACGTCATCGACCGCACCGCCGAGCTCGCCGAGGCGCTCGGCGCGGACATGGAGGGCGCGGAGGTCACGCAGGCCCGCGAGGAGTTCGAGGCGGCCTCCGACGCGCTCACCGAGGCCGCGGCCGGCGGCGTCACCGTGCTGCCCGTCGCCGCCTATGCCGCCGAGGGCTTCTACATGGCCAAGGCCCCCGACGACCCGTCGCTGCACATGTACGCCGACCTCGGCGTCCAGTTCGTCGACCCGGGCGGCGAGGGCTACTTCTGGGAGACCGCCGGCTGGGAGGACGTGGGTCGGTACCCGAGCGACGTCCTGCTGTACTCGCTGCGCGGCGCCATGACGCCGGAGGAGATGGCCACGCAGCCGACCTACACGCTGCTGCCCGCCGCGCAGGCCGGCCAGGTGCACCCGTGGAAGTACATCGGCATGGACCACGCCGCGCAGGCGGAGTACATGGCGGAGCTCGCCGGCTGGCTCGCCGAGGCGGAGGACGTCACCCCCTGAGCGGCGCCACCCCTCCGAGGCCCCGGTCCCGCGTCACGTCGACAGCGGGGCCGGGGTCTCCGGCACCGGGGGCGCGGACGGCGTCCGCCCGGTGCGCGCGGTCTGGGCCAGCGCGATGCCGGTGAGCACGACGATGCCGCCGGCGACCTGCCAGCCGGTGAGCAGCTGCTCGACCCACAGCCAGGCGACGACGGAGGCGAAGACCGGCTCCACCGTCGCGACCAGCCCGGCGGTGGTGGGCGCCAGGTGCGGAAGCGCCGCGATCGACAGCCAGAACGGCACCGCCGCGCCCAGCACGACGATCCACCCGACGAGCAGCCAGAGCGGCAGCTGCAGGCCGCCCAGCGAGACCGGCACCGGCTCGGCGAGCACCCCGGCGTCGAACTGCCACCACGGGGCGGCGACGGCCCAGAACACCGCGGCCGCCACGAAGCTCCAGCAGGTGAGGGTGACCGGATCGCGGCTCACCGTGCCGCGCTCGCCGACCAGGTAGTAGGTGGCCAGGCAGAGCGCCGCACCGAACGCCGCCGCCACGCCGAGCGCGTCCAGCGAACCGCCGCCCTGCCAGACCTGCGCCACGAGCACCAGGCCGGACAGCGACAGCAGCAGCGCCGCCCACAGCCGGCTGCGCACCCGTTCGCGGCGCACCAGCCAGACGTAGAGCGCGATGAACACCGGCGCGGTCATCTCGAAGACGAGCGCGATGCCGACCGGCAGCCGCCCGATGGCCACGTAGTAGAGGAACTGGGTCAGCGCCACGCCGACGACCCCGAAGACGGCGAGCAGCGGCAGCTCGCGCGGCCGCACCCGCAGCCGGCCCGGAGCGATGAGCGCGAGCACCACGAGCAGCACGATCGCGGCGCCCGTGCAGCGCAGCGCCGTCAGCCGGGTCGGCGGGACGCCGGCCTGGAGCGCGAGCGTCGAGACGGTGCCGTTGACGGAGAAGAGGGCGGCCGCACCGAGGGTGAAGGCGTACCCGAGGCCGGGCCGGACTCTGCGGTGCACGCGCGCACGGTAGCGGGCATGGCCGACGGAGACACCTACCGGATCAGAACAGCGCGAGGTCCTGAGCGGGCGGGCAGGTCGCCGGGCCGGCCGCGACGAATACGGCGTCCAGGCCGGTCACCTCGAACACCCGCCACACCGAGGGCTGCACGTCGCGCAGCAGCAGGTCGATACCGCGCTGCTGGCACCAGCGGCGGACGCCGGTGAGCACCGAGAGGCCGGCCGAGCCGATCGAGGGCACCCCGCCGAGGTCGAGCTCGAGGACGGTGCAGCCCACCAGCGGGTGCCCGGCCACGAACGCCTCCAGGTGCGGAGCGGTGACCAGGTCGACGTCACCGTCGACCACCACCCGGGCGCGCCCACCCGCGCTCTCCCACGCAAGGCGCAGCGCGGCCGGCTCCGGGGCCGGGTGCGAGACCCACCAGGGCCGCCGCCCACCGGGCGGGCGCGCAAGACGCCGGCTGCCGTCCCACTCGTGCGCTCGCACCATGCTGCCCCCTCGCGCCGACGGTCACCCCGTCGCCACGGAACGTACGGACGCCGATCCGGCGGGACAACGGTTTCCGATACCGGATCGGCCGGGTGGCCACGCCCGGCGGGCGCGCTGTGACGCTGCGGCGCCGTGGCAGCACACACCGATGCGGGAACCCGGCGGCGGCGGGCGGGACCGGCGGCGGAAGACTCGACCCCGTGGACGTTCCGGAGGCCCTCTACCTGCCCGACGGCGACGGCTTCGCCGCCACCGCCCTCACGATCGGCCCCTGGGACACGGGGTTCCAGCACGCCGGGCCGCCGGCCGCGCTGCTCCTGCGCGCCGCCGAGGAGGTCAGCGCGATCGAGGGCGGGCAGACCGTCCGCCTGGCCTACGACATCCTGGCGCCCGTGCCGGTCGGCCCGGTGCGGGTGCGCACGTCGGTCGTCCGCCCCGGCCGGCGGATCGAGCTGGTGGAGGCGGTCCTCGACGCCGGGGGCGCGGCGCTCATGCGGCTGTCGGCCTGGCGGATGCGCTGCCGGGACGACGCCGCGGCGGAGACCGAGCAGCCGCACCCGGCACCGGCCGGGCCGGAGGGGAGCCGCGCCGAGCGTGCGGCGTTCTTCAGCAGCGAGGTGGCCTACCACCGGGCGCTCGACTGGCGGTTCGCCGCCGGCACCTTCAACGGGCCGGGGCCGGCGACGGCGTGGACCCGGCCGGAGTGCGCCCTCGTGGCCGGGGAGCCGATGACGCCGCTGCAGCACCTGCTCGTGATGACCGACGCCGCGAGCGGCATCTCGGCGACGCTCGACTGGACCCGGGCGACGTTCGCCAACGTCGACCTCACCGTGGCCCTGCACCGGCCGCCGCGCGGTGAGTGGCTGGGGATGGACGCCACGACCGTGCACGGCGGCGCCGGGGCGGCGCAGTGCTTCGCCGTCCTGTTCGACGCCGACGGCGCGATCGGCCGGTCCAGCCAGTCGCTGTTCGTCGAGCCGCGGTGAGCCCGGCGTGAGTCATCTCTCCGCAGCCACTCCGCCGCAGGTCAGCGGCCTGCCCGGCCGTTCCGGACGCGCGACCCGGCGGGTCGGGCTGGCATCGTCGTCCGGCGGTGAGCATGGTGGGAGGGTCGCTTCCCCCGACGAACGGAGTGCCGCCACGTGGACGCGTTGAGAGACGTGCTGGACTGGCTGGCCGGGCGCGGTCTCGAGGTCGTGCTCATCGGGCTCGGGTCGGTGCTGCTCGCCCGCTTCGTCGGCTGGGTCGGCGACAAGATCACCGACCGGATCGACCGGAACTCCACCGGCGGCGACGCGCTCGTCCGGTCGGAGGCCGCCAAGCACCGCCACTCGCTGACCCAGGTGCTCACCTGGGCCCTGGTCGTGCTCATCTACTCGATCTCGGTCTTCTTCATCCTCGACCGCCTCGGCATCCCGGTGACCGGCCTCGTCGCGCCGGCGACCGTGCTCGGCGTCGGCCTGGGCTTCGGCGCGCAGCGCATCGTCGGTGACGTGCTGGCCGGGTTCTTCATCATCACCGAGCGCCAGTACGGGTTCGGGGACGTCGTCTCGATCCAGGTGGTCGGCGGGGGCGACCCCGCGAACGGCACGGTCGAGGACGTCACGCTGCGGGTCACCCGCATGCGCTCGCCCGACGGCGAGGTCGTGACCATCCCCAACGGCCAGATCGTCAAGGTCATCAACCTGTCCCGCGACTGGGCACGCGCCGTCGTCGACGTCCCCCTGCCGACCACCGTCGACGTGAACCGGGCCAACGAGGTCCTGCGCGGGGTGGGCCGGGAGGCGTTCCGCGACCCGGCCATGCGGCCGCTGCTGCTCGACCCGCCCACCGTGATGGGCGTGGAGACCCTCGGGTTGGACGAGGTGAACGTCCGGGTGGTCGCCCGCACGCTGCCCGGCAAGCAGTTCGAGGTGGGCCGGGACCTGCGCGCCCGCATCGTGCAGGCGTTCCGCAGCCAGGGCATGCAGGTACCGCCGCCCACGGCGGCGCCCCTGGCGCAGGACGGCGCGACGGCCGTCCAGGAGGGGGTCCGGTGAAGACACCCGACGAGCGCCGCGACCCGGCCGCCCGCGCCTCCGAGGAGCCCACCGTGAGCACCGCCCCCGCCGCCGCGCCGGGCTCGCCCACCGACTCGCCGTCGCCGGCGCCGCGGCACGGCTGGTGGGCGGCGATCCCCCGGCACCTGGGCCGCGCCCGCACCTCCACCGTCGTGCTCGCCATCCTCTTCGTGGCGGTCTTCGCCCTCTGGCTGAACGTCAAGCCCCCGGCCCAGGGCGCGCCCGCGACCGGGGAGACGGCGGTCACCGAGCCGACCCAGCCGACGGGCACGACCGAGCCGGCGCAGACCGAGCAGACGGAGCCCACCGAGGAGCCGGAGACGACGACGCAGCAGCCCGAGCCGACCACCTCGCCCTCCGCGCCCACCACCACCGCGCCGGGCACGACCACCACGGCGCCGGAGACGACCGCTCCCGCGCCGACCGGCGGCACGGGCGAGGAGACCGCGCCCGGTTCCTAGGACCGTGGGCCGCTGTTTCACGTGGGACATCGCTGCCCGCGTCCGGGCGGGTGTGCGTCGCCCGGCGGGGCGTCCTAGGATCACGTCGGCTCCTGAGAGGCAGCGCGAAGCACCTGGCTGGCTGCCCGGCAACCTCAACTCCGTCTGAGGTGCTCCAGGGGAAGAGCCGGCCGGTCGGCGCCCCGCCCCCGGCAAGGACGGAGCTCCCGTGCGCCGCGGGATCTCCCGCGAGCGAAGGAGACGGCGCATGACCGACCCGCAGAGCTGGAGCTTCGAGACCCGGCAGATCCACGCCGGCACGAGCCCCGACCCCACGACCGGCGCCCGCGCGCTGCCGATCTACGCGACCACCGCCTACCAGTTCCGCGACACCCAGCACGCGGCGGACCTCTTCGCGCTGGCCGAGATGGGCAACATCTACACGCGGATCATGAACCCGACGCAGGATGCGCTGGAGCAGCGCGTCGCGTCGCTGGAGGGCGGCGTCGCCGCGCTCGCCGTCGCCTCCGGCCAGGCCGCGGAGACCCTAGCCATCCTCAACCTCGCCGAGGCCGGCGACCACCTCGTCGCGTCGGCGTCCCTGTACGGCGGCACCTACAACCTGCTGCACCACTCGCTGCCGAAGATGGGCATCACCGTCTCCTTCGTCGAGAACCCCGACGACCCGGAGAACTGGCAGTCCCTCGTGCAGGAGAACACCCGGGCGTTCTTCGCCGAGTCGATCGGCAACCCGAAGGGCGACATCCTCGACATCGAGACCGTCGCCGGCGTCGCCCACCGCAACGGGGTCCCGCTCATCGTCGACAACACCATCGCGACGCCCTACCTGGTCCGGCCGCTGGAGTTCGGCGCCGACATCGTCGTCCACTCGGCCACCAAGTACCTCGGCGGCCACGGCACCGTCATCGCCGGGCTCATCGTCGACGGCGGGTCGTTCGACTGGACCGGCGGCCGGCACCCGATGTTCACCACCGCCGACCCGACGTACCACGGCGTCGTCTACGCCGACCTCGGTGCACCGGCGTTCGCGCTGAAGGCGCGGGTGCAGCTGCTGCGCGACCTGGGGCCCGCGGTCTCCCCCTTCAACGCCTTCCTGGTGGTGCAGGGCATCGAGACGCTCTCCCTGCGCATGGAGCGGCACGTGCAGAACGCGCAGCGGGTGGCCGAGTTCCTCGAGGCCCACGACGCCGTCGAGCGGGTGAACTACCCGGGGCTGCCGTCCTCGCCGTGGCACGCCGCGCAGCAGAAGTACGCGCCGAAGGGTGCCGGCGCCGTCCTGACCTTCGAGCTGCACGGCGGCGTGGAGGCCGGCAAGCGGTTCGTCGAGGCCCTGGAGCTGCACAGCCACGTCGCCAACATCGGCGACGTGCGCAGCCTGGTGATCCACCCGGCCTCGACGACGCACTCCCAGCTCACCCCCGAGGAGCAGCTGACCACCGGCGTCACGCCGGGCCTGGTGCGCCTCGCCGTGGGCCTGGAGGGCATCGAGGACATCCTCGCCGATCTCGAGGCCGGCTTCCGCGCCGCCAAGTCCGCCTGACGTGGGCGGGTGGGCCGAGGGGGATCCGGCGGGCGGCCGGCGCTTCCTCGACCTGCCCGCCCCGTTCGAGCTGGAGCGCGGCGGCAGCCTGCCCGGCGTGCGGATCGCCTACGAGACCTGGGGGACCCTCGCCCCGGACGGCGGCAACGCCGTGCTGGTCGAGCACGCGCTCACCGGCGACAGCCACGTCGTCGGCGACCGCGGGCCGGGGCACCCGACGCCCGGCTGGTGGGGCGGCGTCGTGGGCCCGGGCGCCGCGCTGGACACCGACCGGTTCTTCGTCGTCTGCGCGAACGTCCTGGGCGGCTGCCAGGGGACGACCGGGCCGTCGTCACCCGCGCCCGACGGGCGAGCGTGGGGCTCGCGCTTCCCGGAGATCACCGTCGGCGACCAGGTCCGGGCCGAGGCGGCGCTCGCCGACGCGCTGGGCGTCCGGCGCTTCGCCGCCGTCGCCGGCGGCTCGATGGGCGGCATGCGGGCGCTGGAGTGGGCGGTCCGGTTCCCCGGGCGGGTGGCGGGGCTGTTCTTCCTCGCCTCCACCGCCGTCGCCTCGGCCGACCAGATCGGCACGCAGACCACCCAGCAGGCGGCCGTGCGCGCCGACCCCCGCTGGCGCGGCGGGGACTACCCGCTGGACGACCCGCCGGTGGACGGCCTCGACGTCGCCCGCCGGATCGCCCACCTCACCTACCGCAGCGCCGCGGAGCTCGAGGCGCGTTTCGGCGCGCGCCTGCAGGAGGACGGCCGCTTCGCCGTCACCTCCTACCTGCAGCACCACGGGGCCAAGCTGACCCGCCGGTTCGACGCCGGGAGCTACGTGGTGCTCACCGAGGCCATGAACAGCTGGGACGTCGGCCGGGGCCGCGGCGGTGTGGAGGCGGCGCTGGCCGGCGTGACCGCCCGCGCCCTGGTCGCCGGCGTGGACAGCGACCGGCTGTACCCACCGGAGCAGCAGCAGCGGGTGGCCGACGCGCTGGGCGTGCCGCTGCGGCTCATCGGCTCGCCCTACGGGCACGACGGCTTCCTGGTCGAGACGGCGGCGGTCGACGCGCTGCTGCGCGAGCTGCTCGCGGGCTGACGGCGCCCGGCTGTCACACCCGGGGGCCAGGATGGCGGCGTGCCGACGCCGACGGACCTGCCGATGCTGCCGTTCCCCGACCAGCCCGCCTTCGAGGCCTGGCTGGAGGCCGAGCACGCCACCGCCCCGGGGCTGTACGTGCAGATCGCGCGCAAGGGCTCGGGCATCGCCTCCCTCACCTCCGCCGAGGTCGTCGAGTCGGCGCTCTGCTTCGGCTGGATCGACGGGCGCGGGCTCCGGCTGGACGACTCCTACCACCTGCTGCGCCTCACCCCGCGCCGCCCGCGGAGCGTCTGGTCGCAGAAGAACGTCGCCACCGTGGAGCGGCTGATCGCCGAGGGGCGGATGCGCCCGGCCGGGCTGGCGGCGGTGGAGGCGGCGCGGGCCGACGGCCGGTGGGAGCGCGCCTACCCGGGCGCGGCCACCATCACGGTGCCCGACGACCTCGCCGCGGTCCTGGACGCCGAGCCCGGGGCGCGGGCCGCCTTCGACGCCCTCGACGGGCAGAACCGCTACGCCGTCCTGTGGCGGGTGCACACCGCCGTGACCCCCGCCGGCCGGGCGAAGCGGATCGCGGCCTGCGTGGAGCGGCTGGCCGCGGGCCGCCCCTTCCACCCCTCGCCCGGCGGGCGAGACTGACCAGGTGGACGACGACCTCCTCGCCCTGCGCGATCCCTGCACCCGCGCGCTGACGGGGCACGGCGACTGGCGCCCGGCCGACCTGCTGGCCACGGTCCCGCCCGGCACCGCACCCGACCGGTACGGCGACGGCGGCGTCGTGGCGGAGCTGGAAGCGGAGGTCGCCGGGCTGCTCCGCCTCCCGGCGTCGGTGTACCTGCCCAGCGGCGTCATGGCCCAGCAGGCGGCGCTGCGGGTGCACGCCGAGCGGCGCAGCCGGCGCACCGTCGTCTGCCACCCCGAGAGCCACCTGATCCGGCACGAGGAGCAGGCGTTCGAGCGGCTGCACGGCATGGTCCTGCGCCCGGCGGGCAACCGGTACAGGCTGCTCTTGCGGGCTGACCTCGACGCCGTCGCGGAGCAGCCTGCCGCGCTGCTGGTGGAGCTGCCGCAGCGCGACCTCGGCGGCCCGCTGCCCGCGTGGGACGACCTGGTCGCGCAGGTGGCCTGGGCCCGGGAGCGCGGCGCCGCCGCCCACCTCGACGGCGCCCGGCTGTGGGAGGCCTCGGCCGGGTACGACCGCACGCCGGCCGAGATCGCCGGGCTGTTCGACACCGTCTACGTCAGCTTCTACAAGGGCATCGGCGCGCTGGCCGGCTGCTGCCTGGCCGGCCCGGCCGACGTGGTGGCCGAGGTCCGCGAGTGGCGGCGCCGGCTCGGCGGCACGCTCTTCGGTCTCTGGCCGGGCGCGGCGTCGGCGCTGGCCTGCCTGCGCCGGCGGCTGCCGCTGATGCCCGCCTACCTGGCGCGCGCCCGCGAGGTGGCCGACGCCGTGCGCGACCTCCCCGGGATCACCGTCGTCCCCGACCGGCCGCAGACGCCGATGCTGCACCTGCTGCTGCGCACCACCCCGGAGGCGTTCACGGCGGCCGCCCGCCGGCTCGCCGCCGAGCAGGCCCTGTGGACCTGGCCGCAGGCCGCGGTCACCGGCGACCCCGGCGTCGTGCGGGTCGAGCTCGCGGTCGGCGACGCGACGCTGGCGCTCCCCGTCGAGGAGGCGCGGACCGCCGTCGCCGCCCTGGCGGGGGACGCCTGACGGGCGGCGGCTAGCGTCGGTGACCATGGGCTTCGACGTCGCCGCGCTCCGCGCCTGCTTCCCGTCGCTGGCGAGCGGCACCGCGCACTTCGACGGCCCCGGCGGCACCCAGGTGCCCGAGGCGGTGGGCCGTGCGGTGGCCGCGACGTTGACCGCGCCGATCAGCAACCGCGGCTCGGTGACCGCCGCCGAGCGGCTCGCCGACGAGACGGTGCTCGGCGCGCGCTCGGCGATGGCCGACCTGCTCGGGGTCGACCCCGGCGGCGTCGTCTTCGGCCGCAGCGCCACCGCGCTCACGTTCGACCTGGCCCGCACGCTCGCCGCCGGCTGGGGCCCCGGCGACGAGGTGGTGGTCACCCGGCTCGACCACGACGCCAACATCCGGCCGTGGGTGGTGGCGGCCGAGGCGGTGGGCGCGACGGTGCGGTGGGCGGCGTTCGACCCGGCCACCGGCGAGCTGACCGCCGACGACGTCGCCGCCGTGCTCGGCGACCGCACGCGGCTGGTCGCGGTGACCGGTGCCTCCAACCTGATCGGCACCCGGCCGCCGATCGAGGAGATCGCCGCGCGGGTGCACGCGGCGGGCGCCCTGCTCGTCGTCGACGGCGTGCACCTCACCGCCCACGCGCCGGTCGACGTCCCCGCGCTCGGCGCCGACGTCTTCCTCTGCTCGCCGTACAAGTTCCTCGGCCCGCACTGCGGCGTGCTCGCCGCGGACCCGGCGCTGCTGACGACGCTGCGCCCGGCCAAGCTGCTGCCGAGCTCGGACGCCGTCCCCGAGCGCTACGAGCTCGGCACCCTGCCCTACGAGCTGCTGGCCGGCACCACCGCGGCGGTGGAGTTCCTCGCCGCCCTCGGGGACGGCGGGACCCGCCGGGAGCGGCTCGTCGCGGCGATGACCGCCGTCGAGGAGCACGAGGACCGGCTGCGCGAGCGGCTGGAGGCCGGCGTGGCGGAGCTGCCCGGGGTGCGGGTGTGGTCCCGGGCTGCGCACCGCACGCCGACGCTGCTGCTGACCTTCGAGGGGCGGGACGCAGCCGAGGCCTACCGCTTCCTCGCCGCGCGGGGCGTGAACGCCCCGGCGGGCTCCTTCTACGCGATCGAGGCCAGCCGGTGGCTCGGGCTCGGCGACACCGGTGGCCTGCGGGTGGGCCTGGCCCCCTACAGCGACACCGACGACGTCGACCGCCTGCTGGCCGGCCTGCGGGAGTGGCTGGCCGCCCGCTAGGAGAGCGCGTCCCCGGGCACCATGCCGGCCGGCGGCAGGGGCCGGCGCACGACGGGCCGCACCTTGCGCGCCTCCGGCAGCCGCTCGGAGTAGGCGGCCGCGTTGCCGCGGATGTGCAGCAGGTCGTCGTCGGTGGCCTCGCGCACCACCTTCGCCGGGACGCCGGCGATCACCGAGCGCGGGGGGAACTGCTTGCCCTGCGTGACCACGGCCCCGGCGGCGACGATCGAGCCGGTGCCGATGTGCGCCCCGTTCATCACGACGCTGCCCATGCCGACCAGGACTTCGTCGTCGATCCGCGCGCCGTGCAGCACGACACGGTGCCCGACCGTCACGTCGCGGCCCACCACCAGCGGGAAGCCGGGGTCGGAGTGCAGCGTGCACCCGTCCTGGACGTTGGAGCCGGCCCCGATGTCGATGGTCTCCTGGTCGGCCCGGGCCACGGCGCCGTACCAGATGCTCGCGCGTGGGCCCATGGTGACCGCCCCCACCACCACGGCGGTCGGGGCCACGAATGCCTCGTCGTCGATCCTCGGGGCCCCGAAGGGCAGTTCCGCGATGTAGTTGTCCGCCACGCCCCCAGCACAGCACACGTGCGCACCACGCGCACCGACCTCGGCCCCGGCAGACTCAGCGGCATGTCCGCCGCACCCCTGCCCCCGCTGCCCACCTCGATCGTCGGCAGCCTCCCCCAGCCGCACTGGCTCATCGACCGCGACCGCCTCGCCCACCAGTTCCCGCCCCGGGTGCGGGCCGCGGAGCTGTGGCGCATCCCGGCGGAGTTGCTCCCCGGGGCGCAGGACGACGCGACCCTCCTCGCGATCCGCTCGCAGGAGGAGGCGGGGCTGGACATCCTCACCGACGGCGAGATCCGGCGGGAGTCCTACTCCAACCACTTCGCGACGGCGCTCAACGGCGTCGACGTCGACCACCCGGGCAGCATCCTCAACCGCTCGGGCAAGCCGATCCCGGTGCCGCGCGTGGTCGGCGACATCGGCCGCCCGGGCCCGATCCAGGCCGACGACGTCCGGTTCCTGCGGGCGCACACCGACCGGACCGTCAAGATCACGGTCCCCGGCCCGTTCACCATGGCGCAGCAGGCGCAGGACGAGCACTACGGCGACGGCCGCGCGCTGGCGCTGGCGTACGCCGACGTCGTCCGGGCGGAGATCGCCGACCTGTTCGCCGCCGGCGCCGACATCGTGCAGATCGACGAACCGTGGCTGCAGGCCCGGCCCGAGGTGGCCCGCCAGTACGGCGCGGAGGCGGTCAGCCGCGCGGTGGAGGGCGCCCCGGGGCCGGTCCACCTGCACCTGTGCTTCGGCTACGCGGCGATGGTGTCCGAGCGGCCCGAGGGCTACTCGTTCCTGCCGGAGCTGGCCGACACCCCGGTGGACACGGTGGCGGTGGAGACCGCGCAGTCCCACCTCGACCCGGCCACGCTGCGCCCGCTCCGGGGCAAGGGCATCGCGCTCGGCGTCCTCGACCTCTCCACCGAGGAGGTGGAGACGCCGGAGACGGTGGCCGGCCGGGTGCGGCGCGCGCTGGACGACGTCGACATCGACCGGCTCGTGCTCACCAGCGACTGCGGGCTGAAGTACCTGTCCCGCGAGTCCGCGGCGGGCAAGATGCGCTCCCTCGCGCTCGCCGCCGAGATCGTCCGCGCAGAACTGTAGGGGCTGGAACGGCCCCCTCGCAGGGGCCCGCCGCGAGCCTGCGAGCGGCGGGGGGCGAGGGGGTCCTTCTAGATGAGGCCGTGCGCGTGCACCGCCTCGGCCACCTGCAGGAAGCCCGCGACGTTCGCCCCGAGCACCAGGTCGCCCGGTGAGCCGTACTCCTCGGCGGTCTCGTGGCAGCGGGTGTGGATGTCGCGCATGATCTCGGCCAGCCGGGACTCGCTGTGCTCGAAGGTCCAGCGGTCGCGCGAGGCGTTCTGCTGCATCTCGAGCGCGGAGGTGGCCACGCCGCCGGCGTTGGCGGCCTTGCCGGGTGCGAAGGCGATCCCCGCCTCACGGAGGACCTTCACCGCCGACGGGGTGGCGGGCATGTTCGCCCCCTCCACCACGTAGCGGCAGCCGTTGCGGGCGAGCACCTCGGCGGCGTCGCCGTCGAGCTCGTTCTGCGTGGCGCTGGGGATCGCCACCTCGCAGGGGACGTCCCAGATGCTGCCGTCGGGCACGAAGCTCGCCGAGTCGCGGCGCTCGGCGTAGTCGGAGATCCGGCCCCGCTCGACCTCCTTGACCTGCTTGAGCAGGTCGAGGTCGATGCCCTTCTCGTCGACGACGTAGCCGCTGGAGTCCGAGCAGGCGACGACGGTGCCGCCGAGCTGGTGCACCTTCTCGATGCCGTAGACGGCGACGTTGCCCGAGCCGCTGACCACGACCCGCGCGCCGTCGAAGGTCTGGCCGCGCGCCGCCATCATCGCCTCGGCGAAGAAGGCCGCGCCGTAGCCGGTGGCCTCCGTGCGGACCAGCGCGCCGCCCCAGCCCAGGCCCTTGCCGGTGAGGACGCCGGACTCGTACCGGTTGGTGATCCGCTTGTACTGGCCGAACAGGTAGCCGATCTCGCGGGCGCCGACGCCGATGTCGCCGGCGGGCACGTCGGTGTACTCGCCCAGGTGCCGGTAGAGCTCGGTCATGAACGACTGGCAGAACCGCATGATCTCGGCGTCCGAGCGACCCTTCGGATCGAAGTCGGAGCCGCCCTTGCCGCCGCCGATGGGCATGCCGGTGAGCGCGTTCTTGAAGATCTGCTCGAACCCGAGGAACTTGACGATGCCCAGGTTCACCGACGGGTGGAAGCGCAGCCCGCCCTTGTAGGGGCCCAGCGCGGAGTTGAACTCCACCCGGAAGCCACGGTTGATCCACACCTCGCCGCGGTCGTCCTGCCACGGCACCCGGAAGATGATCTGCCGCTCCGGCTCGCAGATCCGCTCGACTGTCTTCATCTCGGTGTACTCGCCGTGCCGGTCGAGGACGACGGCGAGGGACTCCAGGACCTCGCGGACGGCCTGGTGGAACTCCGTCTCACCGGGATTGCGCCGCAGCACCTCGTCGTAGATGCCGCGGACCCGCTCCGGAACCTCGCCGCTCACCTGGTGCCCCTCTCCCGCCGGTCACTGCTGCCCCGCAACGTACGTCGGGCGGGGACGGACCGCGGAACGGGGTCGTGCGGACCGGGCTCCGGGTGGCCGGCGGGCGGGTCAGCCGGTGGGGCGGACGCCGAACCGGAAGCCGCCCTGGTCGACCGAGGTGACCGACAGCGGGGTGCCGTAGGTGCGGGCGTGCACGATCATCCCGTTGCCGATGTAGAGGGCGACGTGGCTGATCGGCGAGTAGTAGAAGACCAGGTCGCCGGGCTGGAGCTCGCCGCGCGAGAGCTGCGGACCGATCGTGGACTGGCCGCTGCTGGTGCGCGGGAGCGCGATGCCGGCGGCGGCGTAGGCGTAGGAGGTGAGGCCGGAGCAGTCGAAGGCGCTGGGGCCGGTGGCGCCGGAGCGGTAGGGGGAGCCGACCTTCGACAGCGCCACCTGGATCGCGGTCGCGGCCGCACTGCCCGCCGCGACCGGCAGCTCCGCGACCGTCGGCGTCGACAGCCTCGGGCCGGCCACGATGGTGGAGACGCGCTCCTGCTCGGCGGCCGAGAGCCGGTCGTAGTCCGACTGGTACTCGGCGGCCCGCCGCTCGACCTCGGCCTGCTGGGCCTGCAGCTCGGCCAGCCCCGCCTGCGCGGTCGCGGTGGCGGCATCGGCGGCGGCCTGCGCCTGTTCCGCGGCGGCGCGGGCCGCGGCGACCTGCGCGATGACCTCGTTGGTGTGCGTGGCGATCATGTCCAGCGTCGTCATCTGCTGGACGAGCTCGTCGGCCGAGGCGCTGGTGAGGAAGGCGGCGACGCGCGACTGGGTCGTGCTGGTGAAGCTGCTCTGCACGATGGCGCGGATCTGCGGCTCGTGGACGATGAGCGCCTCGCGGGCGGCCTGCGCCTGGTCGGCGGCCGCGGCGGCTGCCTGCTGCTGGCCGGCGACGATCTCCTCCGCCTCGTGCACCTGGGCCTCGATCACGGTGAGCTGCTGGGCGGCCTCCGCCATCAGCGACGCCGCCTCGGCCACCGAGCCGGGCTCGGCGTGGGCCGTCGTCGCGGGGAGGACCGCCGTCGCCGCCGCCAGCACCGCGGCGCCGACCGCCAGGACGGCACGCGAGCGGCGTCGGGTGGTCGTGCGCTGCGCGTGCACCCTGGCCTCCGATCAGCTGCGCCGGGCCCGGGGAAGGGGCCGCAACCATGCGCGTCAGCACGGACCGTAGGGAGGTCGTCTCGAGAAGTAGTCGGGGGCGCGCGGGCGGACGACCGCGGGTTCGCCCCAGGCGTCACACCGGTCACGGGAGGCGCCCACCGCCACGGGGTCGGTCAGCGGCGGCGGGGACCGGCCGCGGTGCCGTCGGGGAGGCGGTCGGGCGCAAGGGGGATCAGTCGGTCGGCGACGGCCCCGGTGACGAGGGAGTACACGGTCTTGTGGGCGACGTCGACGACCTGGTCGCGGCGGGACCAGGTCCAGGGCGGGGCGCCGACGCCGGTGGCGTTCTCCAGCGTCTGGTCGGTGGCCAGCCGGATGGAGGCGTGCCAGACCGATGCGCGGACGCCGCGCAGACCGCTGGCGGCCCAGATGCCGCGGAGCGCGCCGACGGCGGCCCCGGTCCCCCAGTGCATGAGGTGGTTGCGGACCGGCGGGCGGGCCGAGCCCGGCAGCCGCCGTCCGGTCGCGAGCGCCGTCATCGTGCGGGCCGGCACGTAGCTGTCCGGCCGGTGCGTCACCGCCTGCTCGGCCTTCTCGCCGAGCGTCATCACGGCGACACCGGCCAGGCCGGCGAGAGCGCCCCGAAGGGCAGCGCGTCCCAACATGGGCCGGCACTACCCCGCAGGTGACGCTGTGGAACGGCCGCCGTGCAGGGTCCCGCCACGAGCGTGCGAGTGGCGGGGGGCACGGGGGGTCCTTCGATCAGCCGGCGAGGGGCTCCTGCACCTCGAGGACGTCGAGGGCCCGGAAGTCGCGCAGGATGCCCGAGAGCTCCTCGGAGGTCCACGGCTCGCAGCAGTCGCAGCCGCCGTCGCGGAAGCTGACCAGGCCGATGGAGCCACCGGCCTGGTCCTCGGCGATCGCGAGGTGGCCGGCCGACGGGTGGCGGTGGCAGGTGCAGGCGGCGGCGCAGAGGCCCAGGCCCCAGCCGGAGATGACGACGGTGTGCCCGTCGTCGCGGACCTTGCCCACCTGGAAGACGGACGGCTTGCGACTCCTGGTCACGGAGTCCTCCCCTCGACAGCCCCGTGGGAGCGGGGCTCGCGTGCGGTACCCGGTGTTCGAGCTACGAGAGGTTTCGGCAGGACCCGCTCCGGGGTAAAGCCTTCCGCTCGCTCATGTACCGCAACCGAGAGTAGTTCGACGCACACGAATCGTCGCCGTCAGTTTCCGCCAGGCTGCGCGAGATCGACTTGGCGGAACTGTGACGGAACGGCCCCGACCCGCCCGGGCGCCCTCAGCTGGCGGGGCTGACGCTGCTCATGTTGAAGTCCGGCACCCGCAGCGCCGGCATCGCGGTGCGGGTGAACCAGTCGTTCCACTCCCGCGGCAGCGTGCGCTCGGTGCGGCCCGCCTGCACGGCCCGGCCGAGCAGGTCGACCGGGGACTCGTTGAACCGGAAGTTGTTCACCGCGCCGGTCACCTCGCCGTCCTCCACCAGGAAGACCCCGTCGCGGGTGAGCCCGGTGAGCAGCAGGGTCTGCGGGTCCACCTCGCGGATGTACCAGAGGGTCGTCAGCAGCAGGCCCCGGTCGGTCGCGGCCACCATCTCGGCCTGGGTGGCCGTGGCGGTGCGGTCCTCGAGGATCAGGTTGTCGACGGCGGCGGTGGCCGGCGCGGTGGTCTTCAGCGCCCACGACCGCGGCCGGACCAGGTTGCTCAGGACTCCCTCGGAGATCCAGTCGACCGCCGGCGTCGCCATCCCGTTGTCGAAGACCGAGGCGGCGCCGGAGGAGCCCCCCACCACCTGGAACGGCGAGGCCTCCAGGCCCGGGGCGTGCGGATCGCTGCGCAACGTCAGCGGCAGCGTCGCGAGCCGCTCGCCGATGCGGGTGCCGCCGCCGGTCCGGGCGAAGACGTTGCGGCCCTCGTCGGCGTCCCGCGCCTCCATCGTCCAGTAGAGGTAGATCATCAGGTCGGCGACGGCCGAGGGCGGCAGCAGGGTCTCGTACCGGCCCGCCGGCAGGTCCACGCGCCGCTGCGACCAGGCCAGCTTCTGCCGCACGTCCGCGGCGAGGTCGGGCACCGAGACGTCGGTGAAGTCGCGGGTGCCGGTGCCCGCCCACACCGAACGGCCGAAGTCCGGCGTCTTGCCGTTGAGCTCCACCCGGCCCGTGGGCTGGTCGTGGCGGAGGCGCAGCCCCGTGGAGCTGCCGAGGTACGTGGAACGCATCGAGTGCTCGGCGAAGCCGAAGAGCAGCTCGCCGCGGTCGCGGGCCTCGCCGAAGGCCTGGCCGAGCGCCGGGGCGAACTCCGAGAACACCTCGATCGAGGTCTCCGCGGGCTCGGCGTCCCAGTCGCCGGCCCCGGGCGGGGTGTCGGCGATCAGCGGCATCGCGTCCTCGGCCGGGCCCGCGTCGCGTGCGGCCTGCTCACTGGCGGCCACGAGACCCGCGACGTCCGGCGTCCCCGAGCGGCTCACGGTGCCCGCGGCCATGCCGGCGCCGCCGTCGACGAAGGAGATGACGACGACCTGGCGCGAGCGCATGGCACCGTTGGTGGTCAGGCTGTTGGCGGCCCAGCGCAGGTTCGCCTCGGACCCCTCGACGACGAACGTGATCTGCCCGTCGGCGGTCGAGGCGGCCAGCGCCCGCTCGACGATCTGCTGCGGGGTCGTGGTCATCGCCCGGCCTCCTCGACGGTGTTGAGGATGGTGACGCCCTCGAACAGGGCGGTGGGGCAGCCGTGGCTGACCGCCGCGGTCTGGCCGGGCTGCGCCTTGCCGCAGTTGAACGCGCCACCCAGGACGTAGGTCTGCGGGCCGCCGACGACCCGCATCGAGCCCCAGAAGTCCGTCGTCGTCGCCTGGTAGGCGACGTCGCGCACCTGCCCGGCAAGCCGGCCGCTGTCGATCCGGTAGAACCGCTGGCCGGTGAACTGGAAGTTGTAGCGCTGCATGTCGATCGACCAGCTCTTGTCGCCGACGACGTAGATGCCGCGCTCGACGCCGCCGATGATCTCCTGGGTGCTCGGCCCGTCGGGGGCCGGCTGCAGGGACACGTTGGCCATGCGCTGCACCGGGACGTGGCCGGGCGAGTCGGCGTAGGCGCAGCCGTTGGACCGCTCCATGCCCTGCAGCCGGGCCATGTTCCGATCCACCTGGTAGCCCACGAGGACGCCGTCCTTCACGATGTCCCACTGCTGGCCGGCGACGCCCTCGTCGTCCCAGCCCACGGTCGAGAGCCCGTGCAGGGCGGTGCGGTCGCCGGTGACGTCCATCAGCGGTGAGCCGTACCGGAGGCTGCCCAGCTGGTCAGGGGTGGCGAAGGAGGTGCCCGCGTACGCCGCCTCGTAGCCCAGCGCCCGGTCCAGCTCGGTGGCGTGCCCGATCGACTCGTGGATGGTCAGCCACAGGTTGGACGGGTCGACGACGAGGTCGTACCGGCCCGCCTGCACCGAGGGCGCCTTGGTCTTCTCGCGCAGCAGCTCGGGGAGCTCCGCGAGCTCCGCCTGCCAGTCCCAGCCGGTGCCGGTGAGGTACTCCCACCCGCGGCCGGCCGGCGGGGCGAGGGTGCGCATGCTCTCGAACGACCCGGTGGCGCGGTCGACGGCGAGCGCCGTGAGGTCGGGGTTGAGGCGCACCCGCTGCTGCCGGGTGCGGGTGCCCGCGGTGTCGGCGTAGTACTTCTGCTCCTTGACCAGCATGCAGGTGGCCTGCACGTGCTCGACGCCGTCGGCGGCCAGCAGCTGCTCGGACAGCCCGGTGAGCAGCGCCGTCTTCTCGGCGTCCGGCACGGTGAACGGGTCGACGTCGTAGGCGGAGACGTACTCGGCGTCGCGGTACACGGGCTCCGGCGCCAGCTCCACGCGGTCGGAGTTGAGGGCGGCGGCCACCCGGGCCACGGCGACGGCCTCCTCGGCCAGGCGCACCGCCTCGGCCGCGGTGAGGACGACGCCGGCCGCGAACCCCCAGGTGCCCTCGAAGACGACCCGGACGGCCAGCCCCAGGTCCTCGCCGTCGGTGAAGGCCTCGGGCCGGGCGTCGCGCAGGCTGATCGTCTGGGTGCGGATGCGCTCCACCCGCAGGTCGGCGTGCGAGCAGCCGAGGTCGACCGCGCGGGTCAGCGCGGCGTCGGTCAGCGCGGACAGCGGCAGCGCGAGGAAGGTCTCGTCGATCGTGCGGGTTCCTGGCACGTCGCCTGTCTACCAGCGCGCGGGCAGGCGTGACGCGGAGTGCCCGGGGTAAGCGCCGCGCATGGACGGCGCTGCGGACGACGTGACCATGACCTTCGGCGGCAACGCGACGATGCTGCTGCGCGTCGGGGGTTTCACGCTGCTCACCGACCCGAACTTCCTGCACCGCGGCCAGCGGGCACACCTGGGCTACGGGCTCCGCAGCAAGCGGCTGACCGACCCGGCCCTGCTCCCGGCCCAGCTGCCCGAGCTGGACGGCATCCTGCTCTCGCACATGCACGGCGACCACTGGGACCGGATCGCCACGCGGACGCTGGCGAAGGAGACGCCGGTCGTCACGACGCCGGAGGCCTCGAAGTGCCTGGCCGACCGCGGCTTCACCGGCACCGCCGACCTACGACCGTGGCAGACGCACACCTTCGCTCGCGAGGGCGAGGAGCTGCGGGTGACCTCGGTGCCGGGCGTGCACGGCCCGGGACCGCTGGCCCGGGCGCTCCCCCAGGTCATGGGCAGCGTGCTGGAGCTGGTGCGCGACGGCGCGGTGAGCTGGCGCGGCTACATCAGCGGCGACACCCTCTTCCGGCCGTTCCTGGGCGAGGTGCTGGAGCGCTGCGGCCCGCTCGACGTCGTCATCCCGCACCTGGGCGGCACGAAGGTGCTGGGGCTGACGGTGACCATGGACGGCCGGCAGGGCGCGGACCTGGTGGAGCTGCTGAAGCCGCCGGTCACCGTGCCGGTGCACTACGACGACTACGCGGTCTTCGCCTCGCCGCTGGGCGACTTCGTGGCCGAGGTCGCCCGCCGGCGCCTGCCCGGCACGGTCCGGCCGGCCCACCGGGGCGAGACGATCAGCCTGCGCGCGTGAGCGGCGACACCTGGGACCTGCTCGTCGTCGGAGGCGGCACGGCGGGGATCGACCGGGCCCGCACCGACGGGGCGACCGAGGGCTTCACCACCCTGGTCCTCGACGGGGAGCAGCGGGTCGTCGGCGCCACGGTCGTCGGGCCCAGGGCCAGCGAGACGCTCGGCGAGCCGGCCGGCCCGGGCCGTCCTGGGCGCGGCGGTCGGGGTGCGGCGCTGGTGGCTCGACCGTCAGCGGGCGAGCAACTCGTCCAGCTTCTCGTAGCCCTCGTTCACGCCGACCTCCATCCCGCTGGCGACGAAGGCGTCGCGGCCCTCGAACGAGTCGACCAGCGAGGTCGAGGTGAGCCGGGTGCGCCCGCCGCCGAGGTCCTCGAAGACGAGCCGCTCCAGGGCGACGTCGTCCGGCATGCCCTCGAAGGCGAAGGTCTGGACGATGACCTCGCCCGGGCGCACCTCGTGGAAGACCCCGTTGAACGCGTAGTCCTCCCCGTCCTGCGCCATGACGTAGCGGTAGGAGCCGCCGGTGCGGCAGTCGTACCGGTCGATCCGCACCTGCATGCCCCGTGGCCCGGTCCACCGGGCGAACAGCTCGGGGTCGACGTGCGCCCGGAACACCTTCTCGGGCGGGGCGTCGAACTCGCGGGTGATGCGGACGAGCGGGACCTGCGGGTCGAGGACGATCTCGGTCTCGCGGTGGGCGGTGCTGGTCATGACGGGGTTCCTTCCTGGGGTGGGGTGGCGGGCGAGTCCGGCATCGCGCGCAGGACGTCGTCCAACCGGCGGTAGCGCTCCTCGGCCTGGCGCCGGTAGCGCTCGATCCACGTCGTCATGAGGTCGAAGACCTCTGCCTCGAGGTGCACCGGGCGGCGCTGGGCCTCCCGGCTCCGGCTCACCAGGCCGGCGTCCTCCAGCACCTTGAGGTGCTTGGAGACGGCCTGGACGGTCACGTCGTAGGGCGCGGCGAGCTCGTTGACCGTGGCGTCGCCGACCGCGAGCCGCGCCACGATGTCCCGCCGGGTGGGGTCGGCCAGCGCCGAGAACACCCGGGAGAGCGGATCCGCCACCACAGCACTCCTCTTCTTCAACCTCTCGGTTGAGGAAGACCGTAGACCGTGGCGCACGCGTGGTCAACCGTCTGGTTGAACAGGGGGTCCGCGTGGACCGACGACGCCCTGCGGGCTCCGGCCGGCTGAGGTCAGCGCGCGGCGAGCCGGGCGGCCCGCTCGGCGACGTCGCTGCGCAGGGCGTCCACGTCGACCGTCGTGGAGGCGCCGTCCCGCACGGCGGGGCGACCGCCCACCCAGACGTCGCGCACGTGCCGCCCGGCGCCGGACCACACCAGGTGGGCCAGCACGTCCGCGGGGTCGCCGACCGGCTCGAACACCAGGTCGCGGGTGTCGACGTGCACCAGGTCGGCCCGTCGCCCGGCGGAGAGCTGCCCCAGGTCCGGGCGTCCCAGCGCAGCGGCGGCGCCGCCGGTGGCCAGCCAGAACGCCTCCCCGGCGGTCAGCGCGGTCGCCGACCGCTCGCGCAGCCGCGCCATCCCGGCGGCCAGCCGCAGGTCGGCGAAGAGGTCGAGCGAGTCGTTGGACGCCGGGCCGTCGGTGCCCAGGCCCACGCGGAGGCCCAGGTCGAGCATCGGGCGCACCGGCGCGACCCCGCTGGCGAGCTTGGCGTTGCTGGCCGGGCAGTGGGCGACGGCGACGTCGAACTCCCGCCACAGGTCCAGGTCGCCGTCGTCCAGGTGCACGCAGTGCGCGGCGAGCACCCGCCCGCCCAGGACGTCGTAGGAGGCGAGCAGGGCCGGCACCGACAGGCCGTGCGCCGCGAGCAGGTCGGCGCCCTCGGCCGCGGTCTCGGCCACGTGCAAGTGCAGCAGCAGGTCGTGCTCGCGGGCGGCCCGTGCGGCGTCGGCGAGCACCGGCAGCGGGACGGTGTAGGCCGCGTGCGGCCCGATGCCGTACTCGACCGTCCCGTCCGCGGGGGCGCTCCGCGCCAGGGCGACGGCGGCGTCGAGCTGCTCGGCCACGGGTGGCATGCCGGGCAGGGGCAGCAGCGGCGTGGCGATCACCGCCCGGGCGCCGGTCGTGGTGACGGCGGCGGCGATCCGCTCGGGGTGGAAGTACATCTCGACGCTGGTGGTGATGCCGTTGCCCAGCATCTCCGCCGACGCCGCGGTCATGGCGACCTCGACGTCCTCGGGCGTGAGGCGGGCCTCGCGCGGCCACATGACCTCCTGCAGCCAGCGGTCGAGCGGCAGCCCCTCGCCCTGGCCCCGGAACAGCACCATCGCGGCGTGCGAGTGCGCGTTGACCAACCCCGGGGTGAGGACGCCGGGCAGCGCGACGACCTCCGCGTCGCCGGGCGGCGGCGCCTCCGCGGCGGGGCCGGCCCAGGTGATCGAACCGTCCACGGCGTCGAGCACGCCGTCCCGGATCACCGTCCCCGCTCGGTCGCCGACGACGAGGGCCCGGGCGGTGAAACGCTGCCGCATGGTCCCCGAACCTAGCCGCGCCCCGGCCGGGGGGCGCGGCGGCGGAACCGGTCGCCTCTACCGTGGAACCCATGTCGTCGCTCGCCGCTGCATCCTCCGACGAGGGCGGCATCACCGGATTCCTGCTCGAACTCGTGGAGGCCCTCGGCCCGGTGGGCGTGGGTCTGGCCATCCTGCTGGAGACCGTGGTCCCGCCGATCCCCAGCGAGGTGGTGCTCGGCCTGGCCGGGGTGCTCATCCGCGGCGGCGAGATGGCCCTCGTCCCGGTCGTGGTGTTCGCCACCCTCGGGTCGATCGTGGGCGCGGTCTTCTTCTACTACATCGGGAAGGCGCTGGGGCCCCGCCGTTCGCATGCCTTCCTCGACCGGCTGCCGCTGGTCGAGACCGCCGACGTCGACCGCACCTTCGAGTGGTTCGAGCGACACGGGCGCGCGGCGGTCTTCTTCGGCCGGATGGTGCCGATCGTGCGCAGCTTCATCTCCGTGCCCGCGGGTGTGGTGCGGATGCCGCTCGGCCAGTTCGTCCTCTACTCCGCCGCGGGCAGCCTCATCTGGAACAGCGTGCTCATCGGCCTGGGCGTGGCCCTCGGTGACGTGGTCTACGAGTACCTCGAGTACTTCGACTACCTGATCTACACAGCCGCCGCGCTGGGGATCGGGTGGCTGGTCTGGAAGCGCGCCATGGACGTCCGCCACCACCGCCAGGCCCGGACCGGCTCGGACGGCCGGGATCTGGCCGGCGAGGACCCCGGGCGCCCGGCAGCATGACGCCGCCCGTGACCCGTTCCCGGCCCGACGTGGTCGCCTTCGACGTCAACGAGACGCTGCTGGACCTCGCGCCGGTCCGCGCCGCCCTGGTGGAGCTCGGGGAGGCGGGGTCGCTCCTGGGCACCGTCTTCGCCCGCACGCTGCTCACCGGCTTCGCGGCGGCCGCCGTCGGCTCGTGGTGCCGGTTCCGGGACGCCTTCGACGCCGCGCTGGCGCAGGAGACCGGGCTGTCGGCCGACCAGCGCGCGGGCGTGGCCGATGCCTTCGGCGAGCTGTCCCCGCACCCCGACGTCGAGCCCGCGCTGCGCCGGCTCACCGAGGCCGGGGTCCGGGTGGTCACCCTGTCGCACGGCTCGCCCGGCGTCGCGGAGGCGGCCCTGGAGCGGGGCGGGATCACGCCGCTGGTGGAGCGCAGCATGACGAGCGAGACGATCCGCGCCTGGAAGCCGGCCCGCGAGGTGTACCTGTGGGCGGCGGGCGTCTGCGACGTGGCCCCGGAGCGGATGGCGCTCGTGGCCGCGCACGGCTGGGACGTGCTCGGCGCGCGGCGGGCCGGCCTCACCGGGGCGTGGTTCCCGCGGAGCGAGCGGGTGTTCCCGGCGGTGTACGGCGAGCCCGACGTGACCGGCCGCGACCTCGCCGGCGCGGTCGACGGCCTGCTGGCGCTCCCGCCGCGGTGACCGCGCTCGACATCGGGACGCCGCACGGTCCGGCCCGCGCCCACCTCTCCGACGGGGGCTCCCGCGGGACGCTGCTGCTGGGGCACGGCGCCGGGGGTGGGGTGGAGTCGGCGGACCTGCAGGCGGTGGCCCGCGACGCGGCCGAGGGCGGGTGGCGCGTGCTGCTCGTCGAGCAGCCGTGGCGGGTGGCGGGCAGGAGGATCGCCCCCGCGCCGGCCCGCCTGGACGAGGGCTGGCGGGCGGTCGTGGCCCACCTGGCGGGCGCCGGGCACCTGGCCGGTCCCCTCGTCGTCGGAGGGCGCAGCGCCGGGGCGCGCGTGGCCTGCCGCACCGCGGCGCAGGTCGGCGCGGACGGCGTGCTGACGCTGGCGTTCCCGCTGCACCCGCCGGGGCGGCCGGAGAAGAGCCGGGCGGCGGAGCTCACCGGGGTGACACTGCCCGTGGTCGCGGTGCAGGGCGAGACCGACGCCTTCGGGACGCCGGCCCAGGTCGCCGCCGTGCTCGCCGGCCGGGCCAACGCGTCGGTCTACGCGGTGCCGGGCGACCACGCGCTGAAGAAGAACCCGGACCTCGTCGGCGCGGCCGCCGCCGCCTGGCTCACCGAGGTGCTCCCCGCCTGACCGGTCGGGTCAGAAGGGTGGGTCGACCTCCGGTTCGAGCTCCGGCTCCGGGTCCGGGCCGGGGTCCGGGTCTGGTGGTGGTCCGGGTCGCTGGGTCAGGACGCGGTGGCCGGGTGGTCGGGTGGTGCGGGTGACCCCGCTGGGGGTGGTGACGGTGAGCACGCCGTCCTCGGTCATGGTGTGCTGCCAGCCGGGGGCGAAGGTCTTGAGCCGGTGGTGGCGGCGGCACAGGCAGCACAGGTTGTGGCAGGTGGTCTGGCCGCCGTCGGCGTGGGGGAGGACGTGGTCCAGGTCGGCCCAGCCGGCGGGCACGGTGCAGCCGGGGTGGCGGCAGGTGCGGTCGCGGACCCGCAGGAACCGCTGCTGGGCGGCCGAGGGCCGGTAGCGGTCGACCGCCGGCGGCGGGCCCAGCAGCGGGCAGCCGCAGGCGGTGTCGGGGTGGTCGGGGTCGGTGGGGTGGTCGGGGCAGCCGTTTCGGGCGAGCCGGGCCAGTTCCGCCCGGCCGGTGACGGCCAGCAGCTTGCCGGTGGCGTCGGTGATGGCGATGTCCAGGCTGCCGCCGGGCGGGGCCTGCAGGGTGCAGGCGTCGAGCTGGGTGAGCAGTTCGCGCAGGTGCGTAGCGGTGATCGGCTCACCGTCCACCTCGCCGATCGGAGCCGGTCCGCCCGGCGGGGTGCCAGCGGCCACGAAAGCGGACGGCAGTGGCGCGCCGGCGGCGAGGAAGCGGGCGGGGGTGAGCGCGGACAGTGGGGCGATCACGGTCAGCTGCGCGGTCACCGCCGGGGCGTCCTGCCAGGGGCGCAGCAGCAGATCGGCCAGGGCGCCGGCGCGCAGCATGCCGATCGGCCGCTCGTCCCCGGCCTCCTTCGCCGCCCGGGCGTGCGCGTCCACCGCCGCCCGGCAGGCCCGGGCGTCGGGATGCGGGAGCAGAGCGCGCAGCTCGCTCATCCCGTCCCCGACCGGGCGCACCGACACGTCCGCGCCGCGCCGGCGGACCTCCCGCCGCCGGTCGGCCGCGGCGGCGTCGCGG
This sequence comes from Blastococcus sp. SYSU DS0510, assembly GCF_054050835.1. Lineage (NCBI taxonomy): Bacteria > Bacillati > Actinomycetota > Actinomycetes > Geodermatophilales > Geodermatophilaceae > Blastococcus > Blastococcus sp. SYSU DS0510. Next base: position 122,685 of record NZ_JBJHAC010000006.1, on the reverse strand, counting down.
GCCACCAGCTCCGCGCGCATGGCCTCGCGCAGCCGGCCCAGCCCCAGCCCGGTGGCGCCGGGCAGCACCGCGGCCTCCGCCGCGGCGATCACCGCCGGATCGGTGTCGACCCCGGCCGCGGCGACCTCCGCGGCGATCGCCCGGGCCCGGGACCAGTCCAGCAGCCCCAGCCGCAGCCGGGCGAAGGTGGCCGGCAGCCGGGCGGTGAGCACCTCGGCGTGCTCCAGCAGGGTCACCGCCGCCGCCCGACTGCAGTTGTGCACCGCCGCCAGCTCATCGGGCACGAACTCACTCACACCCGCCGGCCCCACCGCTCCGGCCCGCTCCCCGCCGGGCAGCGGATCGGCCGGGGCCGGGCGGGCCGCCGCCAGGTCCATCACCAGCTCCACCCGCAGCGCCGCCAGCCGCGCCTCGGCGGCCACGATCTGCCCCAGCAGCTCCGCGACCTCCCCGGCGCTGCGGCGGGCGGGCAGCCACGCCGACAGCGGCTCGTCGAACCGCCGCGGCTCCGGATCGGCGAGCTCCCACTCGGATGGGAACGGGTCCACCGGTGACACCGTCACCCCGACCGCGAACCCGACCACCGACATACCCGCAGGCTAAGCCGGCGGTACGACACTTTCCGCAGGTCAGATCGGTGCAGGGACCCACCAGGCCACCGACTCGCCGCCCGCTCCGGCCGCAGCCCCGGAGCAGGTGACGGATCGGTCCGGCTCAGCGCCGGCGGCGGCGCCTGACCACGAGGGCGACGACCAGGACCAGCGCGGCGACCCCCGCGGCGGGCCCGGCGTAGCGGGTCAGCGCCGCCCCACCGGCCACCTCGAGCAGGTCGATGGGCTCGGGCTCGGACTGGGCCGGACGTGAGCGCTCGGCCGGGCCGCTGCCGGGCACGCTGCGCAGCGGCGCCCCGGTCGAGGGCCGGCCGGGAGGCGCGGTGTTGGCGTTCGGCGGCGCGCTGGGCGCCTTGCCGGCAGGCGCGGTGTCGGCGGCCTTCTCCGCCGTCACCTTGGCCGCGGTCTCCTTGGCCGGGGGCTCCGTGGTCGCCGTCTCCTTACCGGAGGCGGCCTTCGCCGGGGCGGCCTTCTTCGCCGGAGCCGACTTGGTGGGGGCGGCCTTCTTCTCCGGGGCGGCGCCGGCCGACTCGCTGACCTTGTCGGTCGCCGACGCGGCGGCCTTCTTGGTGGCGGCCGCCGCCTTCTTGGCTGCCGTCCCCTCGCCGGCGGCCTGCTCCGCCGAGGCGGCGACCTCCTCGACGACCCCGGTGGCCGTCGCGGCCGCCTTCGTCGCGGGCCCGGCGGCCGCCGCGGCGGCCGCGCGGTCGGCGTCGCCCTGCGCGTCACCCTCGCCGAGCTGCGCGGCGAGCTTGTCGGCGAACTGGCCGAGCAGCTTGTTGCCGACGTCGGTCATCACCCCGCGCCCGAACTGCGCCGGACGGCCGGTGATGTTCAGGTCGGTGAGGACGTCGACCCGCGTGACGGATCCCTCGGCGCGGAGGTTGGCGGTGACCGTGGCCGCCGCCGTCCCGTTGCCCCGCTGGTCCTTCCCGCGCGCGTCGATGACCGCCCGGTGCGCCGCCTCGTCCTTCTCGATGAACGAGGCCTTGCCCTGGTAGGTCAGGTTGATCGGCCCGAGCTTGACCTTCACGCGCCCCGTGAAGTCGTCGCCGTCGACGGAGTCCAGGGCCGCGCCGGGCATGCACGGCGCGATCCGCTCGATGTCGAGCAGCACCCGCCAAGCCTCGTCGACGGGCACCGGGACGGTGAACGAGTTCTCCAGCTGCACGGGTGACCTCCTGGTGACGTCCTGGAACGGCCCCGTGCAGGGACCCAGCGCGAGCCTGGGGGTGCACGGGGGTCCTTCGACAAGCTACAGCCCGGCGGCGGCCGTCACCGCCCGGCGCGTGAGGACGGTCGCCAGGTGATGCCGGTAGTCCGCCTGGGCGTTGAGGTCGCTGCTGGGATCGGTGCCCTCGGCGGCGTGCGCGGCGGCCGCGGCGATCGCCTCGGGCGTCGCCTCCGCACCGGAGAGCGCCGCCTCCACCGCACCGGCGCGGAGCGGGGTCGGCCCCATGTTGGTCAGCCCGATCCGCGCCTCGGCGATGTGCCCGTCCTCCCGGCGCACCGCGGCGGCCACGGCGACGATCGACCAGGCCTGCGCGACCCGGTTGAACTTCTCGTACCGCATGCCCCACTGCCCGGCGAGCTTCGGCACCCGCACCTCCACCAGCAGCTCGCCCTCGTCGACGGCGGTGGTGAGGTAGTCGACGAAGAACTCGCTCGCGGGCACGGTGCGGCGGCCTCCGGCGCCGGCGATGACGAACTCGGCGTCGAGCGCGAGCGCCACCGCCGGCAGGTCACCGGCAGGGTCGGCGTGCACGAGCGCGCCGCCGAAGGTGCCCCGGTGGCGCACCTGCCGGTCGGCCACGGTGGCGGTGGCCTCGGCGATCAGCGGTGCGTGCTGCCCGATCAGCGGGTCGGCGAGGACGTCGGAGTGCGTGGTCATCGCGCCGATGACCAGCACGTCGCCCTCCTCCCGCACGCCGCGCAGCTCGGTGACCCGGCCCAGGTCGACGACCGTCTCCGGGGCGGCCAGCCGCAGCCGCATGACCGGGATGAGCGACTGCCCACCGGCGAGGACCTTCACGTCCTCGCCGCCGGAGGCGATCGCCTCCAGCGCCTCGTCGACCGTGGTCGGGCGGGCGTACTCGAACGGTGCGGGAATCATCGGTCCCCTCCCAGCGACGAAGCCTCGGTGGACACGCCGGCGGTGGTCTCGGTCTGCGCCCCGCCGTAGGCGTTGGTGCCGGCGGTGGCGCGATCCCCGCCGTCCCCTCCGGCATGGATGGCCCGCCAGACGCGCTCGGGCGTCAGCGGCATGCGGATGTCGGCGACCCCCAGGTGCCGGACGGCGTCCAGCGCGGCGTTGACCACCGCGGGCGTCGAGGCGATGCAGCCGGCCTCCCCCACGCCCTTGGCGCCGATCGGGTTGCCCGGCGCGGTGTGCACCGTGTTCCCGGTGTCGAAGTGCGGCAGGTCGGCGGCCGAGGGGACCAGGTAGTCGACGAAGGTGCCGGTGGTGAGGTTGCCGTCGGCGTCGTAGACGGCCTCCTCGTAGAGCGCCTGCGCGATGCCCTGGGCGAGCCCGCCGTGGACCTGCCCCTCGACGATCAGCGGGTTCACGATCGTGCCGACGTCGTCCACGCAGGCGTACTTGCGGATCTTCACGAACCCGGTCTCGGTGTCGACCTCCATGGCGCAGAGGTGCGTGCCGTGCGGGAAGGAGAAGTTCTCCGGGTCGAAGGTCGCCTCGGCGTCGATCGAGGGCTCGATCCCCTCCGGGTAGTCGTGCGCGGCGAAGATCGCCAGGGCGATCTCCTGGATGCCGAGCCCGGCGCCCGGGGTGCCCCGGACGGAGAACCGCCCGCCGCTGAACTCCAGGTCGTCCTCGCTGGCCTCGAGCAGGTGCGCGGCGATCTTCCGCGCCTTGGCGATCACCTTGTCCGCCGCCTTGACCACCGCGGAACCGCCGACGACCAGCGAGCGGGAGCCGTAGGTGTCCAGCCCGCGGGAGGCGATGGCGGTGTCGCCGTGCAGCACCTCGATGTCCTCGAACGGCACCCCCAGGGAGTCGGCGACGAGCTGGCTCCACGCCGTCTCGTGGCCCTGCCCGTGCGGCGTCGAGCCGGTGACGACCTCGACCTTGCCGGTGGGCAGCATGCGGATCGCGGCGTGCTCCCAGCCCCCGGCGCCGAAGGAGAGCGAGCCGAGCACCCGGGACGGCGCCAGCCCGCACATCTCGGTGAAGGTGGAGATCCCGATGCCCAGCTGGACGGGGTCGCCCGACTCGCGGCGCCGCTGCTGCTCGGCGCGCAGCTCGTCGTAGCCGAGCAGCTCCAGCGCCTGCTGGGTCGCGGTGTCGTAGTCACCGCTGTCGTAGGCGAGGCCGGCCACGGTGGTGAACGGGAACTCCTCGGCACGGATCCAGTTCTTCCGCCGCAGCTCCAGCGGGTCCATGCCCAGCTCGACGGCGAGTTCGTCCATGATCCGCTCGATGGCGAAGGTGGCCTCCGGGCGCCCGGCGCCGCGGTAGGCGTCGGTGGGCACCTTGTTGGTGAACACCCCGTCGCACTCGAAGCGGTAGGCCGGGAACTTGTAGATGCCGGGGTACATGAAGGCACCCAGCGCCGGGACGCCGGGCGTGATCAGCCGCAGGTAGGCGCCCATGTCGGCGAGCAGCCGCACCCGCAGGCCCTTGACGTTCCCCTCCCGGTCGGCGGCGATGTCCACGTACTGGATCTGGTCGCGGCCGTGGTGGGCGGTCATCAGCGACTCGCTGCGGGTCTCGGTCCACTTGACCGGCTTGCCGAGCCGGCGGGCGATCAGCAGGCAGAGGATCTCCTCCGGGTTCACCTGCAGCTTCCCGCCGAACCCGCCACCGACGTCCGGGGCCACGACCCGCAGCTTGTGCTCCGGGATGCCGGTGACCATCGCCGCCATGACCCGCAGGATGTGCGGGATCTGGGTCGCCGACCACATCGTGTAGTTGTCGCCCTGCGGCTGGACGACGACCGAGCGCGGCTCCATGAACGCCGGGATCAGCCGCTGCTGGATCAGCCGCCGGCTGACGACGACGTCGGCCTCGGCGAACGCCTGCTCGGTGTCCGCCCCCGTGCCCATCTCCCCGGCGTCGAAGACGAAGTGGTAGCTGGTGTTGGACTCGACGTGGTCGTGCACGCGGTCGGCGCCGTCCTTGACGGCCTCCTCCATGTCGAGCACCACCGGCAGCGGGTCGTAGTCGACGTCGACGAGCTCGACGGCGTCCTGGGCCGCGGCCTTGCTGCGGGCGACGATGACCGCCACCGCCTCGCCGACGTGGTTGACCTCGGTCACCGCGATGGAGGGGTGGCCCGGGTTGACCATCTCCGGCGTCACCGGCCAGGCGCAGGGCAGCGAGCCCTGCTCCTCGGCGAGGTCGGCACCGGTGTAGACGGCGACGATGCCCGGCGCCTCCCGGGCCGCGCTGACGTCGACGTTCGTGATCCGCGCGTGCGCGACGGGTGAGCGGACGACGGCCAGGTGCAGCATCCCCGGCAGGACCATGTTGTCGGTCCAGGTGGTGCGCCCGGTGATGAGTCGGGCGTCCTCCTTGCGCTTCCGCGCCTTGCCGATCTCGGGGGTGGTGGCGTCCGCGTCGGCGCGGTCCTCGACGGCGGTCATGCCTGACCCACCACGTGCGGCGCGGCGGCGGTGTCGACCTCGGCCGGCGCGACGGAGCCGTTGCCGGCCCCGCGCATCTCCCCGGCCGCGTGCTGCACGGCCCGGACGATGTTCTGGTAGCCGGTGCAGCGGCAGAGGTTGCCCTCGATGCCCTCGCGCACCTCGTCCTCGCTGGGGTCCGGGTTGTCCTGCAGCAGGTCGATCGAGGCCATGATCATGCCGGGGGTGCAGAAGCCGCACTGGAGCCCGTGCATCTCGTGGAACGCCTTCTGCACCGGGTGCAGCTCACCGTTGGCGGCGACGCCCTCGATGGTGGTGACCTCCGCGCCGTCGGCCTGGACCGCCAGCACGGTGCAGCTCTTCACGGCCTCGCCGTCCAGGTGCACGGTGCAGGCGCCGCAGTTGCTCGTGTCGCACCCGACCACGGTCCCGACCTTGCCGAGCTGCTCGCGCAGGTAGTGGACGAGCAGGGTCCGCGGTTCGACGTCGTCCTGGTAGGACGCCCCGTCCACCCGCACGCTGATCCGTGTCATCAGTCCTCCGCCTCGTTGCAGGGGTCGCTGCGCCCACGGTCGACCGCAGGCCCGGAGCGGAGTCTGACCCGAAAGCTGTGACTTAGGCCACGCTTACCTGCGCGATTTCTCCCCTGGAGCCCGGCGAAGGCGCTGGTGAGCGGGGTCCGGGCACGTTGCACGGCCGTTGCAGGCGGGTTCGTTGCGCTTGCTGGCAGCCCTCGTCCTGGTGCCCCGCCCCGCCGTGGGCGACCGTTCCCGGGTGCCGATCACCGCCCCGCCCCGCGGCTCCGCCGACGCCCTGGCCGCCCAGCAGCGCCGGGTCGCCGGGCTCCTGGCCGCCGCCCCCGCCGCGACGCTCACCACCCGCCGCCTGCCCGAGGCCGAGCGCGCGCGGCTGGTCGGCTGCGGCCACTTCCCCGCCTACGCCGCGGAGCTGGCCTGGACGCCGCACGAGGTGGCCGGCCACCTGCGCGACAGCGCCCTGGTGTTCACCGCCCGCATCGGCCGGCTGCGCGCCGAGGAGGACGCGCTGCTCCCCGACTTCGACCCGACCGAGGCCGACCGGGTGGCCGGGTACGCCGCCGTCGTCCCGGCGCGCATGCTGGCCGAGCTGCGGGACGCCCAGCGCGGCCTGCTCGCGGCGGTCCGGGGCGTGCCGGAGGTGGAGCGGGCGCGCACCGGCCGGCACACCACCGACGGGGCGCTGACGCTGGGCGACGTCCTGGACTTCCTCCCCGGCCACCAGCGGGACCACGCCGAGCAGCTCGCCGCCCTGCTGCGCTGAGCGGGGTCAGCGGACGCCGGCGGGCTCCGCCTGCGGGGCCGGCGCCGGGTCACCGACGGGGGCCACGCGCAGCTCGCGGCGGCGGAGCAGCGCCGACGCGGTGAGCGCCAGCAGCCCCAGCACGGCCAGCCCCGCCCCGACGACGCCGGGCGCCGTGTAGCCCAGGCCGGCGGCGATGACCAGGCCCCCCAGCCAGGCCCCCAGGGCGTTGGCGGCGTTGAGCGCCGAGTGGTTCAGCGCCGCCCCCAGCATCTGCGCCTCGCCGGCGACCTCCATCAGCCGGAGCTGCAGGCACACCACGAGCGTGGAGGCGCTGGCGGCCAGCAGGAAGACGATCGCGACGACCGTGACGGGGGTGCGGGCGGCGAGCGGCACCAGCGCCAGCAGGACACCGGTGACGACGTTCGCCCCGACCAGCGAGCGGAAGAGCGCGAGGTCGGCGAGCCGGCCGCCCACCGCCGTCCCGAGCACGCCGCCGACCCCGAACGCCAGCAGCACGAGGGGCACCGCGGCCCGGGGCATGCCCGTCACGTCGGTGACCAGCGGCGCGATGTAGCTGTAGACGGCGAACATGCCGCCGAAGCCGACGACGCCGACCAGCAGGGTGAGCAGCACCTGCGGGCGGCGCAGCGCGCCCAGCTCGCTGCGCACCGTGGCGGCGCGGTTGCCCGGCGCCGCGGGCACGACCAGCGCGGTCGCGGCGATGGTGAGCAGCGCGAGCACCGCGACCGCCCAGTAGGCCGTGCGCCAGCCGAACTGCTGGCCCAGCCAGGTCGCCGAGGGCACGCCCGCGACGTTGGCCAGCGCGAGGCCCAGCATCACCGAGCTCACCGCGCGCCCGCGCAGGTGCGGCGCCACCAGCGAGGCGGCCACCAGCGACGCGACGCCGAAGTAGGCCCCGTGCGGGAGCCCGGCCAGGAACCGCGAGGCCAGGAGGGACCCGTACCCCGGTGCCAGCGCGGTGAGCACGTTGCCCGCGATGAACGCGACCATGAGCCCGAGCAGGACCCCGCGGCGCGGCAGCGTCGTCGCGAGGGCAGCGATCACCGGCGCCCCGACGACGACGCCCAGCGCGTAGGCGGAGATGACGTGGCCGGCGGTGGGGATGTCGATGCCCACGCCCTCGGCCAGGTCCGGCAGCAGCCCCATGGTGACGAACTCGGTCGTGCCGATGGCGAACCCGCCGAGCCCCAGCGCGACCACCGCGGCGACCAACCGGCGGGTGGAGAGGGGAGGGCGGTCGGCGAGGGGCGGGGCGATCACTCCAGCTGCGAAGTCGTGAGCAGCCCTCAGCATTCCCACGCCGGGCGCGCGTCAGCGTGCGCGGCCGGCCAGCCGCAGGCGGTGCAGGTGCGCCGTGACCGCCGCCCGGCGCGGCGAGCCCACCGGCAGGACCTCGCACAACGCCTGCCAGACGCCGGCGTCCTCCCGCAGCTCGGGCAGCTGGGCCAGGCGCAGCAGCAGGTCGGGACGGCGCCCGGTGAGCACCGCCCGCCGGAGCAGGGCGAGCAGGCGGTCGCGGGCGTGCCGCACCCCGGGCGCCTGCGATCCGGGGAGCACCGGGCCGGCGTAGTGCTCGAGCGCGGCGGCGAGGTCTCCCCGCGCCACGAGCCCGCGCACCTGGTCGACGTCGGTCTGCAGCCGGCCGACCAGGCGGTAGGGGCGGGACTCCAGCAGGTCGCCGCCCACCAGCCGCCGCAGCCGGGAGAGCTCGGCGCGCACGGTCACCGTGGCCGCGGCACCGGCGTGCACCTCGGCGGCGAGCTGGGCCGCGTCGCGCCCCTGCCCGGACGAGGCCGCCTCGGCGAGCAGGAACAGCAGCTCCGAGTGCCGGACCGACAGCTCCAGCGGGCCGCCCGGCAGCGTGAGCCGGGCGCGTTCCCGGCCGAGCACCTCCAGCCGGGCGCCGGCCTGCGCCGCGGCAGCCGCTCCGGGGCCGGCCGCGAGCCGCTCGCGGTGCAGCCAGCGCAGCTCGGACTCCACGGCGGCCACCGTCGCGCGGACCAGGGTGAGCACGTGCGGGCTGGCCACGTGGTCGCCGCCGGTGATGTCGATGGCGCCGAGCAGCGCGCCGGTCACCGGGTCGTGCACCGGCGCCGCCGAGCAGCTCCACGGCTGCACCGAACGGCGGAAGTGCTCGCTGCCGTAGATCTGCACGGCCGAGTCGACCGCCAGCGCCGTCCCGGGGGCGTTCGTGCCGGCGACCCCCTCCGACCACCGGGAGCCCTCGACGAAGTTCATCGCCTCGGCCCGGCTGCGCAGCGCGCGGTCGCCCTCGACCCACAGCATGCGACCGGCGGCGTCGGTGACGGCCACGATCATCCGGTCGGCCTCGGCGTCCTGGACCAGCAGCCGGCGGATCACCGGCAGGGCCGGGGCCAGGGGGTGGGCGGCCCGGTAGGCGCGCAGCTCGGCGTCGACGAGCTCGACGGGCGGCAGCCCGCCGTCGGGGTCGACGCCGCTGCCGAGGGAGCGCCCCCAGGAGTCGCGCACGACCGGGCGGACCGCGTCGTCGGCGGGCAGCGCGCTGGCGGTGACGAGGCGCTCGTGCGCCGCACGCAGCCGGCGCGTGCGGGCGGCGGACGGCGGCCCGTCCGGCAGCGCCAGCCACGGGTTGACGGCGGTCGTCACCGGCCGGGCCTGGGGGAGTCGCTCATCTCCCGGCCATCGTGGCCGCTACCGGCGTTTTCCACCAGACCGGCGGGCGCGGATCAGCCGGCCGCGACCTCGTCGCCGACCGGCAGCCGCCACGGCCGCACGACGGTGCCCAGGACGACGAGGGCGAGGGAGAGGGCCGCGACGACGACCAGCCCGATCGCCAGCGCGTCGTTGCCCAGCAGCCCGACGACCGGCGAGACCACGGCGCCGACCCCGAACTGGACGGCGCCGAGCAGGGCGGCGGCGCTGCCGGCGGACTCGCCGTGCCGGGAGAGCGCCAGCGCGGGCGCGTTGGGCAACGCCAGGCCGCAGGCGAAGAGCACGACCCACAGCGCGCCGGTGACCGCGGGGAGGCCGCCGGTCCGCGTCGCGGCCAGCACGACCAGCGCCGCCCCGGCGAGGGCGCCGATGACCGTGCCCGCGACCAGCAGCCGCTGGGGCGACCAGCGACGCAGCAGCAGCGGGTTGAGCTGGGTGGCCGCGATCAGCCAGAACGCACCGGCGCCGAAGAGCAGCCCGAACTGCTGCTCGTCGAGGCCGAACTGCTCCTGGTAGACGAAGGAGGAGCCCGAGACGTAGCTGAACAGCCCGGCCATGGTCAGCCCCGCGACGAGGACGAGCCCGACGTACACCCGGTCGTGCAGCAGCCCGCGGTAGATCCGCAGCGTGCCGCGCACCCCGTTGCTGTTCCGCCGCTCCGGGGGCAGCGTCTCCCGCAGCGTCGCCCAGCCCACGACGACCATGAGCAGGCCGTAGGCGGCGAGGACGGCGAAGACCCCGCGCCAGCTGGTGAAGCGGAGGAGCTCCCCGCCGATGGTGGGCGCCAGCACCGGCGCGGCGCCGAGCACCAGGAACAGCCGGGAGAGCATCGTCGCCGCCGCCCGGCCGTCGTAGAGGTCGCGGACCACGGCGAGGGCGATCACCGCGCCGGCGGCGGCGCCCACCCCCTGGAGGAAGCGCAGGGCGCCGAGCACGGCGATGGTCGGGGCGACCAGCACCAGCAGCGAGGCCAGCACGTGCAGCGCCGTCCCGGCGATCAGCGGCCGGCGCCGGCCCCAGGCGTCCGAGAGCGGGCCGATGACCAGCTGGCCGACGGCGAGGCCGACGAGCGTGCCGGTGAGGGTGAGCTGCACGGTGGCCGACGTCGTCAGGAGGTCGTCGGTGATCGCGGGCAGCGCCGGCAGGTACATGTCGATGGTGAGCGGGCCGAGGGCGACGAAGGCCCCCAGCGTCAGCGCGGTGCGCGCGGCGCCCGGTCGGGCGGGCGCGGTCGCGGCGGCGGCTGCCGGCGCGGTGCGCTCCTGGGTGGTGGTCACGGTTTCCCCGTCGGTCGGTGCTGAGCGGGACCCACGCTGGTCGGACCGCAGTACGACGGCTCTCAAGTCACCGGGGCGGCCGCGCATTCCGCCGCCCCCGGTCGTCAGCGCGGCGGGCGCACCGGCAGGAGGGCGCGCGCGTCCCGGGCACGCACCGCGCCGGCCCACAGCCCGGTGCCGTAGGCGAGGTCCTCCAGCCGCCGGGCCAGCCCGTGACGGACCGGTCCGATCCGCACCCGGTGGGGCCACCAGCCGGCGAGCGCGTCGACCACGGCGACGGCGAGCACCCACCGCCGCGCCCGGGGCGAGGCGGCGGCGAGGACCGCCGCGACCGGCCAGTGGTGCCGGGTGACGGCGCGGGCCAGCGCCTGCCCCGACGCCGCGAGGCCCCGAACCGCCAGGCCGGCGGCGAGCGGGACCGGGACCGGCTCCCCCGGCCGGGCCAGCCGGCGCCCCAGGCGGACCGCCGTCACCCCGAGCAGGCCGACGCCGGCCACCCGCCCCCACCGGCCTCCCGCGAGCAGCAACGCCCAGGTGGCCGCCGTCTCCGGCGCGATGACCAGGGGCGAGACCGCCGATCCGTGCCGCGTCGCCAGCAGCGCGGCGCCGGTGCCGTAGAAAGCGCGGCGGCGCAGCCACTCGGCGGTGCGCGCCGGGTGCTCGTGGGCGACCGCGGCGGCCGGCTCGTAGCGCACCCGCCAGCCGACGGCGGCCAGCCGCCACACCAGGTCGACGTCCTCGGCCACCCGCAACGCCTCGTCGAACCCCGCCCCGAGGGCGGCCCGGCGCACCAGCAGGGCGGCGCTGGGCAGGTAGGAGACCGCGGACAGCGGCCGCGCCGCGGCCGGGTGCGGGCCCATGTCGAGCGCGCCGGCGACCTCCTCGTAGGGGGCCGTCCAGCCGTGCGCCGCGCCCGCGAGCGGCACGATCCGGGGGCCGACCACCGCCAGCCGGGGGTCGTCCAGGTGCGGGAGCAGCCGGGCCAGCCAGCCCTCGACCGGCACGCAGTCGGAGTCGAGGAAGGCGACGAACTCCGTCGTCGCGACCGCGAGCCCCGCGTTGCGGGCGGCCGCGGGTCCCCGGCTGGTCGCGTGCCGCAGGACCCGGACGCCCTCCGGCGCCGCCACCGGGACCGCCGAGCCGTCGTCGACGACGACCACCGGCAGCGCCGCGGTGGCGGGGTCCGCACGCAGCGCGGCGAGCAGCCGGGCGAGGCCGGCCGGGCGGTCCTTCACCGGGACGACGACGGTCACGCCGGCCGGAGCGCCGGCCCGGCCGGCGGCCGGTGGGAGGTCGGGGTGGGCGAGGCCGGCGTCGAGCAGCCGGGCGGCCAGCGCGGCGCTCGTGGCGTCGCGGACCACGAGGTGGCCGGTCGCGAGCAGCCCGGCGGCCCGCGGGGCCAGCCGCAGCAGCCGCAGCGGGGAGCCGCCCAGCAGGGTGGCGCCGCCGTCCCTGCGACGGGTCCGCGGATCGAGCCGGACGGCGAACCCGTCGGGCAGCCGACGCTCCGGCGGGGCGGGGATCATCCCTCCGCCAGGACCTCGTCGGTCGTCGCGAAGGAGACCAGCGGGGCGTAGCCGGCCATCAGCCGCAGCGCCCGCTCGTGCTCCTCGTCGCCTGCCCCCGCGCACGCGTCGGTGACCACGCGCACGTGCACCCCGGCGTCGGCGGCCGGCAGCACGGTCGAGACGACGCAGCAGTCGGTGGCCACGCCGGCGACGGTGAGCGGCCCCTCGCCGACCACCGCGGCCAGCTCCGGGCCCCACTTGCCGAACGTGGTGGCGTCCACCACCGGGTGGGTGCCCGGGTCCTCGACGAGCTGGTAGCAGTGCGCGTCGGGCGGCTGGAGCGCGAACTCGTACTGCGCGTAGTACTCCTTCCACGCCCCGACCGGCTCCGCGGGCGCCACGAAGCGGGTCCAGACCACCCGCTCGCCGAAGGCGTCGACCAGCCGGCGGATGCGGGGCCGCACCTCCTCGAACCGCGGCGCGGTCCAGGGCGAGTCCTGCTCGCCGAAGACGTGCTGCAGGTCGACCACGACCAGCCAGCCCTCGTGGCCGTCACCCACCCCGCTCATGCCCAGCTCTCCTCGCGCGTCCCGCTCCCGGCCCGGTCGGCGGGCCTCCCGACCCTAGCGATCCGGTCCCGGCCGCGGGATTCCCAGGTCCATGTGCTTAGGTCAGCCTTACCTGAGCTTCGAGGAGTTCCCATGTTCGTCCGCCCTGCCCTGCGCGGCGCCGCCGCGCTCGCCGCCACCGCCCTCGTCGTCACCGGCTGCGGCTCCGGTGACGACGCCGCCCCCGCCACCGAGGGGGAGGCGACGGGTGGCTCGTCGTCGGCGGCGTTCCCGGTCACGGTGGAGACCGCCTTCGGCGACGTCACCGTCGAGGAGGAGCCCACGCGCGTGGTCGCGCTGGGCTGGTCCGACGCCGAGACCGCGCTGGCCCTGGGTGTGGAGCCGGTCGGTGCCAGCGACTGGCTCGCCGTCGGTGGCGACGACGGCCTCGGCGACTGGGTCGAGCAGGGCTACGAGGAGCCGCCGGTGCTCATCGAGACGCTGGAGCCGAGCTTCGAGGCGATCGCGGCGCTCGAGCCGGACCTCATCCTCGACACCCGCTCCTCCGGCGACCAGGACCGGTACGACCTGCTCAGCGAGATCGCCCCGACGATCGGCCAGCCCGAGGGCGTGGGCCCGTACCAGACCTCCTGGCAGCAGCAGCTGGAGATGGTCGGCCAGGCACTCGGGAAGACCGAGGAGGCCGAGGAGCTCGCGACGCAGGTCGAGCAGGCGTTCGCCGACGCCGCCGCCGAGCACCCCGAGTTCGACGGCACCGAGGTCGCCGTGGGGGCGTACACCTCCGAAGGCTTCGGCGCCTACGTGAGCGGTGACTCGCGGGTGCAGTTCATGGAGCAGCTCGGCTTCGAGAACAAGGCCGAGATCGAGGCGCTGGCGACCGAGAACTTCTTCGTGCCGGTCAGCGAGGAGCAGTTGTCGCTCCTCGACGCCGAGCTGACCGTGGTCTTCCCGATCTTCGTGGAGGCCTCGGAGTTCACCGGGAACCCGCTGTGGCAGGCGCTGCCGGCCGTGCAGGAGGGACGCGCCGTCGTCCTGGAGGACCTGACGGTGCTCAACGCGTTCTCCAGCGCGTCCGCCCCGGGCCTGCTGTACGCGATCGACGCCACCGTGCCGCAGTTCGCCGAGGCGCTGGGCTGACCGCGGCACCACCTCCGACGCGGGGCGTCTCCGGGATCACTCCCGGAGGCGCCCCGCGTCGTCGATGCGCCAGGTGCCGACGGCGGCGGTGAGCCGGTCGACCAGCCCGTCCAGCAGCCGCGCGCCCTCGTCCGCGCCCGCGCCCACCGGGTCGCCGAGCACCCCGTTCGGGCTGACGGCCCGCACCCCCTGGGCCCGCAGCCGCGGCAGCAGCTCCCCGATCGGCGCCGCCTCCCCGGCCACCGCCCGGTCGCGCCGGACCCCACCAGGTTCCACGTGCAACATCAGCGACGTCTCGGTGCGGCCCGCGTGCGCGTCACCGCCGGGGACGCCGCATGCGAACCACGCCACGTCGCGCCCCTCGGCCCGCACGCGGGGCACCGCCGTCCGCAGCGCGTCGAGGTTCCCCCCGTGCCCGCTGACGATGAGCACGCGCCCGGCCCACCGGCAGGCCGAGCGGCCGTACTCGACGAGCAGGCCGGTCAGCGCCTCGGTGCCGAGCGAGACCGTGCCGGGGAAGTCCTCGTGCTCCCCGCTCGCCCCGTAGGCCAGGGCGGGGGCCAGCAGCGCGCCGTCGAGCCGGTCGACGGCGCGGTCGGCGACCGCCGTGGCGATCGCGGTGTCCGTGGTCAGCGGCAGGTGGGGGCCGTGCTGCTCCACCGCCCCGAGGGGGACGACCAGCAGCGGGCGCTCGGGCAGCTCCGGCCAGGTCGCGGCGGCGAGGGAGGTCACCGCCGCACCCTAGGCGCCGGTCAGACGGGCGCGACCTCGTCCTCGACCAGGACGTCCTCCTCGAGCTCCTCGGCGAGCTCGGTGAACACCCGGGAGACCTGCGCGAGCTGGTCGGCGAGGACGCCGACGGTGGTGGTCGCGTCCGTGACGTCGCCCTCCCGGCCCCGCTCCTCCAGCACGCGGCAGACGCCCGCCAGCGCGTCGGCGCCCAGGGTGGCCGCGGCGCCGGCGAGGCGGTGGGCGGCGGCCTCCAGCGCGTCGGCGTCCGCGGTCCGGGCCGCGCGCTCCACGGCGGCGAGGTTGGCCGGGGCGGTCGCCAGGAAGGTGCGCAGGAGCCGGGCGGTGAGCGCCCGCTCGGCCTCCTCCTCGACGCCGGCGACGTCGCCCAGCCGGCGGCGGACGGCGTCCTCGAGCTCGTCGGTGGTCGTGCCCGTGGCCGCGTCGATGGCCCGGGCCAGATCGGCGAGCGTGCAGGGCTTGGCCAGGTACGTGGCGCCGAGCGACCGTCCGGCCTCGACGTCGCCGGGCAGCGCTCGCCCGCTCAGGAAGACCACGGGGACGTCGCCGCAGGTGGGGTGGGTGCGCAGCGCGGTGACCAGGCCCAGGCCGCTGCCGCCGGGCATGAACATGTCGGTGACGACGACGTCGGGCGCGAAGCCGTCCAGCAGGTCCGCCGCCTCGTCGGCGGAGGCGGCCGCGCGGACGCGGTGTCCCGCCCAGGTCAGCCGCCGCTCCAGCATCACCCGCGTGGTGTCCTCGTCCTCGACCACGAGCACCTTCGCCACGCCGTCCCCCTGCATCTGCGCACCGCTCCGGCGCCGCCTGCCGCGGGCACCGCCGGTGCCCCTGTCCAGCACTGTCATCGGCAGCCGGGCGGCCGGCGTGAGCCGGGCGGGAGAATCCGGGCATGCCCCCACGTCGCTGCCCCTGCGGAACCGGTCTGCCCTACGCGGAGTGCTGCGGCCCGCGCCACGACGGCTCGGCCCCCGCGGCGACCGCCGAGCAGCTCATGCGGTCGCGCTACAGCGCCTTCGCGGTCGGCGACGCCGGCTACCTGCTGCGCACGTGGCACCCCCGCACCCGTCCGCCGGAGCTCGACCTGGACCCCGCGGTGCGCTGGACCGGCCTGGAGGTGCTCGCCACGAGCGGCGGCGGACTGCTCTCGGCCCGGGGGACCGTCGAGTTCGTGGCCCGGTTCCGCCACGGCGGCGCGGACGGCGAGCAGCACGAGCTCAGCCGGTTCGAGCGGGAGGACGGCGCCTGGCGCTACGTCGACGGCGGCTGAGCCGCACCCTCCGGTGCGTGTCACCGGCCGCCTCGCTGGGCACGAGCCCGGGCATGAGCGCAGAGGACACCCGCAAGGTCGCCGAGCTGATCAAGGGGGAGCGCTTCGGCTTCCTCACCACCATCGCCCCCGGCGGCAAGCTGACCAGCCGGCCCATGACGCTGCAGGAGGTCGAGTTCGACGGCGACCTGTGGTTCTACGCCGAGCGGAGCTCCCACCCGGTCGCCCACATCACCGCGCAGCCGCAGGTGAACGTCGGCATCGGCTCGGGCGGCACCTGGGTGTCGCTCACCGGGCACGCCCGCGTCGTGGACGACCTCGAGAAGAAGAAGGAGCTGTGGAACGGCGGCGTCGAGGCGTGGTTTCCCGACGGCCCCGAGGACCCCGAGGTCGTCCTCATCAAGGTCGAGGGCGACTCGGCGGAGTACTGGGACAGCCCCGGTGGCCGGCTGGCCACCGCCTTCAGCTTCGTGAAGGCCAAGGCGACCGGCGAGCGGATCGACGCCGGTGAGAACAAGAAGGTCGACCTCTGACCGGGACCTGACACCGGCCCCCCGTGACGCGGCAGCCGGCTCAGCGCGTGAACACCGCGGCCAGCGCGCCCGGGACGTCCCGGTGGTCGCGGACCAGCCGGGCCCGCCCGCGGCCGGCCCGCGCCAGCTCCCGGCCGAGCTCGACGTCGTGCTCACCGGAGACGTCCAGCAGGACGTCCAGGCGTGGCAGCCGCGCCGCGGTCGGCCGAGGGTCCGGGCCGGCGTTGTGCACGCAGTCGCTGAGCAGCAGGACACGCGCGTCCCGCGGCGGGACGCCGGTCAGCTGGCGCGCGGCCGTCTCGAGGGCGAAGGTCACGTTGGTGAGCCCCTGGGTGGGCACCCGCAGGAGGAGGTCGAGAACGGCCTGCGGCGCCACCTGCTCCCCCCGCCGCACCAGGACGGCGGCGTCGGACCAGAAGGCGACGACGGCGACGGCGTCCCGCGCCAGCTCTGCGGCGAGGGCACCCACGGTGGCAGCCGCGGTGCGCACCCGCTCGCCCTTCATCGACCCCGAGACGTCGACGACGAGCACCACCGACCGGCGCTGACGGACCCGCTCGCGGACGACCACGTCGCTCGCCTCGGGGAACGGGATCCCCGCGATCTGCTCGAGGGTCCGCTCGAGGTCCAGCTCGTCGGAACCCCCGCTCCACGACAGGCTGACCAGCTCCCCGACCCCCCGGCGCGGCCGGCGGTCGCGGGGTGGGCGCGGTACGGCCAGCCGCCGGGCGATCTGGCGGGCCCGCTGCCGCGTGAGCTGGTCGGCCGCGGACCCCGACTCCAGGTCGGCGAGAGCGACCAGGTCGGCGGGCTCGTCCGTCGTGCCGGCGGCGCTTCCGCCGGGCCGGTGCGCGGCGGTACGGGTGCGGCGCCGGTCACCGGAGGAGAGCGTGAGCCCCCCACCGCCCGGTGACGGCTCGTAGAGGCTGGGCTGCTCGGTGAGCTGCTTCGGCCGGCGCCGCAGCGGCCGGGCACCGCGCCCGCGGCCTGCCCGGTCGCGGCGGGTCACCGGGGAGTCCGCGTCGACGGCTCTTCAACCGGGCTCGGCCACCGCGGGGCGGAGGAGGAAGTGGTCTTCCCAGATCTCCCGGAGCACCGCCTCCGGGCTGGTCTCGACCGTCTCGTCGAGGAAGATCCGCCCCGACAGGGCCAGCAGGAGGGCGTCCAGCACGATCGCCGTGTACTCCTCGGGCAGCCCCCGCGGGGGGTCGATCGACGGCTCGTCGGGCAGGGGGATCCCGCGCATCACCGCGAGCTGCGCCGCGATCAGCGCGACGTCGATGGCGCCGCGCACGCTGCTGCCCTGGCGGACGTCCTCCCGCTCCCGGGTGGCCCGCGTCAGCGTGACCGCGTCGGCGACCAGCCGGGACGACCGGACACCCGTCCGCCGGCCCACGATGCCCCGCTCGGCCTCGGCGTCCTGGTAACCGATCGCCAGCCGGCACAGCCGGTCGTGCACCGAGGTCGACAGCCGGGTCGTGCCCACGTTGTCGTAGGGGTTCATCGACGCGACCACCCGGAACGAGGACTCCGCGACGACCGTGCCCACCCGCGGTACCGCGATCCGCCGCTCGGCCATCGCCGTCAGCACCGTGTTGAGCGTGTCCTCGGGCGCACGGTTGAACTCCTCGACGTAGAGGAAGCCCCCGGAACGCATGGCCTCGATCAGCGGGCCGGGCACGAAGTTCGCCGGGGTGTAGTCCTCCCGCAGCACCCGGGCGGGGTCGTGGTGGCCGACCAGACGGGTGGGTGTGAGGTCGGCATTGCCCTCGACGAACACCAGCGGTATGCCCCACTCCGCCGTCAACGCACGCAGGAGCGTGGACTTCGACGTGCCCGGCGGCCCTTCCAGCAGCACGTCGCGCCCTGCGGCGACCGCGGCCAGCAGCAGATCGAGCTCCCGTTCCCGGCCGACCAGGTGGCGGGCCACCCTGGCGCGCACCGCACGGACGGCCTCGCCGTCGTCGCCGGTGACCCGGAGACCGGTCACCACCGGGTCGCCGGACGTCAGGTGGTCCTCGGAGATGACGCTCCGCCTCCCTGGGTGGTCGGGTCCGGGAACGCGCCCGGTGCCGCCGCGGGCACCGGGCCGCACCGGGTCACTTCCCCGCGGAACCGGCGTCGATGGGCAGCGCCACGCCGGTGACGTAGCGGGCTTCGTCGGAGACGAGGAACAGCACAGCGTTGGAGATGTCGATCGGCTCCACCCACGGCACGGGCAGCGCGTTGATCGACTCGAAGACCGGAGCGGCGGACTCCCGGCTCGGGTGGGGGTTGTCCGGCTGGAACAGCCCCCAGGTCTTCTCGTTCTGGATCATCACCGTGTCCACGCTCGTGGGGTGCACCGAGTTCACCCGGATCGAGTGCGGGGCGAACTCCTGGGCCAGCGTGCGCATGATCCCGACGACGCCGTGCTTGGTGGCCGTGTAGTGGACGGTGTTCGGGATGCCCTTCAGCCCGGCCACCGAGCTCGTGATCACGATCGCGCCACCTCGGCCGCCCTCGATCAGGTGCGGCAGAGCCACCTTGCAGGTGTTCCAGACGCCGGTGAGGTTGACGTCGATCATCTCCCGCCACGCCTCGTCGGTGAGGTCGAGCGCGGACGAGATCTCGAAGACGCCCGCGTTGGCCAGCACGATGTCGAGCCGGCCGAGCTGCGTGACACCCTCCTCGAGGGCCGCCCGCAACGCAGCGGGATCGCGGACGTCGGCCTTCGTCGCCACGATCCGCCGGTCCAGCGCCTCCACCTGCCGGACGGTTTCCGCGAGGTCCTCCTCGGTCGCCGGCGGGTACATCGTGATGCTCGGCACCGGGGCGCAGATGTCGACCGCGATGATGTCGGCGCCCTCCTGCGCCAGCCGCAGCGCGTGGCTGCGGCCCTGGCTGCGGGCCGCTCCGGTGATGAACGCGACCTTCCCCTCGACCCGGCCGGTCATTTCGCCAGGATCCCGGCGTCGACGGGGAGCGTGACGCCGGTGACGTAGCGGCCGTCGTCGGAGACCAGGAAGAGGATCGCGTTCGAGATGTCGACCGCCTCGATCATCTGCACCGGCAGCAGGTTGGAGAGGGCGCCGGCGACCGACGGATCCTCGGCCAGGAACTTCTCCATCACCGGGTTGACGACCATCGGTGTGTTGACCCCGGTCGGGTGCACGGTGTTCACCCGGATCCGGTGCTGGGCCAGGAGGTTGGCGAAGGTGCGCATCAGCCCGACCACCCCGTGCTTGGCCGCGGTGTAGCCCTGACCGCCGGCGCTGTCGCCGCCGATCCCCTTGAGCCCGGCGGTGGAGCTGGTGATCACGATCGCCCCGCCGTCGCCCTGCTCGATCATCACCGGCGCGGCCGCCTTGATGGTGTTCCACACACCGGTCAGGTTGACGTCGATGACGTCCTGCCAGGCGTTCGTGGTGTCCGCACCCTCGCCCATCGGGGCGATGCCCGCGTTGGCCAGCACGATGTCCAGCCGGCCCAGCTGGGCGACCCCCTCGCGCACCGCCGTCTCCAGCGCAGCCATGTCGCGGACGTCGGCGCGGCTCGCGACGATCCGCCGGTCCAGCGCCTCGACCTCCTTGACGGTCTGCTGGAGGTCCTCCGGCGTCGCCATGTCGTAGGCGACCGAGGCGATCTGCTCGCACAGGTCGACCGCGATGATGTCGGCGCCCTCCTGCGCGAGCCGCACGGCGTGCGACCGCCCCTGGCCCCGGGCGGCCCCGGTGATGAATGCGACCTTCCCGTCCAACTTGCCCATGTCTGCCCCTTCGACCTCGTCGTCGGATCGCCGGTCGGCCGGGGCGCCAGAGCGGGAGCGGTGACCCCCCGACCGGGACGCTAGAGGGAAGTCGGCCGGTGGGACAGAGCCCTGCGTGCGAACGTCCGCCGGGGGCTCACGCGCCGACCACGGCCCCTCCGGGGCGAGGGGAGCCGCTCAGCGCAGGTCCAGCCCCGCCAGCGGCGACTCGTCGCAGATCTTGCTCGGGATGGTGGGGATGCCGAGGAGCGTGGGCTGACCGCGGACCGGGCCGGTGTGCGAGTGGTCCAGGTGGCTCCTCGGCGTCGCCGTCGCGGCGTCGCGCGCCGCCAGCGCCGACTCGCCGTAGCCCTGGACGCACTCGGGGTCGGGGCCGTCCAGCGGCAGGCCGGTGAAGAACTTCGCCGCCATGCACCCGCCCCGGCAGGCGTCGAAGTGGGCGCACTTGGTGCAGGCGCCGCCGGTCTGCGGGCTGCGCAGATCCGCGAAGAGCTCGCTCTCCTGCCACACCTTCCGGAAGCCGCCGGGCGAGCGCACGTTGCCGGCGAGGAAGTTCTCGTGGATGGCGAACGGGCAGGCGTAGACGTCGCCGACCGGGTCGATGAGGCAGACCACCCGCCCGGCGCCGCACAGGTTCAGCCCCGGCAGCGCCTCCCCGAACGCGGACAGGTGGAAGAACGAGTCGCCGGTGAGTACCTGCTCGCCGTTGGCCAGCAGCCAGGAGTACAGCTCGCGCTGCTGGGCCTGGGTCGGGTGCAGCTGGTCCCAGACGTCGGCCCCGCGGCCGGACGGGCGCAGCCGGGTGATCCGCAGCTGGGCGCCGTAGCGGTCGGTGAGCGCCTTGAACGCGTCGAGCTGCCCGGCGTTCTCCCGGGTGACGACGACCGAGACCTTGAAGTCCTTCATCCCGGCCTCAGCCAGGTTCTCCAGGGCGCGCGTCGCGGTGGCGAACGAGCCGGTGCCGCGCACCCGGTCGTTGACCTCGGCGGTGGCGCCGTCCAGCGAGATCTGCACGTCGACGTAGTCGGTGGCCGCCAGCTGCGCGGCCCGGGCCTTGTCCAGCTTCACGCCGTTGGTGGAGAACTTGACCCCGACGTCGTGGCCGATCGCGTAGTCGAGGAGGTGCCAGAAGTCCGGGCGGACGGTCGGCTCGCCGCCGCCGACGTTCACGTAGAAGACCTGCATCCGCTGCAGCTCGTCGATGACCGCCTCGGCCTCGGCGGTGGAGAGCTCGCGCGGGTCCCGCCGTCCCGAGGAGGAGAGGCAGTGCACGCACGCCAGGTTGCAGGCGTAGGTGAGCTCCCAGGTCAGGCAGATCGGGGCGTCCAGGCCGTACTCGAACTGGTCGATGAGCCGCCCACCGGCGGGGCGTTCGGGTCGGGCGGGAAGGACGGCGGTCACGGGGTCTCCCGGGGGGTGATCATCTGGGAGCGGGCGAGGTCGGCCAGGGCCTTCTCGTAGGCGGGCCGCTGGGTGTCGCCCACGCCGCAGGCGGTGAGCGCGGCGGTGGCGGTCGGGTGGTCGGCGAGGGCCTCCACCACGGCGACGAGGGTCTTCGACTTCAGGAAGGAGAGCTTCCGGTTGCCGAAGTGGTAGACGAGCGCGCCGAACGGCTCCGGCCGGAGGGCGACCGACCGGGCCTTCTGCCAGGGCAGCGCGGGGTCGAACACGGCCGTCCCGTCCGGCCCGGCCGGAGCGGTCATCGGGGCGAGCGGTTCAGTAGACGCCGCACATGCCGTCGATGGAGACCTCCTCGACGAGCTGCTCCTCGACGAGGGGCTCCTCGGTGGTGGGGGCCTCCGGGGCCCGGAACTCCACGGCGGGGACGTCGGTCGGGGTGGTCTCGGGCATGTCAGCCTCCGTGAACGCGGTCACATGGACCTGCCGGACGTTAGTGACACCGGGTGCCAGGGGCAACACCGGGCCGCGGGTGCATCGCAGACCGGCAGAATGCCCGCGTGACGGAGACGAGGACGGCGGCCCCGGTCGCCCCCGACGGGCGGGCCCGCGTGGAGCGCGCCGCCCTCGACCTCTTCGCGACCCGCGGGTTCGAGCAGGTGACCAGCGACGAGGTCGCCGACTCGGCGGGCATCAGCCGCCGCACCTTCTTCCGCTACTTCCCGGCCAAGGCCGACGCCGTCTGGGGCGACTTCGCCGGCCACGTCGCCCGCCTGGAGCAGCTGCTGGCCGCCGCGGACCCCGCCCAGCCGGTGCTCACCTCGGTCTGCGCCGCCTACGTCGAGGTCAACGACTACCCGGACGCCGAGCTGCCGCTGCTGCGCGAGCGCATGCGGCTGATCCTCACCGAGCCCGCGCTGCTGGCGCACAGCCAGCTGCGCTTCGCCGAGGTCGACCGGGTGGTCGCCCGGCACGTCGCGGCGCGGACGGGCGGCGAGCCGACCGGGCTGCTGCCGCGGCTGGTCGCCGCGAGCACACGCGCCGCCGCGACCACGGCGTTCGAGGCGTGGCTCGCCGAGCCGGGCTCCCCCCTGACCCGGCACCTGCACCTGGCGTTCGACGAGATGGCGGCGGGTTTCCCGAGCCTGCGCGGCTGACCCGGCGGGGCGACCGGTGTGGCCGCCGTCTCACCCACGGCGTTAGCCTGGCACTCAGTGCCACCGGCCGTCGCGCCGGCCCACCGCCCGGTCGACCGGGCCGACGAAGGAGAATCCCATGGCCAACGCGTGGTTCGAGTCGGTCGCCGAGGCCCAGCGCCGGGCGAAGAAGCGGCTCCCCAAGGGGGTGTACGCCGCGCTGGTCGCCGGCTCCGAGCGCGGGCTGACGCTCGAGGACAACCTCGCCGCCTTCGCCGAGGTCGGCTTCGCGCCGCACACCGCGGGGCTGGCCAACGAGCGGAACACGGGCGTCACCGTCATGGGCCAGCAGATGTCGATGCCGGTGGTGATCAGCCCGACCGGCGTGCAGGCCGTGCACCCCGACGGCGAGGTCGCCGTCGCCCGGGCCGCGGCGGCGCGCGGGGTGGCCATGGGGCTGTCCAGCTTCGCCAGCAAGCCGATCGAGGAGGTCGTGGCGGCGAACCCGCAGACCTTCTTCCAGATGTACTGGGTGGGCACCCGCGAGGAGATGCTCGGCCGCATGGAGCGCGCCCGTCGGGCCGGCGCCGTCGGCATGATCGCCACCCTGGACTGGTCGTTCGCCTACGGCCGCGACTGGGGCAGCCCGTTCATCCCCGAGAAGATCGACTTCGAGGCGGCCCGGAAGTACGCGCCCCAGGTGCTGGTCAAGCCGCGCTGGCTGCTGGACTTCGCCCGCACCCGGCAGCTCCCCGACCTGACCGTGCCGAACATGGTGGCGACGCCGGGTGACCCGGCGCCCACCTTCTTCGGCGCCTACGGCATGTGGCAGCAGTCGCCGATGCCGACCTGGGAGGACGTCGCCTGGCTCCGCGAGCAGTGGGGCGGTCCGTTCATGCTCAAGGGCGTCATGCGGGTCGACGACGCCAAGCGCGCGGTCGACGCCGGCGTCACCGCGATCTCGGTCTCCAACCACGGCGGGAACAACCTCGACGGCACCCCGGCCTCCCTCCGCGCGCTGCCTGCGGTCGCCGAGGCGGTGGGCGACCAGATCGAGGTGCTGCTCGACGGCGGGATCCGGCGCGGCGGCGACGTCGCCAAGGCCCTCGCCCTGGGCGCGAAGGCCGTCATGATCGGCCGCGCCTACCTGTGGGGCCTCGCGGCGAACGGCCAGGCCGGCGTGGAGAACGTGCTGGACCTGCTGCGTGACGGGCTGGGCTCGGCGATGGTCGGGCTGGGCCGGCCCGACGTCTCCGAGCTCTCCCGCGACGACCTCGTCGTCCCCCCGGGCTTCGAGCGGGCGCTGGGCGACACCGCCGTGGAGAACGCGCTGCTGGCGACCTCGCCCGCCCGCCGGCGGCGCGAGGCCTGATCCCGCGGCCTGCGACTGAGGGCGCTCACACCCGCACCGAGCGGACGATGCGGTCGGGGCGCACGCGCACCAGCGCGGCGCCGTCCAGCCAGCGCGCCAGAGCGCCGGACGGGTCCTCGATGCGCAAGGCCGTGCCGTCAGGCCGCCGCACCCGCAGGTCCGACGTGATCTCGACGTAGCCGTCACCCAGGACGTCGTCCAGCCGGCGGACGGTCCCGTCGACGAGGACCTCCGGCTGCGGCAGGAGCGTCCCGGCCAGCCGGCGACCGGCCCGGCCCCGGCGCGCCACCAGCGGGCCGCGGCGCAGCGGCGGGGTGCGGCTGTCGGTGGCCAGCCGGGCGACGGCGGGGATGCGGCGGACGGCGGCCAGGACGACCCGCCGGGCGACCGCGCCCCAGCGCCCACCGCCGGTCATGAGCCGGCCGAGCAGCAGGGCCACCCGGATCAGCGCGCGGGCGTGCGGCTCGCGCTCGGCGCGGTAGGTGTCCAGCAGCGCGTCCGGCGCCTCGCCGTGGAGGACCGCGGCGAGCTTCCAGGCCAGCTGGTGGACGTCGCGCAGCCCGAGCCCGAGCCCCTGGCCGACGAACGGCGGGGTGAGGTGGGCGGCGTCGCCGGCCAGCAGCACCCGCCCGTCCCGCCAGCGGTCGGCGACCTGCGCGCGGAACGTGTACTCGACGGCCCGCAGCACCTCGAGGTCGGCCGCCGGCGCGACCGGGGACAGCAGCGAGGCCAGCCGCTCCGGGGCGGAGAGCTCCTCCGCCGTCTCCCCCGGCGCCAGGCGGAACTCCCAGCGGTAGCGGTCGCCGGTGACCGGCATGAAGGTGGCCGCCCGGCGGGGGTCGCACACCTGGTGCACCCCGGGCCAGACCGGCAGCGGCGCGGGCGCCCGCGCGTCGACCACGAGCCAGCGGTCGGGTGGGGCGAGGTCGAGCATCCGGGCGCCGATCAGCTCCCGCACGGTGCTGTTGGCGCCGTCGCAGCCCAGCACCGCCGCCGCGCGGACGGAGCGCTCCGCCCCGGCCGCCCGCTCGGTCAGCCGCACCGTGATCCCGCGGCGGTCCTGCGCGAGGCCGGTCACCTCGCAGCCACGGCGCACCTCGATCCCGGGCGTCCCCGCTGCGGCGGTCGCCAGCACCTCCTCCAGGTCGGGCTGGTGCACGAACGACCCCTGCGGCCAGCCGTGCGGGCCGGCGTCCGGGGCCCGGCGGAACTCGGCGAGCACCCGGTGCGCGCCATCGAGCAGGCGGAGCCCGGCCATGGGCCGGCACCGGGCGGCGACCTCGTCGGCCACCCCCGCCGCCTGCAGCGCCCGGAACACCTCGTCGTCGAGGTGCACGGCCCGCGGCAGCGGGTAGGGGGCGGCGTGCCGCTCGAGGACGACGACCTCCAGCCCGCGGCGGGCCAGCAGCAGCGCCGCGGTGAGCCCGACGGGCCCCGCGCCGACGACGACCGCGACCGGGGGCACCGGCCCAGTGTGCTCGACGAGACCCGCGGTGGCGCGCGGCGACCGGGCGGCAGTCACCGGCCGGGGGCAGCACCAACGTTGCACCCCTCTTCCCCCGCTGTGGTCCAGGTCATAGCGTGACCACCACCCATGCGTACCCGCGCATGGGGCGGACGGCCCTCGACGACGAGGGCGACGAGGAGGTTCCTGTGCCCGTGAACACCCGCGGCGCGATCCTGCGCTCAGCCCCCGGCAAGTGGGAGGTCACCGACCTCGTCGCCGATGACCCGCAGGCCGGCGAGCTGCAGGTGAAGCTCGCCGCCTCCGGCATGTGCCACTCCGACGACCACATCGCCACGGGGGACATGCCGGTCGGGCACTACCCGTTCCTCGGCGGCCACGAGGGCGCCGGCGTCGTGACCGCGGTCGGCCCCGGCACGAAGGGGTTCGCCGAGGGGGACCACGTCGTGTTCTCCTTCCTCCCCGGCTGCGGCCGCTGCCGCTACTGCGCGAACGGCCAGCAGTACATCTGCGACTCCGGCGCCAACCTCCTGATCGGCTCGCGCTGGGACGACGCGGAGAGCTTCCGCTTCCAGACCTCCGACGGCACCCCGGTCGGCCAGATGTGCGGGCTCGGCACGTTCGCCGAGGTGACGACGGTCGACGTCCGGTCCACGGTCAAGATCCCGAAGGACATCCCGCTGGACGTCGCCTGCCTGGTCGGCTGCGGCGTCGGCACCGGCTGGGGCACCGCCGTGCAGGCCGGTGAGGTGCGGGCCGGCGACACCGTCATCGTCATGGGTATCGGCGGCATCGGGATCAACGCCGTCCAGGGCGCGGCGCACGCCGGCGCGAGCCACGTCATCGCCGTCGACCCCGTGGACTTCAAGCGGGAGAAGGCGATGGAGCTGGGGGCGACGCACGCCTTCGCGAGCATCGACGAGGCGGCGGAGTTCGGCCGGAGCGTCACCAACGGCCAGGGCGCGGACAAGGTGCTGATCACCGTCGGCGTGCTGAAGGGCGAGCACGTGGCCCAGGGTGTCGAGGCGCTGGGCAAGGGCGGCCGCGTGGTCATCACCGGCCTCGGTGACCTCACCGACGTCGGCATCCCGATCAACCCCAGCATGTTGGCGCTGTTCACCAAGGAGATCCGCGGCGCGCTCTTCGGGGACCAGAACCCCAGCGCGGACATGCTCAAGATGCTGCGGCTCTACCAGGAGGGCGCCATCAAGCTCGACGAGCTGATCACCAACCGCTACAAGCTCGACGACATCAACCAGGGCTACGAGGACCTGCACGCGGGCAAGAACCTGCGTGGCGTCATCGTCTACGACTGAAGAAGGACCACCCCTCCCCCCACGCCTCGGCGCGGGCCCCTGAGGGGTGGCCGTTTTCCATCACCTCACCGGGCCGGGGCGCTCCTGTGCGGAGCGCCCCGGCCGTGGTCGGCAGGAGGACCGTGACCAGCGTGCGCACCGCCGCCCACCTCGACGTCGCCGGCATGGTCCGGTTGGCCCGGCAACGCGTGGTTGACCGCACCCGGGAGGCCGAGGTGGTCGCCGCGGCCCTCTCGGCGGGGCGCAACGTCGTGCTGGCGGGACCGCCCGGCACCGGCAAGACCACGCTGCTGCGCGCCCTGGCCGACGGCGCGGGCGTCCCGCTCGTGCTCGTCGAGGGCAACGCGGAGCTGACGCCCACCCGCCTGGTCGGCCACCACGACGCCTCCCGGGTGCTCACCGAGGACTACCGGCCCGAGAACTTCGTCCCGGGCCCGCTCACCCGCGCCATGACGGAAGGTGCGCTGCTCTACGTCGAGGAGTTCAACCGGGTCCCCGAGGAGACGATGAACGTCCTCCTCGGCGTCCTCTCCGAGCGGGAGATGCACGTACCCCGCTACGGGCGGGTCGAGGCCCGGCCCACCTTCCGGCTGGTGGCGGCGATGAACCCGTTCGACGCCGTCGGCACCGCCCGCGTCACGCCGGCCCTCTACGACCGCTCCTGCCGGGTGGCCATGGCGTACCAGGACGAGGAGGCCGAGCTCGGGGTGGTCGAGGCGGTGACCGGCGGGGACCCACGGCTGGTCGCCCGGGCGGTCCGGGCGGTCCGGATCACCCGCGACCACCCCGAGCTACGGATCGGCGCCTCCGTCCGGGGCGCGATCGACACCGTGCTGATCGCCGTCGAGCTCGGCGCCGTCCGGGAGGCCCCCGCCCTGCAGGAGGCCACGGGGCTCGACGCCGCCCTGGCCGCACTCACGGGGAAGGTGACCCTCGGCGACGGCGTGGCGCGCCCGGTGGAGGACGTCGTCGGCGACATCTGGCGCAGGGCCGGTGAGGAGCTGGGAAAAGCCTGACGCCCGGGGAGACGCCGCCTGGGCCGCCACCTCCACCGGCGCAGTCCGGTGAGCGACCGGGGTCGGGGCCGCCCCGCGTCGTCGAGTCCCCCGAGGAGGTCGAGGAGCTGCTGCGTGCCCAGGGCGCGCGCCGCTCCAGCCGGGACCAGCTCTCGCGCAGCAACCCGGACTTCGACACCGTCTCGCCGGAGGCCGGTGCTCTCGACGCCCAGGCCGTGGCCGACCTCGCCGCTCGCGACCCCGACGCCGCCGCCCGGGTTCTCGCGGCAGCCGCCCGCGCATTCGACCCGCGACTGCGCGCCGCCGCTCGGGCGCTGGCCGCACGGCTGCCGATGGGCTCACCCCGCACCGGCATCGCCGACCGTCCCGGCACCAGCCGGCTGGTCACCCGGTGCGACCCGACCGGCTCCGACGTCGACCTCGACGCCACCCTGGCGGCGCGGGGTTCGGAGCCCCGGTGGCGCGCCGAGCACCTGCGCACGAGGGGCTGGCGCTCCACCGGCCGCGCGGTGATCCTGCTCGTCGACGCGTCCGGATCGGTGGCCGGGGATGAGCTCGCCGCCGCCGTGCTCACGGCCTCGGCGCTGGTCCAGCGCCTGCGCCCTGGTGACGAGCTCGGCGTCATCGCCTTCTGGTCGAAGGTCGTGGTGCTGCGTCCCCTGTCGGCCGATCCCCGCGTCGACGTGGTGGTCGACCGGCTGTGCGACCTCCGCGGCGGCGGCACGACCGACCTGGAGCTCGCGCTGCGGACGGCGGCGGTGCAGGTGGCGCGCTCCCGCGCCGCGGAGCGCCACGTCCTGCTGCTCTCCGACGGTGTCGCGACCGACAGCCCCGATCCGGTGCACGCCGCCACGTCGCTCGCGCGGGTGCGGGCGCAGCTCCAGGTGCTGGCGCTGTCCGACGAGGCAGAGGCGATGAGCTCCTGCACGGCCCTCGCGGCGGCCGGTGGAGGACGGGTGGCCCCGTTGCACCGACCCTCGCAGGCGCCGTCGGCCGTCCGGGAGCTGCTGGGATGACCGGCCGGCCGATCAGCCGCCGAGGGCGTCCAGGTCGACCGGGTCCTCCGGGGCCGTGATCTCGACCGCCTCGCCGAACTCGCTGAACTCCACCGTGGCCGGCGCGTCGCCCCGGTTGTCGATCCGCAGCGGGTAGGGGGCGGACTCGTCGTCGGCGACGGTGAGGCTGCTGCCGTCGCCCTGCGTGACGACGACGACGGGCTCGCCGTCCAGCTCGCCCCTGGTGACCTCACCGGTGGCCTGGGCCCCGGCGGCGGCGCGCAGCTGGTCGGCCATCCCCGAAAGGGTCAGCGTGCTGAAGGAGGCCGCCACCTCCGCGGGCATGAGCGCCCACCGGCCCTCCAGCTGACCGGCGAACTCGGCGGGCATGCCGAAGGAGGCCCAGTAGTCGGCCGGCGCCCGGACGTAGGCGGTGCCGCCGGTGAAGATGAGCTCGGCGGCGGTGCCGTCCAGGGTGACGGTGCCCTGCGCGTCCTCGCCCTGCAGCCGCAGGTCGAGCTCCTGGGTCGAGCCGCCCTCCTCCACCGAGCCGACGACGTGCACGGCGCCCGCGTCCTCGAGGGCGGCGAAGGCGGCGTCGACCACCCCGGCGGCGTCCTGCTCGGCCAGCGAGCTCCCGCTCTCGGCGCCGCTCGTGGCCGCCGCCCCGCTCGGGGCCTCCTCGGAGCCGCTGCACGCGGCGAGCAGCAGGACGGCGGCGGCCGCCGTGCCGAGACGTCGGATGCTCATGGTCCCCCTCAGCGGCCTCCCGGCCCTTCGGCAGGGGCCAGCCGCGAGCCGGCGAGTGGCGGGGGACCGGGGGGGCCTTGATGGATGGGGCCCTCCACCTCGGCCAGCCGGCGGCCGGTCCCGCCCCAGCGGCCCTGGATGATCTCGGCGGCGATCGACACCGCCGTCTCCTCGGGGGTGCGCGCACCGAGGTCCAGGCCGATCGGCGAGGCGAGCCGGGAGAGCTCGTCCTCGGTCAGCCCGGCCTCGCGCAGCCGCGCCAACCGCTCATCGTGCGTCCGCCGGGAGCCCATGGCACCCACGTAGGCCACCGGGGTGCGCAGGGCGACCTCCAGCAGCGGGACGTCAAACTTCGGGTCGTGGGTGAGCACGCAGAGGACGGTGCGCTCGTCGATCCGCCCGGCGTCCACCTCGGCCTGCAGGTAGCGGTGCGGCCACTCGACGACCACCTCGTGCGCGTCCGGGAAGCGCTTCGGCGTCGCGAACACCGGCCGGGCGTCGCAGACGGTGACCCGGTAGCCCAGGAACGCCCCGACCCGGGCGACGGCGGCGGCGAAGTCGATCGCGCCGAAGACCACCATGCGCGCCGCCGGGGCGAAGGAGTTGACGAAGAGCGTGAGGTCGTCGCCGCGTCGCTCGCCGTCGTGGCCCACGTGCAGGAGGGCGGTGCGCCCGGCGGCCAGCATGCCGCGGGCGTCGTCGGCCACGGCGTCGTCCAGCCGCTGGGAGCCCAGCGTCCCCGACGCCCGGTCGGGCCAGAGCACCAGGCGGCGGCCCAACCGGTCGTCCGGCCCGGCCACCACGGTGACGACGGCGACCGGCTCGTGCCGGCCCACCGACTCCGCGACCTCGCCCAGCTCGGGGAAGGACTCGCGGGAGACCGGCTCCACGAAGACGTCGAGGATCCCGCCGCAGGTCAGGCCGACGGCGAAGGCGTCGTCGTCGCTGACCCCGTAGCGGCGCAGGACGGGCTCGCCGGTGTCGACGGCGTCCTTCGCCTCCTCGTACACCGCGCCCTCGACGCAGCCGCCCGAGACGCTGCCGACCGCCGTCCCGTCCGGCCCGACCAGCATCGAGGCGCCGGCCGGCCGCGGCGCCGAGCGCCAGGTGCCCACCACCGTGCCCACGCCGACGGTCTCCCCCGCCTGCCACCAGCCGACGAGATCGTCAAGAACGTCGCGCATCCGCGTCCTCCTGTCGTCCGGCCTCGGTCGGAGGCTCGCCGCGAGCCTGCGAGTGGTGAGGGGGCCGAGGTCCTTCAAGCACGGTGGATCACTCCTGACAGCTCCTCGAACGCGGCCATGCTGTGCCCGGCCACGAAGTGGTCGACCGACGGGAGCGCGGCCTGCATCCCGCCGGTGAGGGGTTCGTACCCCATGCGGCCCTTGTGCGGGTTGACCCACACCACGGTGTGCGCCAGCCGCCGCAGCCGGGCCATCTGCTCCCGCAGCATCGTGGTGTCCCCCCGCTCCCAGCCGTCGCTGCAGACGACGACGACGGCCCCGCGCGCGGTGCCGCGCTGACCCCACCGGTCGAGGAAGGCCTTGAGCACCTCGCCCAGCCGGGTGCCGCCGGACCAGTCGGGGATCGCCTCGCCGCCGGCCGCGAGCGCGCGGTCCGGGTCGCGCAGCCGCAGTTCGCGGGTGACGCGGGTGAGCCGGGTGCCGATCGTGAACACCTCGGTGGAGGCCGGCCGGGCCCGGACCGCGGCGTGCGCGAAGCGCAGCAGCGCGTCGGCGTAGGGGGTCATGGAGCCGGAGACGTCGACCAGCAGCACCACCCGGCGCGGCCGGGGGCGCGCCCGGCGGTGCATCAGCCGGCTCACCTCGCCGCCGTCGCGCAGCGCCCGCCGCACGGTGCGTGCCGGGTGGACCCCGCCGTGGGCAGCCGGTCGCCGCCGCCGGGCCGGGCGCATCGGCGCGGCGGGGACCAGCAGCGCGAACAGCCGCCTCAGGTGGGCCCGTTCGGCGTCGGTCAGCCCGGCGACGTCGCGGTGGCGCAGCACCTCGTCGGCGCTCGCGCGGGCCGCGAGGTCGGGGGCATCGGGGTCGTCGTCCTCCCCCTCGCCCTCGCCGGCGTCCAGCGGCGCGCTGGCGGCGAGCCGGGGGCGCACCTGCGGAGCCGCCGGGGTGGGGCGCGGCCGCTGCCCGGAGAACCAGGCCAGGAACGCGGCGTCGTAGCGGTCGAGGTCGTCGGGGCCCGCGCACAGCGTGAGCCGGCCGGCCCAGTAGACCGCCGAGGGCTTCAGGACGTCGAGGTGCCCGAGCGCGCCGAGCATCGCCTGGACCCGGTCCGGGGAGGCGGTCACCCCCGCGTGCCGCAGCGTGCGGGCGAACCCCAGCACCGTGTCGACCACGTCGCGCTCAACCACCGAGCAGTGCCTCCGGGGCCAGCGACCGCACCCGCTCGGTGTCCTCGCGGTACTTGAGCACCGCGCCGAGGGTCCGCGCCGCGAGGTCGGGGTCCAGGTCGCGGGCGCCGAGGGTGTGCAGCGCCGTCGCCCAGTCCATGGCCTCGGCGACCCCGGGCGGCTTGAGCAGGTCGAGGGTCCGCAGCGTCGCCGTCGCCCGGGCCACCTGCCGGGCCAGCTGCTCGGTGACCTGGGGGAGCCGGCGGCGCAGGATCGCCACCTCGCGGTCGAAGTCCGGGTGCGCGAGCCAGTGGTAGAGGCAGCGCCGCTTGAGCGCGTCGTGCACCTCGCGGGTGCGGTTGGAGGTGAGGACGACCAGCGGCGGGATCTCCGCCCGCACCGTGCCGAGCTCCGGGATGGAGATGGTGAAGTCGGAGAGGATCTCCAGCAGGAACGCCTCGAACTCGTCGTCGGCGCGGTCCACCTCGTCGACCAGCAGCACGCTCGGCGCGTCCTCCAGCGCCTGCAGCAGCGGCCGGGCGAGGAGGAACCGGCGATCGTAGAGCGAGGCCTCCAGCCGCGCCGGGTCGTCCGCGGCGTGCGCCGCCTCGGCCGCGCGCAGGTGCAGCAGCTGGCGGCCGAAGTCCCAGTCGTAGAGCGCCTGGCTGGCCTCGAGCCCCTCGTAGCACTGCAGCCGGTAGAGCGGCCGGTCGGTGATCTGCGCCAGCGCCTGGGCCAGCGCCGTCTTCCCGACGCCGGCCTCGCCCTCGAGGAACAGCGGCCGGTGCATCACCAGCGCCAGGTGGGCGGCGGTGGCCAGGCCCTCGTCGGCGAGGTAGCCGGTGGCCTCCAGCGCTGCGGACAGCTCGTCGGGGCTCCCGGGCACCGTGCGCTCGCTCACACCAGCAGCATCCCACCCCGCCGTCGGCGACCGCGCCCTCACCCGTCTCCGGGCGTCGGGCACGATGACCGCATGCCGACCGCCGCTCTCGACCCGCTCGCCCTCGGCGACGACCTGCGCGCCTTCGTCGACGCCTCGCCGTCCCCCGCCCACGCGGTCGCCGAGCTGGTGCGCCGGCTGCGCGCCGCCGGGTTCACCGAGCTCGCGGAGACCGACGCCTGGGCCCCGGCCCCGGGCGGGCAGCACTTCGTCGTCCGGCACGGCAGCGTCATCGCCTTCCGCCTGGGCAGCGGCTCGCTGGCCGAGACCGGCATGCGGCTGGTCGGCGCCCACACCGACTCGCCGACGTTCAAGATCCGCCCGCGATGGGAGGTGCGGCAGTCCGGCTACCGCCTCGTGGGCGTGGAGCCCTACGGCGGCGGGCTCTGGCACACCTGGCTGGACCGGGAGCTCACCGTCGCCGGGCGGCTGGTGCTGCGCTCCCACTCCCCCACCCACCCGCGCACCGCCCTGGTCCGGCTTCCCGGCGCCCCCCTGCGGCTGCCCTCGCTCGCGATCCACCTCGACCGCAGCGTCCGGGAGGGGCTGACCCTCGATCCGCAGCAGCACCTCGTGCCGGTGTGGGACCGCGACCTCGGCACCGGGCCGGCGCTGGCCGAGGCGCTGGCCGCGACCGCCGGGGTGGAGCTGGGGGACGTCGTCGGCACCGACCTGGTGCTGGCCGACACCCAGCCCTCCGCGCGCGCCGGCGCGGACGGCACGTGGGTGGCCGCACCGCGGCTGGACGACCTGGCCTGCTGCCACTCCGGGCTGCTGGCCCTGCTGGCCGCGCCCGCCGGGGAGCGCACGCAGGTGCTGGTCTGCAACGACCACGAGGAGGTGGGGAGCGGCTCGATGTCCGGCGCCCGCGGGAGCTTCCTCGAGGACGTCGTCCGGCGGCTCGCGGCCGCGACCGACGACGGCGACCCGCAGGCCCCGCACCGGGCGCTGGCCCGGTCGGTGCTCGTGTCGGCCGACATGGCCCACGCGGTGCACCCGACCCGCGCCGAGCGGCACGAGCCTGCGCACCGGCCGGAGCTCGGCGGCGGGCCGGTGCTGAAGGTGAACGCCAACCAGGCCTACGCCACCGATGCGGCCTCCGGTGGCTGGTTCACCGAGCGCTGCGACGAGGCGGGGGTCCCCGTGCAGACGTTCGTCACGCGCGCCGACCTGCCGTGCGGCAGCACGATCGGGCCGCTCACGGCCACCCGGCTGGGCGTGACCACGGTCGACATCGGGGCGCCCATGCTCGCCATGCACTCCTGCCGCGAGCTGGCCTCGGCCCTCGACGTCCCGCTGATGGTGGGCGCCCTCACCGCCTGCCTGGGGGACTGACCGCCCCCGGGGACGACAACGGCGGCCGACCGGAGTCTGGTCTCGGTCGGCCGCCGCGCGTCAGCGGCCCCGTTCCAGGAACCCGCCTCGAGCGTGCGACGGGTGGGGAGGAAGGGGGTCCGTCCTCACATCCGGCGGTTGGTGTCGTCCGCCCCGTCGACCTCGATCTCCTCCTTGCGGAGGGTCTCGTCGACCCGCACCTCGTCGGTGACGGTCTCCTTGTCCAGGCGGACCCGCTCGACCGGCACGGCCTCCTTGGCGACGACCGGCTTCTCCGCGCGGAGGGTGACCTCGTGCTCCTCCTCGCTGATGGCCGGCCCGTCCATGGCGTTGCCCACGTTGGCGTCCGTGATCGGCTCGCGCTCGACCCGGACCTCCTCGCGGGAGACGGGAACGGTCTCGGTGACGTTCTCGCTCACGACGTACTTGCGCAGGCGGGCGCGGCCCACCTCTTCCTGGCGGGTGCCGACGTCCAGCCGCTCCTCGGAGCGCGTCATGGCGTTGTCGGTCGTCGGGCCGGAGGTGTCGTGGCCGACGGTGCCCCGGGTGTCGGTGCGGTCGGTGCCGACCGTTCCGGCGGTCCCGGCCATGCCCGTGGTCTCGGTCGTGGTGACGGTCTCGGTGCGGCCGGTCGTCCCGCTGCCGAGGCCGTAGTACCGGTACAGCTCCTCTTCCTCCTGCGGGGAGAGGTGACCGTCGGTGTCGATCTTGGGGGCGTCCTTGACGCGGTCCTTGCTGACCGGTACGCGGAGGCCGTCGTCGGTCAGGTTGGCGTCACGGATCGGGACGAAGGACTCCTTGGTGCCGAACAGACCGGTGCGGACGGTCACCCACTCGGGCTGGCCGGTCTCGTCGTCGAGGTAGACCTCGGAAGCGGACCCGATCTTCTGACCCTCGGTGTCGTAGACGTCCTGGCCGATCACGCGGCTGATGGTCTCGGTGCCGATCATCGTCGTTGTCGCTCCTATCTGAGCTCGGGGATGTTCGTCCCTCCGATGGGTGACCGGGACGGTGGCCGCGAAACGAGCAGATCGGGACGGACCGGGATCGCCCCGCGTCCGCAGCACCGCGCACGGCCTCCATCCGGGGCCGCCGGCCGGCCTGCCACCGACATCCGCGCAGGTCACGCCCGCATCCACCCGGCGGGCACCGACCCACCGGGGCACCCGTCGACAGCGCTAGCACCCGTCACACTGCGTGATCCGGCTCTGCCCGGGCGTGTCGTCCGGGACGGGTCCGGCACAGCGGGTCGGCGCGCCGCCCACGACCGCGCGGGCACCGTGCCTAGCGTCGTCGCGTGCCTCCCCGTTCGCCGTACGACAACCTGGTCCACCCGCGCACCGTCAAGAAGGCCTCGCCCGAGGTCGAAGCGGTCAAGGACGTCGTCGTCGAGGACCCGAGCAGCGGGTTCGTCGGCGCCGTCGTGCGCTGCGAGAAGGACGTCGTCCACCTCGAGGACCGGTTCGGGCGCGTGCGCGCCTACCCGCTCGGCCCCGGCTTCTGGGTGGACGGGCGCCCGGTGGTGCTCGTCCGGCCCAAGCAGACCGCACCGGCCGGCCCGGCCCGCAGCGCCTCCGGCTCCACCTACGTGGCAGGCGCCCGCGCCCGGGTCGCGCGCGAGGGGCGCATCTACGTGGAGGGCAAGCACGACGCCGAGCTGGTGGAGAAGGTCTGGGGCCACGACCTGCGCATCGAGGGCGTCGTCGTCGAGCCGCTGCACGGCGTCGACGACCTGCCGGGCATCGTCGAGGAGTTCCGCCCGTCGTCGGGACGGCGGCTGGGCGTGCTCGTCGACCACCTGGTGACCGGCTCCAAGGAGTCCCGCATCGCCGCCCGGGTCACCGGCGACCACGCGCTCGTCGTCGGCCACCCGTTCATCGACATCTGGCAGGCCGTCAAGCCCTCCGTCGTCGGCATCGGGGCGTGGCCGACCGTGCCCAAGGGCGAGGACTGGAAGACCGGTGTCTGCCGCCGGCTGGGCTGGGAGGACGACACCGGTTACGTGTGGGCCCAGCGCATCCTCGCCCGCGTGCGGACCTGGACCGACCTGGAACCCGCGCTCATCGGCCGGGTCGAGGAGCTCATCGACTTCGTCACCACCGACTGAGCCGGCGCTTCCTTACGAATTGCCGACGGTCGGGCCCCGCCCGGTTGCCGGAGGCTCCGCCGGTCACCCCTCCGGTCGTCGGACGCACACCACGCACGGACGAAGGGGCAGCACCATGTCGGCACCGTCGCACGAGAACCCGGACGCCGTCCCCCGCACCGGCACGGAGGTGCCGTGGCGCGAGGACGTCCCCCGCACCGACCACGAGCACGAGGTCGAGGGCCCGCTGGACCCGCCGGAGGCCCAGCGCAACGTCGCCTCCGCGCCGGAGGAGAAGCCCCCGGTGCGGCGCGGGGAGTGAGCCGCGCGGCCGGCGAGTGACCCCTGGTGATCAGCGGACCTGATCACCAGGGGTCCTGGCTCACGGTCGGCTCAGCCGGGGATGTAGTTGAAGGTGTCCGGGTCGGGGCCGGTGCGCTCGCCCCGGTCCAGCCCGGTGAGCGCGGCCATGTCCTCGCGGCCGAGCTCGAAGTCGAACAGAGCGAAGTTCTCCGCCATGCGCTCGCGGGAGGAGGACTTCGGGAAGACGACGTCGCCCCGCTGCACGTGCCAGCGCAGCACGACCTGGGCCGGGGTGCGGCCGAGGCGCTCGGCGATCGCGGCGATGGCCGGGTCGTCGAGCACCTTGCCCTTGGCGATGGGCGACCATGCCTCGGTGACGATCCCGTGCTCGGCGTCGAACGCGCGGACGTCGTCCTGCGCCAGGTAGGGGTGGACCTCGATCTGGTTCACCGCCGGGACGACCTCGGTCTCGTCGAACAGCCGGCGCAGGTGGTGCGGCTGGAAGTTGGAGACGCCGATGGCCCGGCAGCGGCCGTCGCGGTAGATCTCCTCCATCGCCTTCCAGGTCTCGACGTAGTCGACGTCGATGCCCGGCAGCGGCCAGTGGACGAGGAAGAGGTCGAGCTGGTCGAACCCGAGGTCGGCGAGCGTCCGGTCGAAGGCGCGCAGCGCGTCGTCGCGACGGTGGAAGCCGTTGTTGAGCTTGCTCGTCACGAAGATCTCGCCGCGGTCGATGCCGGAACGGGCGACGGCCTCGCCGACGCCCTTCTCGTTTCCGTACATCTCCGCGGTGTCGATGTGCCGGTAGCCGACCTCGAGGGCGGTCGCCACGGTGTCGGCGGTCTCCGCGGGCGGAACCTGGTAGACGCCGAAGCCGAGCTGCGGGATCTGAACGCCGTTGTTCAGCGCGAGGGAGGGCACGGGTGAGTGAGCCACAGGCTGGTCCTTCCGGTTCGGGGAGGGTCGCGAGCCGCACGATCGGTCGTGCGCGATCGACCCGTCGCCCGCCTACCCGGTGGTGCGGTCCTCAACCAGGGGTGCGGCGGCCGGCCGCTCCGCGACCAGCGCCCCACCGCCGAGCGCGAGCAGGGCGGCGAGCGCCGCGGCCCCCGCGGGCACGGCGAAGGCCGCCTCCGCACCCCAGGCGTCCACCGCGGCACCGGCCAGCGCCGAGCCCGCGGTGACGCCGAGGGTGAGGCCGGAGATCGTCCAGGCCAGCGACTCGGTGAGCAGACCGGGCGCCGTGCGGGACTCCACCAGCGAGGTGCCCGAGACGAGCACCGGCGCGATGGTCAGCCCGGCCAGGAAGCCGACCCCGACGAGCACCGCCAGCGAGCCGACGCCCCACAGCAGCTGGGCGGCCAGCCCGAAGGCGACCGCCGTCGCGACGAAGCGGGTGGCCAGCGTGCCCGGCAGGCGTGCGAGGCCGTAGACCAGCCCCGCGACCAGGCTGCCGGCGGCGAAGACGGCGAGGGCCACCCCGGAGAGCGCCGGCGCCCCCTCGGCCTCGGCGAAGCCGACCACCACGACGTCGATGGCGCCGAACACCGTGCCCACGGCCAGGTAGGTGACGGTGACGACCAGCAGCGTCGGCGTCAGCACCGCCCACCACCGGGCAGCCGACGCCCCGGCGACGGGGTGCGCCGGCGGGTCGGTGTCGCGGAGGGCGGCGAGCCAGAGGCCGCCGATCGTGCCGAGGACCACCCCGGTGAGGAAGCCGACGGGCGGCGCGACGAGCGTGGCCAGGAGCGTCACCAGCGGCGGGCCGACGACGAAGACCACCTCGTCGGCGACGGCCTCGAACGCGAACGCCGTCTGCCGCCCCGCGGGGTCGAGCACCGCGGCCCACCGGGCGCGCACCAGCGAGCCGACGTTGGGGCTGCTGGCCCCGACCGCCGCGGCCAGCAGGAACCAGCTCCAGCGGGGCCCGCCGCCGACCACCGCCGCGACGAACGCGACGCCGGTGAGCGCGAAGGCGGCCATCGCCAGGCGGAGCACCGGGCCCTGGCCGCGGCGGTCCATGGCCCGCGCCCACTGCGGCCCGGCGACGCCGTAGCTGAGCGCGAGGGCGCCGGCGACGGCACCGGCGAGGCCGTAGCTCCCGGTCTCCCGCGAGACCAGGAGCACCGCGCCCAGGCCGAGCATGGGGGCGGGCAACCGCCCCACCCACCCGGCCAGGGAGAAGGCCACGGACCCGGGGACGGTGAAGAGGCGGCGGTAGGGGCTGAAGACGGTGCGGGCCGACACGGGTTCTCTCGCGCTTCCTGGCCACGGGCGAGTGCGGGACGTCCTCCGCCGGTCTCTCGGGTGGCGGGGGAACGGTAGCAACGCCTCCGCGGCGGGGCCCGCGCATTTCCGGCCCGCCACGTGTCGCCCGTCGCGGCTACATTCGGCCCATGACCGGCGCCGACCTGCCCGACCCCGCGGTCCGCCGTGCCGTGGGCACCGTGGCCGCCGGCTCCGGCGGCCTGGTCGACCGGTACGGGCGCACCGCGACCGACCTGCGGGTCTCCCTGACCGACCGGTGCAACCTGCGCTGCACCTACTGCATGCCGCCGGAGGGTCTGCAGTGGCTGCCCAAGGTCGAGCAGCTCACCGACGACGAGGTCGCCCGCCTGGTGCGCATCGGGGTGGAGCACCTGGGCATCCGCGAGGTGCGCTTCACCGGGGGCGAACCGCTGCTGCGCCCGGGCCTGGTCGGCATCGTCGCCGGCGCGACGGCGCTCCACCCGCGGCCCGAGGTCAGCCTCACCACCAACGCCATCGGGCTCTCCCGCATGGCGCCCGCGCTCGCCGAGGCCGGGCTCGACCGCATCAACGTCAGCCTGGACACCCTCGACAGGGAGCGGTTCAAGACCCTCACCCACCGCGACCGGCTGGACGACGTCCTCGCCGGCCTGGCCGCCGCGCGGGACGCCGGGCTCACGCCGGTGAAGGTCAACGCCGTCCTGCTGCACGGGATCAACGACGTCGACGCCGTCCCGCTGCTGGACTTCTGCCTGGAGCAGGGCTACGAGCTGCGCTTCATCGAGCAGATGCCGCTGGACGCCCACCACGCCTGGACGCGCGGTCGCATGGTCACCGCCGAGGACATCCTGGAGCGGCTGTCGGCGGCGCACGAGCTCACCCCCGACAGCGAGGAGCGGGGCTCGGCACCGGCCGAGCGCTGGCTGGTCGACGGCGGGCCGGCCACGGTGGGTGTGATCGCCTCGGTCACCCGCTCGTTCTGCGGCAGCTGCGACCGCACCCGGCTCACCGCCGACGGGCAGATCCGCAACTGCCTGTTCGCCCGCGAGGAGTCCGACCTCCGGACGGCGCTGCGCGAGGGCGCCACGGATGCGGAACTGGCGGACCGCTGGCGGATCGCGACCCTGGGCAAGCTGCCCGGCCACGGGATCGACGACCCGAGCTTCCTGCAGCCGAGCCGGCCCATGTCGGCGATCGGCGGCTGAGTTGTCCACCCACCCCGCCACCCCGGGGGCGACCACCGTCACCGTCCGCTACTTCGCCGGCGCCCGCGCCGCCTCCGGCGTCGACACCGAGCGCTGCGAGGCCGCCAGCCTCGACGAGCTCGTCGGGCGGATCGCCCTCGCCCACGGGGAGCGGCTGGAGCGGGTGCTCACCGCCTGCTCGTTCCTGGTCGACGGCGCCCAGGCCCGCGACCGGGAGGCCCCGCTGCCCGCCGGCGCGGTCGTGGACGTGCTCCCGCCCTTCGCCGGGGGGTGAGCGAGGGGCCGTCCGCCCCGCAGTCAGGCCCGACCGTGGAGGATGGCCGTTCCCGCGCCGACCCGGTCGGTCGGCGGCCGGATGGAGGAGGAGTCATGAGCATCTTCGACAGAGCGAAGGCGAAGGCCCAGGAGCTGTTCGGCCGGGCCGAGGAGCTGTACGGCGAGTCGCACGGCGACGCCGCGGCGAAGGTCGACGGGGAGGCCCACCGGCTGGAGGCCGAGGCGGAGGAGGCCGAGCTCGAGCGCGACGGGCGGACCGACGACGACGGCCTGGCCGGAGCACGCTGACCTCGCTCCGGACGGTTGGCCGGCCCGCCCCGGTGGTATTTCGTACGACATGGTTCCGTCGGGCGTGGCCGACGTGGCGCCGTGGGGTGACTGGCTCTCCGCGGCCGAGGGAGCGCTGCGCTTCCTGCACGGGTACGTCGGCTGGGACCTGTGGGTGGTCACCCACGTCGAGCACGACCGGCAGATCATCGTGCGCGCGTTCCCGGAGGCCGGCGTCCGCCCGGGCACGGAGCTGCCGTGGGCGCAGAGCTTCTGCCGCCAGATGATCGAGGGGAACGCACCGCGGGTAGCCACCGTGACCGCCGCCGTGCCGGCCTACGCCTCGCGGTCCTACGGCTCCATCCGCGACATCGCCGCCTACGTGGGCGTCCCCCTCGTGACCCGCGACCTCGAGCTGTTCGGGACGCTCTGCGGGATCGCCTTCCGCGCCAAGCCGCGCAGCGCCAGCCGCGAGCTCCCCGTCGTCGAGCACACTGCCCGCATGCTGAACACGTTGCTGGCCACCGACCTGCCGGGCCCTGTCGGGACGGAGGCCCGGTGAAGGCGCAGCGGCTGACCGGTGCGGTGACCCACCACGGCGAGGGGCCCGTGTGGTCGCCGGCGTGGGGCGGCCTGCGGTGCGTGGACATGCTCGCCGGTGACGTCCTCACGGTGGGCGAGGACGGCTCGGTCGCCCGCCGGCACGTCGCGGACGTCGCGGCGGTCGTCCGGCCGCGCCGCGGCGGCGGCGCGGTCATCGCGGTGGAGCGCGGCTTCGCCCTCGAGGGCCCCGACGGCACCCTCACCCTGCTGGACCCGGTGTGGACGAACCCCGACATCCGCATGAACGAGGGCGGCTGCGACCCCGACGGCCGCTTCTGGTGCGGCTCGATGGCCTACGACCAGACGCCGGGCGCCGCGTCGATGTACCGGCTGGACCCCGACGGCAGCGTGCACCACGTCTTCGGCGGGGTCACCGTCTCCAACGGGCTGGAGTGGAGCCCCGACGGGTCGCTGGCCTACTACGCCGACACGGCGACCCACCGCATCGACGTCTTCGACTACGAGGCCGGGGCGGGGCTGAGCGGGCGGCGCCCGTTCGTGACGTTCCCGGACGACGGCAACCCCGACGGGCTCACCGTCGACGCCGAGGGCGGGGTCTGGGTCGCGCTCTACGGCGGCGGCGAGGTGCACCGCTACGACCGCGACGGCCGGCGCGACGCCGTGGTGGAGCTGCCCACGCCGCAGGTGACGGCCTGCACCCTCGGCGGCCGCGCCCTGGACCGGCTGTTCGTCACCACGTCCGCCGAGGGCGGCCTGGACGACGGCGTGGC
This sequence comes from Blastococcus sp. SYSU DS0510, assembly GCF_054050835.1. Taxonomy (NCBI): domain Bacteria; kingdom Bacillati; phylum Actinomycetota; class Actinomycetes; order Geodermatophilales; family Geodermatophilaceae; genus Blastococcus; species Blastococcus sp. SYSU DS0510. Next base: position 80,893 of record NZ_JBJHAC010000006.1, on the reverse strand, counting down.
CGGCTCGCTGTTCACCGTGGACGTCGGGGTGCGGGGGCTGCCGGTGCGCGAGTTCGCCGGCTGAGGCAGGCGCCTAGGGGCAGGCGACCCACTCCTCCTCACCGTCGCCGAACACCTGCCGCTTCCAGATGGGCAGCCGCTTCTTCACCTCGTCGACGAGCTCGGCGCAGGCGGCGAACGCCTGACCGCGGTGCGAGGCGCTGACCGCGCACGCGAGCGCGACGTCGCCGATGCCGAGCACACCGATGCGGTGGCTGACCGCGACGGCGTGCAGCTCGGGGCGCGCGGCGAACTCCTCGGCCAGCTCGGTGATGACGTCGGCGGCGCTCGGGTGGCCGACGTACTCCAGCTCGGCCACCGAGCGGCCTCCGTCGTGGTCGCGGACGACGCCGGCGAAGGAGACCACGGCCCCCGCCGCCGCGACGGAGACGGCGTCCTCGTGCTCGGCGACGGACAGCGGCGTGTCCACGACCCTGGCGATCACGGCGCCGACGCTACCCCCGGCGGCGGGACGTCGAGGTCGACCGGATCGGCGAGGCCGGTGCAGTCGACCTCGACGACGTCGTGCGCCGCCAGGTAGCGGCGGGCGCCCTCGTCGCCGGTGGCCGTCTCCGCGACGCCGGCCCAGTGGTCGCGCCCGAGCAGCACCGGGTGGCCGCGGACGCCGTCGTAGGTGGCGGTCGCCAGCGCGTCCGGCGCGGCGTGGGCGGCGACCGCCCGCAGCGCGGCGGGCGTGAGGCCGGGCATGTCGACCAGGGTCACCAGTGCGGCGTCCACCGTCCCCGGGAAGCCGCGCAGCCCGTCCAGGCCGGTGCGCAGCGAGGAGGCCATGCCCGATTCCCAGTCCCGGTTCGCCAGCACCGTCGCGCCCGTGAGGTCCGCGGTCCGCCAGACGTCGACCGCCCGGGCGCCGAGCACGACGAGGACGACGTCGCAGGCCGCCCGCGCCGTCCGCACCGCCCGCTCGACCAGCAGGCTGCCCTCGTACTCGACCAGCGCCTTGGGCATGCCGTAGCGGCGGCCACCCCCGGCGGCCAGGACGAGGGCTGCGGTGCTCATCCTTCCACTCTCTCAGCGGGCGTAGACGGCGACCTCGGAGGCCTTCACGCCGGCCCACACCTCCGCGCCCGGGACGAGACCCATCTCGGCGAAGGAGGTCGCCGTGACGTCGGCGACCAGCGGCACCTCCCCGGTGAGCTCGCAGCGCACGGTGGCGCCGTGCGGCGTCGCCCCGACCAGGCGTTGCCGCCAGAGGTTGCGGGTGCTGCCGTCGGGGCGGGAGGCGTAGAGCGCCACCGACTCGGGACGGACCGCCGCGAACACCGGCCCGGTGGCCTCCTCCGCCACCACGACCACCGCGCCGCCGTCGAGCCGCACCACGCGCCCCTCGCCGGTGCCCGGCAGGAGCGACAGCCCGACCAGCCGGGCCACGTAGTCGGTACGCGGCCGGCGGGCCACCTCGGCCGGGGTGCCGGCCTGCACGACCCGCCCCTCCTCGACGACGACGACGCGGTCGGCGAGCGCCATCGCGTCCACCGGGTCGTGCGTGACGAGCACGGTGCTGCCGCGGAACCCCCCGAGGTGCCGGCGCAGCTCGGCGCGCACGGTGAGCCGGGTGCGCGCGTCCAGGGCCGACAGCGGCTCGTCGAGCAGCAGCAGCGCCGGGTCGCCGACGAGCGCCCGGGCCAGCGCGGCCCGCTGCGCCTGACCGCCGGAGAGCTGGGCGGGCCTGCGGCTCCCCATCCCCTCGAGCCCGACCCGGGTCAGCCACTCGTCGGCGGCCGCCCGGGCCCGCGCCCGCGCCGCCCCCCGGGTGCGCAGGCCGAAGGCGACGTTGTCGACCACGCTCAGGTGCGGGAAGAGCAGCGCGTCCTGGAAGACCATCCCGAGGGCGCGCCGGTGGGCGGGGACGGACGCGCCGTCGCCGTCCCAGACCTCGCCGTCGACGACGACCCGGCCGCGGTCGGGGGGCAGCAACCCCGCCAGCACGCGCACGAAGGTCGACTTCCCGGCGCCGTTGGGACCGAGGAGGGCCAGCACCTCGCCGTCGGCCACCTCGACCTCGACCCGCAGGTCGAGGTCGCCCCGGCGGGTGGCGACCGTCGCGGTCAGGCTCATACCGGCGCCCGGCCGAGCCAGCGGTCGCGGAGCAGCAGCAGCGTGGCCAGGGAGACGGCCAGCAGCACCACCGAGAGCACGATCGCCGCGTCCGGATCCCGCTGCAGCGCGAGGTAGACCGCCAGCGGCATCGTCTGCGTGGTGCCGGGGAAGTTGCCGGCGAAGGTGATGGTGGCGCCGAACTCGCCGAGCGCCCGGGCCCAGCAGAGCACCGCGCCGGCCGCGACGCCGGGGGCGACCAGCGGGAGGGTGACGCGGCGGAACGTCGTCCAGCGGCCGGCGCCGAGCGTGGCGGCGACGTCCTCGAAGCGGGCGTCGGCGGCCCGCAGGGCGCCCTCGACGCTGATGACCAGGAACGGCATGGCCACGAAGGTCTCGGCGATGACGACGGCGGTGGTGGTGAACGGGATCGTGATGCCGAAGGCGTCGTCCAGCCAGGAGCCGACGATCCCCTGCCGGCCCAGCACGAGGAACAGCGCGACCCCGCCGACGACCGGGGGCAGCACCAGCGGCACGGTGACCAGCGCCCGGAGCACCGAGCGGCCGCGGGCCCGGGAGCGGGCGAGGACCCAGGCGAGCGGGACCCCCAGCAGCAGCGACAGGCCGGTGGCGAGCGTCGCCGACACCAGCGACAGCCGCAGCGCCTGGCCCACCCCCGGCGCGGCGAGCTGGGTGGCCAGCTCCGACCACGGGGTGCGCGCCAGCAGCCCGAGCAGCGGGAGGGTCAGGAAGGCGACGCCCAGGGCCGCCGGGACGAGGAGGGGCACCGGGACGCGGGTGCCCTCGGGAGCGCGGCTCACGGCTGCTGGAACCCGGCGTCGGCCAGTGCGGCCTGCCCCTCGTCGGAGAGCACCAGGTCGACGAAGGCGGCGGCAGCGTCCGGGTTCGGGGCGTCCTGCAGGGCGGCGACCGGGTAGCGGTTGCGGGCGGCGCCGGACTCGCGGAAGGGGAGGGCGCGGACGCCGCCGTCGGCGGAGACGTCGGAGCGGTAGACCAGCCCGGCGTCGACCTCGCCGAGCTGCACCTTGGTGAGGACGCCGCGGACGTCGTCCTCGAGGGTGTCCGGTGCCCCGGCCAGACCGGCGGCCTCGAGCACCTCCGCGGCGGCGGCGCCGCAGGGCACCTCCGGCGCGCAGACGGCGAGCACGTCGTCGACCTCGAGCAGGTCGGCCAGGCCGGGGGTGCCCGCGCCCGACCTCCCGTCGATGCCGGCGGGGTCGTCCGCCGGCACGGCCAGCAGCAGCTCGTTGGCGGCGAAGGGCTGCGGGGCACCCACCAGGTCGGCGACCCGGTCCATCTGCGCCTCGTCGGCGGAGGCGAAGACGTCGACGGGGGCGCCCTGCTCCAGCTGCGTGGCCAGCCCGGAGCTGCCGGCGAAGCTGAAGCGCACCTCCAGACCCGGGTGCTCCCCCTCGAGCCGGCCGCCGAGCTCGGTGAAGACGTCGGTGAGCGAGGCGGCGGCGAAGACGGTGAGGGTGCCGGAGAGCCGGCCGTCCGCAGCCGCGCCGGGGTCCGCCTCCGACGACGCGCCGCAGCCGGGGAGGGCCAGCAGCACCGCCACGAGCAGCGCACGCGCGCGCATGCCACCTCCTCGGTCGACCGCTCCTGCGGCAGACTCCAGCAGGTGAACCCGCATCCGCGCAAGCTCTGGGCGGCGCAGCTCCGCAGATGCGGACTACGGGACGTCGACGCTGACCTGGGTGGCCTTCACCGTCGCGACCGCCCGGACGCCCACGACCAGCCCCAGCTCGTCGGCCGCCTCGCGCGACATGAGGGAGACGACGCGGAAGGGCCCGGCCTGGATCTCGACCTGCGCCATGACGCCGTCGCGGAGGACGTTCGTGACGATGCCGGCCAGCCGGTTGCGGGCCGAGGACGGCGTCGTCCCGGGCTCCGGAGCCTCGCGCAGCTGCGTCGCCAGCCGGGCGAGGTCCGCGCCGTCGACCACCGCCGGCCCCCCGCCGTCCCGGCGCGCCGGGAGTCGGCCGCTGTCGACCCAGCGCCGCACCGTGTCGTCGCTGACGCCGAGCAGCGCGGCCGCCTCGGCGATGCGGTAGGTGGCGGCCACGGCCAGACCCTAGCCGCGGTTGTGGACGGCGGGCGTTCTCCACAGGCCGCTTCCCCGGGCCGTCGGCGGGGGCGGGGAGCATGCCGGGCGTGATCGACGACGCCTGGCTCGCAGACCTCCTCCGGCACCGCGCCGCAGTGCTCACCGACGCCCGGGTCGCGTCGGAGCTCGCGGCCACGCTCAGCAGCACCGGGCTGCCCCTCGACGACGGCGGCCCGGCCGGGCGGACCCTGCGCGACGCGCTCGACGAGACCTGGGAGCGCGGCTGGCAGCCGGCCGACGTCGCCCACGCCGCCCGGCGTCAGGCGGGCGCCGGATCGGTCCCGCTGGTCGTGGCGCTGATCGCCGAGCACGCCCGCCGCACCGACGCGGTCTCGCGGGCACCGGAGACCTGGGTCGGGCAGCTGCGGGAACTGGGGGCCCTGGACGTGGACGCCGGCGAGGGCGCCGCGGTCAGCGCCTGGCAGCGGGCCGAGCGCCGTCCGCCCGCCGAGGCGTGGCGCACCGTGCTGCAGGTGGCCGGGCTGCTGCGGTGCACGGCCCGGCTGGAGGTGCTGGTGCCGCCCCCGTCGCGGTGGGGTGCACCACGGCCGGGCGCCGACCGGCCGGCCGCGGGCGGCAACGGGCCGGCCGCGGGCGGCGACGGGCCGGCCGCGGGCGGCGACGACCGGGCGTTGCGGCGCATCCGCGCCCTGCTGGCCAAGGCCGAGTCCACCGAGTTCCCCGAGGAGGCGGAGGCGCTGACGGCCAAGGCGCAGGAGCTCATGACCCGGCACGCGGTGGATGCCGCGCTGCTCGGCGGTGGCGCGGCTACGGCCGTCGACGTCGACACCCGGCGGGTGCACGTCGCCGACCCCTACGCGCGCGCCAAGACGCAGCTGCTGGGCGCGGTCGCGGAGGCGAACGACGTGCAGCTCGTCTGGTACCAGGGTCTGGGCATCGCCACCCTCGTCGGCCTCCGGTCCGACCTGGACGCCGTGGAGCTGCTGTTCACGTCCCTGCTGCTGCAGGTCGCGCAGGCACTGGCCGCCGCGGAGCGGCAGGAGGGCCGCTCCGCGGCGCGGTCGTTCCGCCGCGCGTTCCTGCTCGGCTACGCGCACCGCATCGGCGAGCGGCTGGCCGCGGCGCGGCTGCGGGCGACCACGGAGGCGGGGGTGGAGCGGGGCGTGGACCTGCTCCCCGTGCTGCGGTCGCGGCAGGAGGCGGTGGCGGCCCGGACGGCCGAGCTGTTCCCCCGGGTCCGGTCCAGCCGCAGCCGGTCCTCGGTCGACGCGGGCGGGTGGCACGCCGGCCGGGCCGCGGCCGAGCACGCCGAGGTCGGGCCCCGGCGCTCCCCGCTCCGCTGACCCGTCGCCGGCCCCTGTCGCCGAGCCCGCTCGCCGCTCCCACTGGCCCCCGTTCACCCTTCCCGCCCGCCGTGACCACCTGACCCACCGCGACAGCCGGGGCCACGTTCCCGCGGGAACGCCCGAGGTGACACCCACCGCCCCTGACCCACCGCGCCAGCCGGGGCCACGTTCCCGCGGGAACGGCCTGCGCGGTCGACCTGCGGATATGTCGGACGCCGGGGCTAGTTTTCGGACATGTGTCCGAAGACGAGGTTGACGGCTCTGGTCACGAGACACCGCTGGACGAGCTCGCCCTGGCGATCACCAGCGGGGCGGTGCGGCTGGCGGCGGCGACGTCCACCTGGCTCCGGCTGGTGGCGGAGTTCGACGAGCGGGGCGGCTGGCACGGCGTCGGCATCCGCTCCTGCGCGCACTGGCTGGCCTGGCAGTGCGGCATGGGCCCCGGCGCGGCACGGGAGCACGTCCGCGTCGCCCGCGCCCTGCCCGGCCTCCCGCGGATCGAGGCGGCGTTCGCGGTGGGCCGCCTCTCCTACTCCAAGGTGCGGGCGCTGACCCGCGTCGCGGAGCCCGACTCCGAGGCGGCGCTGCTCGAGTTCGCCCTCACGGCCACCGCCTCCCAGACCGAGCGGTTCTGCCGCCAGTGGCGGCGGGTCGACGAGACGGCGGCCTCCGGAGGCCGGCCGGTCGAGCGCGAGCAGTTCTTCGAGCCCCGGTTCGAGGACGGCTGGTTCACCCTCCGCCTCCGCATGCCCGCCGAGGACGGTGCGGCGTTCATGGCCGCGGTCGACTCGCTGGCCGAGCGCGAGGCCCGCCGCGAACGAGCGCAGAACGAGAAGGCGGCGGCCGGGCACGAGGCGATCCGCGCGGCGGGCGGTGCCGTCGACCGGGCGGTCGCGGACCGCTGCGCCGAGGATGCCGCGGTCGGGCTGGCCCGCGAGCGCACCGCCGGCCGCCGGATCGCCGCCGTCACCGCCCTGGCCGAGGCGCGCACCGGCCTCGACCGCCGCCCGGGCGACCCGCCCCGGCGGGAGGTCGTCGTGCACGTCGACGCCGCCGTCCTCGCCGACGACGCCGCCGCGGGCCGCGCCCACTACGAGAACGGCCCACCGGTCACCGGCGCCCAGGCCCGCCGCCTGCTCTGCGAGGCGACCGTCGTCGCGATGATCGAGCGCGGTCGCGAGCCGCTGGCCGTGGGACGGCGCAAGCGGCGGGCGACCGCCCCGCAGCGCCGGGCCCTGCTGCGGCGGGACGGCGGCTGCGCGCGCCCTGGCTGCCCCGAGACCCGCCCCGAGCGCCTGCACGTCCACCACATGCGGCACTGGATCTTCGGTGGGCGCACCGACGTGACCGGCATGGTGCTCCTGTGCGACGTGGACCACGGTCTCGTGCACGATCAGCAGCTGGTGATGAGCCGACCCCACGGGACCCTGGTCGTGACCACCCCGGACGGGCAGCGCGTGTGGGGCACCGCCGACGCCGCCTTCGCCGGCGGGCTGCACGGCTCACCGCCCGACCCCACCCGCGGCGACGATCCCTACGCGGGCGTCCACCCGATCGACGCCACGGCCGGGCGACGCCCGTCCGACGCACCCCCACCACCCCCGACCGCGAGTGCGGCCGTGGGCGACCGGGACCTGGCAGCGACCCGGCTCAGGCCCGGCCCCCGCCGCCGCGGGGCGCCGGTCAACCGCAGACCGTCACCGGCCCACCCCGGCGGCGGGCCCGGCTCCCTGCACGCCCGCCCGCGAGGGGGCAGGAGAGGCGGTACGGGCGCAGCCCCGGGCACCCCGGCAGCCAGGAGCCTGATGACCGCCTCACGCGCGAAGGCGCGGCTGGACCGGGTCCTCTTCCCCGAGGGCCCGCCTGATCTGTCTACCCAGGGCGCGGCACCGCACGATCGGCTGGACATGGCGTGGGCGATCGCGGTCCTCATGGGCAACCGCGACCTCGTCCGCCGGCTGGCCGCCGAGGGAGGGCAGCCGATCACCGGCTGAGCAGCCGATGAGGGTGAGGCCCGCGCCGCCCTGGCAACGCGGTGCGGTCCGCTGCACCGTTCCCGCGGAAACGCGACGTGGGCCAGCGCACCGTTTGCCGCGGACCGCCGCAGGGGAGAGGCAGCCGGTGCCTCCCTCCCCCGAGCGGGACAACCCCGCCGGCGCCAGCGCCTCCGTCCGCACCCGCCGCATCCGCGAGTTCGCCCGCGAGGTGCTCGGCTACGACGACTTCCGCCCCGGGCAGGAGCGCGCCATGCAGGCCGTCGTCGGCGGGCGCGACACCCTCGCGGTGCTGCCCTCCGGCGCCGGCAAGACGGCGGTCTACCAGGTCGCCGGCCAGCTCCTCGACGGCCCGGTGCTGGTCGTCTCGCCGCTGATCGCCCTGCAGCGGGACCAGGTGGAGCGGCTGACCGAGCTGGAGGACCGCGCCGGCCGCGCCGCGCAGCTCAACTCCACCCTCTCGGCCGGCGACCAGCAGGAGGCGCTCGACGGCCTCGGTGACGGAACGGTCCGCTTCCTCTTCCTGGCCCCCGAGCAGCTGGCCAAGCAGGAGGTGGTCGACGTGATCGCCAAGGCGCGGCCCGCTCTGTTCGTCGTCGACGAGGCGCACTGCGTCTCGGCGTGGGGCCACGACTTCCGCCCCGACTACCTGCGCCTGGGCGGCGTCATCGACCAGCTCGGCCACCCGACGGTGCTCGCGCTCACGGCCACCGCGGCGCCCCCGGTGCGGGCGGAGATCGTGGAGCAGCTCGGCATGCGCGACCCCGCGGTGGTCGTCGCCGGCTTCGACCGGCCGGAGATCCGCCTGGAGGTCGACCACCACGCCGACGCGCGGGGCAAGCAGGACGCCGTCCTCGACCGGGTGCTCGCCGAGGTCGGCGACGGGCGCGGTCCCGGGATCGTCTACAGCGCCACCCGCCGGGGCACCGAGGAGATCGCCGCCACGCTCGCCGAGCGGGGCCTGCGCACGCACGCCTACCACGCGGGGCTGAAGAAGTCCGACCGCGAGGAGACCCAGCGGGCCTGGATGGACGACGAGCTGGACGTCGTCGTCGCCACCACCGCCTTCGGCATGGGCATCGACAAGCCCGGTACCCGCTTCGTCGTCCACGCCGAGCCCGCCGACTCGGTGGACAGCTACTACCAGGAGATCGGCCGGGCCGGCCGCGACGGCGAGCCGGCCCTCGCCGTCCTGGTCTACCGGCAGGAGGACCTGGGGCTGCGCCGGTTCTTCGCCGCGGGCGCCCCGGCCGAGGAGGAGCTGCAGCAGGTCGCCGGCCTGGTCCAGGCCGCCGCCGCGGCGGGCATCGACGACGGCGTCGACGTCAAGGCGCTGCGCGAGGAGACCGGCCGGGCCGCCACCCCCCTGGTGCGCGACCTCAACCTCCTCGAGCAGGTCTCGGCCGTCGTCCTGGACGAGGACGGCGCCGCGCACCCCGCCGACGGCGCCCCGCCGCCCGGCGAGGCCGCCGAGCAGGCCCGGGAGCTCGCCGAGCACCACGAGAAGGTCGACCAGTCCCGCGTGGAGATGATGCGCGGCTACGCCGAGACCACCGAGTGCCGTCGCCAGTTCCTGCTCGGCTACTTCGGCGAGCAGCTCGACGAGCCCTGCGGCAACTGTGACAACTGCTCGGCCGGCACCGCCCGCGAGCACGTCGCCACCGAGCCCGCGGACACCCCCTTCCCGGTGGAGACGCCGGTCGAGCACACCGAGTGGGGGCCCGGCGTCGTGATGCGGGTCGAGGACGACCGCCTCACCGTGCTGTTCGACGAGGTCGGCTACAAGACCCTCGGCCTCGCCGCCGTCCTGGACCACGACCTGCTGCGCCCGCGCGGCTGACCGGCCACCCGCTTCGACCTGCGGGACCGGCCGATCCCGCCCATGATCATCCGCAGGAGAGCGGGTCGACGCGCCTGGAGCAGACGGGGCACGGACCCGGGAGAAGGAGTGCACGCGTGAAGGTCCTCGGCATCAACGCGATCTACCACGACCCCGCGGCGGCGCTCGTCGTCGACGGCCGCATCGTGGCGGCCGCGGAGGAGGAGCGGTTCAGCCGCCGCAAGCACGGCAAGCGCCCGCTGCCGTGGAGCGCCTGGGAGCTGCCGGAGCTCTCCGCCGCGTGGTGCCTGAAGACGGCCGGCATCCGGCCCGAGGAGCTCGACGCCGTCGCCTACTCCTTCGACCCCGGCCTCATGACGACGCCGGAGGAGACCGGCCTGTTCGACGACGGCGACACCATGCGCAAGAAGTACGCCGAGATGGCGCCCGACTTCCTGGCGCACGCGCTCCCCGGCCTGGACCCGGCGAAGGTCCGCTTCGTCAAGCACCACGTCGCCCACGCCGCCTCGGCGGGCAAGGCGGCGCCACAGCGCGACAACGCCGTCCTCGTGCTCGACGGCCGCGGCGAGGCGCACAGCCACCTCGCCGGCCGGTACGTCGACGGGCAGCTGGAGGTGCTCGCCGGGCAGGCGCTCCCCCACTCCCTGGGCCTGATGTACGAGGAGCTCACCGACCACCTGGGCTTCCTGCGCAGCTCCGACGAGTTCAAGGTCATGGCGATGGCCTCCTACGGCAAGCCGCGCTTCCTCGGGGAGCTGTCGGAGCTCATCCGCGCCACCGACGACGGCGGCTTCCGCACCGAGAAGATCGACTTCGCCGAGTTCGCGCCGCGCCTGGCCAAGGACGAGCAGTGGTCCGAGGCCCACGCCGACCTCGCCGCCAGCGTGCAGACCCGCCTGGAGGAGGTGCTGGTCGACCTCGCCCGCTGGGTGCACGAGCAGACCGGCGAGAAGACCCTCACCATGGCCGGCGGCACCGCGCTGAACTGCGTCGCCAACACCCGCATCCTCGCGGAGAGCCCGTTCGAGCAGGTGTGGGTGCAGCCCGCCGCCGGGGACGCCGGCACCGCGCTGGGCGCCGCCCTCCACGTCGCCGCCGAGCTCGGCGAGCGCACCGAGCCGATGGCCGGCGCAGCGCTCGGCCGCGGCTGGAGCGACGACGAGATCGAGCAGGTCCTGCAGACGGCGGCGATCGACTACGAGTGCCCCGACGACGTCGCCGAGGCCGTCGCCGAGGTGCTCGCCGACAACGGCATCGTCGCCTGGTTCCAGGGGCGCAGCGAGTACGGCCCCCGCGCGCTGGGCCACCGGTCGCTGCTCGCCCACCCCGGCTTCGAGGCCAACCTCGAGCGGATGAACGACGTCAAGGGCCGCGAGCAGTTCCGCCCGGTCGCGCCGATGGTGCTCCTGGAGCGGGCTCCGGAGATCTTCAGCCGCGGGCCGATCCCCTCGCCCTACATGCTCTTCGTGCACGACGTCGCCGAGGAGTGGCGCGACCGCATCCCCACGGTCACCCACGTCGACGGCACGGCGCGGATCCAGACCATCGATCCGGCGACCGAGCCGCTGGTGCACCGCATGATCTCGGCGTTCGAGCGGCGCACCGGCCTGCCCGTGGTCGTCAACACCAGCCTGAACACCGCCGGCCGCCCGATGGTCGACGACCCGCGCGACGCCCTCGAGTGCTTCGGCTCGGCGCCGGTGGACCTGCTCGCGATCGGGCCCTTCGTCGTCCGCCGGTCCAAGGCGACGCCGCGCCCCGGGCGCGGCTGAGCCGGACGGCCGGGCCGTGTATCGGTTCGGCCACACCATTCCTTCGCCGGGGTGGCGGCCGTTATCCGGGCCCGAGCACGGGTAACGGCTCCTGGCAGTCACCTGTCAAGAACCTGGCAGGTCGGACGACCTAGAGGGAGGACATGATGTCTGCAACCCGCGGAAACACCGGCGCGGATCGACGAGGCCTGACCTGGCCGCAGATGCTCGCCGCGGCCATCGGCGCGATCTACCTGCTGGTGGGGATCGTCGGATTCTTCGTCACCGGCTTCGACGACTTCTTCGCGCACGACACCGACGAGACCATCCTCGGCTTCGAGGTCAACCCGTTCCACAACATCGTCCACATCCTGATCGGCGCGGCGGGCCTGGCGCTGTTCCGGACGCTGAGCGGCGCCCGCACCTACGGGTGGCTGCTGGCGATCGGGTACGGCGCCACGTTCGTCTACGGCCTGTTCGCCGTGGACCAGGAGTGGGACTTCCTGAGCCTCAACTGGGCCGACAACTGGCTGCACCTGGTCAGCGCCCTCGCCGGCCTGGTGATCGCCCTGGGTCCGGTGCGCAACGCCGTCGAGGGGCGCACGCGCACCTGAGCGACACCCCCGTCCCGAGCCGGGCTTCCGCACACGCGGGGCCCGGCTCGTGCCGTCCGGGGGGCTCCTCGGACCCCTGGTGCGACGCCGGTCACGCCCGCCGCTACCTTGCGGGGCATGGACTTCGCTCTCTCCGCCAAGGCCGAGGACGTCTGCGCACGCGCGTGGGACTTCATGCGGGAGCACGTTTTCCCCGCCGAGCCGGTCTACGACGCCTGGCGCGCCGAGCGCGGCCACGACAACCACGAGCACCCGCCCGTGCTGGAGGAGCTCAAGGCCGAGGCGCGCAAGCGCGGCCTGTGGAACCTCTTCCACCACGAGGTCGGCGGGCTCTCCAACCTCGAGTACGCCTCGGTCGCCGAGATCACCGGCTGGTCGCCGGTCATCGCGCCGGAGTCGATGAACGTCGGCGCCCCGGACACCGGCAACATGGAGACGCTCATGCTCTTCGGCACGCCGGAGCACAAGGAGCGCTGGCTGAACCCGCTCCTCGAGGGCGAGATCCGCTCGGGCTTCGCGATGACCGAGCCCGACGTCGCGTCGTCGGACGCCCGCAACATCCAGACCTCGATCGTGCGCGACGGCGACGAGTACGTCATCAACGGCCGCAAGTGGTGGACCTCCGGGGCCGCCGACCCGCGCTGCCAGATCTTCATCGTCATGGGCAAGACCGACCCCGACGGCCCGCCGCACCGCCAGCAGTCGATGGTGCTCGTCCCCCGCGACACCCCGGGGCTGGAGATCATCCGGCACCTGCCCGTGTTCGGGTACCAGGACCAGCACGGCCACTCCGAGCTGCGGTTCACCGACGTCCGGGTGCCGGTCAGCAACATCCTCTCCGGCGAGGGTGACGGCTTCATGATCGCCCAGGCCCGGCTCGGCCCCGGCCGCATCCACCACTGCATGCGCGCCATCGGCATGGCCGAGCGCGCGCTCGCGCTGATGGTGGAGCGCAGCAAGAACCGCGTCGCCTTCGGCCGCCCGCTGGCCGAGCAGGGCACCGTGCGGGAGGCGATCGCGCTGTCCCGGATCGAGATCGACCAGGCGCGCCTCTACGTGCTGAAGACGGCGGACCTCATCGACAAGTACGGGGCCAAGGGCGCCCGCACCGAGATCTCGGCCATCAAGGTCGCCGCCCCGAAGGTCGCGCTCGACGTCATCGACCGCGCCATCCAGGTGCACGGCGGCGCCGGCGTCAGCAACGACACGGTGCTGGCCCGCTTCTACGCCAGCGCCCGCACCCTGCGCATCGTCGACGGCCCCGACGCGGTGCACATCCGCGGCGTGGCCAAGGAGGAGCTGGCGCGGGAGCGCCCCTTCTCGGGCTGAGAGAGGACCTGGCTGCCCCCGACCGCTCGCACGGTCGCGGCGGGCCCCTGCACCGGGGCCGCCGCGACACCTCGTGGGCTCAGGGCGTCAGCGTCGTCCCGAAGCCGCCGCCGGCGAGCTTCGCCATCAGCTGCGTGCGGTCCAGCCCCACCTCGGCGAGCGCGTCGCCGTCGCGGTCGGTGTCGATCTGGTCGGAGAACCGCTGCTCCACCTTCTCCGCCGTGTCGTTGTCCCCCTCGGTACGCAGCACGCGCACCAGCTCCGTCTTGTCCAGCTTCACGGGTCCTCCTTCGCCGTTCCCTGGGCTCGGAGTGTGGTGTGGATCACCCGGGCGCGCAACGGCGGGCCCGCGCTCAGCCCCGGGTGGCGCGCCGGACGAGGTACGCGCCCACGGCCGCCAGCACCACGGCCACCGCGAGCTGCGCGATCGCCACACCGGTCTGGTCGCTGGCGAACCAGGTGGGCGTCGAGACCAGCAGCACGACCGCGACCCCCAGCACGAGCAGGCCGACGAGGCGCTCCCGGCGGCGGGACGTGGGCGACGGAGGACGGCCGGGCTCGGGCGCTGACATGCCCCCAGCCTGCCAAAGGCGTAGCGGCACGCCGGACGGGGAACCCTGGTGGGGACCCGACCCCGGCCGCGTCGGCGTAGGTTGCGACGACGCAGGTCGAGCCGACCCGGAGGTCCCCATGCCGCAGACGTCCCCGCAGGCAGCCGTGCTCACCGAGCTCGAGCCCGTGGTCGCCGAGAACCTCGACCGGCACATCAGGATGGCCAAGGAGTGGCATCCGCACGACTACGTCCCGTGGGACGAGGGGCGGAACTTCGCCTTCCTCGGCGGGGAGGACTGGTCCCCGGAGCAGTCCCGGCTCGACGCGACCGCCAAGGCGGCCATGTTCGTGAACCTGCTGACCGAGGACAACCTGCCCAGCTACCACCGCGAGATCGCCACCCGCTTCGGCCGGGACGGCGCCTGGGGGCAGTGGGTCGGCCGCTGGACGGCCGAGGAGGGGCGGCACGGCGTCGCGCTGCGGGACTACCTCGTCGTCACCCGCGGGGTCGACCCGGTCGAGCTCGAGCGCGCCCGGATGGACTACATGACCACCGGCTACGACTCCGGCGACAAGTCCCCGCTCGAGGCCGTCGCCTACGTCTCGTTCCAGGAGCTGGCCACGCGGGTCTCGCACCGCAACACCGGCAAGGCCACCGGCGACCCGATCGCGGACAAGCTGCTGGCCCGCATCGCCACGGACGAGAACCTGCACATGATCTTCTACCGGAACCTGGTGACGGCGGCGTTCGACATCGACCCGGACGAGACGATGAAGGCCGTCGCCAAGGAGGTCATGACCTTCGAGATGCCCGGCGCGACCATGGCCAACTTCCGCAGGAACTCCACGATCATCGCGAAGGCCGGCATCTACGACCTGCGGCTGCACCACGACGAGGTGGTCAGCCCGATCCTGCGCACCTGGAAGGTCTTCGAGCGCAGCGACCTCGGCCCCGAGGGCGAGCGGGCCCGCGAGGAGCTCGCCGGCTTCCTGACCGGCCTGGACGCCGAGGCCACCCGGTTCGTGGAGAGCCGCGAGCGGATGCGCGCCCGCTTGGCGGCCAAGGGCGAGGTCCCGGTCCAGGTCTGACGAGGGCCTGCGGGGGGGCTCAGAGGCGGCAGGCCATCACGATCTCGTCGCGGTCGTCGCCGGGGGCCACGCGGATCGCGCCGGGCAGGCGGCCCACCTCGGTGTAGCCCAGGCCCTTGTAGAAGTCGTCCACACCGGTGCCCCCGCGGGCGGTCAGGTGCACGAACTCCCACCCCCGCTCGCGGGCGATCCGGTGCACGCCCTCCATCAGCACCCGGCCCAGGCCCTGCCCCTGCCGCGAGGGGTGCACCTGCACCCGCAGCACGGTGCCCCAGTGGCGGCGCAGCGGGCTCAGCGAGCCGACGACGCTGGCGAACCCCGCCGTCCGGCCGTCCACCTCGAGCAGCGCCAGCACGTCGCGGCCGGAGTGGATGCCCTCCAGCAGCTTGTCCAGCAGCGGCACGACGTCGTCCTCGGTCACCGGCGGCACGAAGCCGACCGCGCCCCCGGCGTTGCTCACGTCGACCCAGCAGCGCAGCAGCTCGCCGCGCAGCGTGTCGTCGACGGTGGAGACGGGGCGGACGACGGCGGCGGGCACACCGGCATTCTCCGCCCCGCCCCGGACCTCCCTCGACGCGGGCCTCAGCCGGCCTTGCTCGGCGGCTCGCCGGCGGCGCGGGCCTCGGCCGCACGCTGCGCGTCGTAGGCGCAGGCGTCGGCGACGTCGGTGGCCGGGCCGTCCCCCGGCTCGGGGGCCTGCGGTGCCTGCGTCTCGTCGCCCGGCGGCTGCGACGCGGCCGCGGGCACGGGCACGCGCGGGTCGATCGCCTCCTCGACCAGCGCGCGGATGGCGTCGTAGTCGGGGTAGGCCGGGTCGATCACCGACGGGTCGAGGACGACGCTGCGGATCTCGGCGTCCTTCACGCGGAACGCCAGGTCGACGAAGTCGTCCAGCCGCGACCGCGGGATGTCGGTGCTCACGATGTCCTCGGTCGTCGCGGCCAGCTGCTGGTAGCGCTGCAGCAGCGTCACCGGGTCGGCGGCGTCGACGATGGCGGAGATCGTGCAGCGCTGCCGCTCCATCCGGTCGTAGTCGGTGAGCCCGAACCGCCCCCGCGCGAACTGCAGGGCGGTGTCGCCGTCCATCTCGCGGTCCGGCCCCGGCGCGATGTAGTCGTCGGGCAGCTCGCCGGTGCCCGGGTCGCCGTTGATCGGCACGTAGTAGTTGACGTTCACGGTGATGCCACCGAGCGCGTCGACCAGCCGGCTGAACCCCTCGAGGTTGACCAGCACGAAGTAGTCGATGCGCAGGCCCAGGGCCTCCCCGACGCCGAGCTTCAGGAAGTCGGCACCCGGGTCGTCGGTCGGGCCCAGGGCGTCGGGGTACCAGGCCGGGCCGTTGCGGTAGACGGCGTTGAGCAGGCTCTCGCTCTCGCTGCCGGCGTCGAAGCCGTCGGGGTAGAGCTCGCCGAGCGGGCTGTCCTCGGGGAAGGGCAGGTCCTGCAGGTTGCGGGGCAGGCTGATCAGCACCGTCTCGCCGGTCTCGACGTCGGTGCTGGCCACGATGACGGTGTCCGTGCGCACGCCCTCGCGGCCCTCGCCGCCGTCGCCACCCAGCAGCAGCACGTTCACCCGGTCCCGGCCGCCGAAGAGCTCGGCGGACTCCTCCTCGTCGACGGTCGCCGACTGCCGCTCGTCGTCGAAGACCCCGGCGATGAGGTCGCGCGACGTCGTGGCCAGCCGGCCGACGAGGACGGCGGGGGCGGCGATCGCCGCCACGAGCACCGCCACGACCAGACCTCCGACGACGTGCCGGCCGCGGGAGGTGCCCGGGGGCACCAGCATCCGGTAGCCGGCGACGACGACGGCGATCCACAGCAGCGCCAGGACGCCCACGCCGACGGTCGCCCAGAGCAGCACGTCCGTGTCGACGAACGTCCGGGCGGCGAACCGCTGCCCGCCGGTGGCGAGCCACGCGGCGGCCCCGGCGAGCAGCAGGAAGACGGTCAGCACGGCCGCCCCGAGCCGCCGCCGCCCGGCGGCGAGCAGCCCGGTCCCGGGCACCAGCGCGCCGAGGGCGCTCCAGCCCAGGGCCGCGCCGAAGCTGCGCCGCCGGGCCGGTCGCGGGGGGCGCTCGCCCGGCTGCGAGGAGAGGGGTGTCGTCCCGTCCGTCATCCCGCGGCCCCCGCGGCGCACCAGCTCACCGGGCCATGCTCCCACCGTCGGGCCTGGTGGGGGCGCCGACGAGGAGCGGCCGGGGCAGGACCGCCCGATCGTGGACGCCGGCGTCCGGACGGCGGGGAGTCGGTGTCGGTGGCCCTCCGTAAGCTCCCGGGCGTGCGCCTGGCCACCTGGAACGTCAACTCGATCCGCACCCGCGTCGACCGGGTCGCCGCCTTCCTGGAGCGGCACGACGTCGACGTCCTGGCCATGCAGGAGACCAAGTGCCGGGACGACCAGTTCCCGCAGGACCGGTTCACCGCCCTGGGCTACGAGGTCGCGCACGTGGGCTACTCGCAGTGGAACGGGGTCTCCATCCTGTCCCGCGTGGGACTGGAGGACGTGACCGTCGGGTTCCCCGGCCAGCCCTGCTGGGGCGAGGACACCACCTGCGAGGCCCGCGCCCTCGCCGCCACGTGCGCCGGCGTCCGGGTGTGGAGCCTCTACGTGCCCAACGGGCGCACGCTGGCCGACCCCCACTACACCTACAAGCTCGAGTGGCTGGCCGCGCTGCGGGACACCGCGGCCGGCTGGCTCGCCGACGACCCGGCCGCGCAGGTCGCCCTCGTCGGCGACTGGAACATCGCCCCGCAGGACGACGACGTGTGGGACATGTCGGTGTTCAGCACCTCGACGCACGTCTCCGAGCCGGAGCGGGCGGCGTTCCGGGCGGTGGTCGACGCCGGGTACGCCGACGTGGTGCGGCCGCACGCCCCCGGGCCCGGCGTCTACACCTACTGGGACTACACCCAGCTGCGCTTCCCGCGCCGCGAGGGCATGCGCATCGACTTCGTGCTCGGCTCTCCCGCGCTGGCCGCACGGGTCGGCGGGGCCTTCATCGACCGCGAGGAGCGCAAGGGCAAGGGCGCCAGCGACCACGCCCCGGTCGTCGTCGACCTCACCTGAGCTGAGCCCCGTCCCGGTCCTCCCGGCCCGAGGGCCGGGCCTCCTATGCTGGCTCCCCGTGCTCGTGCTGCTGCCCCCGTCGGAGACCAAGGCCCCCGGGGGCGACGGCCCACCCCTCGACCTCGGCGCGCTCACCGCGCCGGAGCTGACCCCGGTGCGCAGCCGGCTCGCGGGGGCGCTGGTCGCGCTCGCCGGCGACGTCCCGGCGTCCCGCGCCGCGCTGGGCCTCTCCCCGAAGCAGGACGACGAGGTCGCCCGCAACGCGGCGCTGCTCACCGCCGGCACGCTCCCCGCCCTGCACCGCTACACCGGCGTCCTCTACGACGCCCTCGACGTCGGCTCGCTCACCCGTGCGCAGCGGGCCCGCGCGGAGCGGCGGCTCGCCGTCGGCTCGGCGCTGTTCGGGCTGGTCGGCGGGGGCGACCGCATCCCGGCCTACCGGCTGTCGGCCGGGTCCGCGCTGCCCGGGCTGCCGACCCTCCGCGGGCTGTGGAAGCCGGTGCTCGGCCCCGTGCTCGAGCGCACCGAGGGGCTCGTCGTCGACCTGCGCAGCGGCTCCTACGCCGCGCTGGCCCCGGTCCCCGGCGCGGTCACCGTCAGCGTGCTGAGCGAGCGACCCGACGGCGCGCGCTCCGTCGTCAGCCACTTCAACAAGGCGCACAAAGGACGGCTCGCCCGGCTGCTCGCCACCACCGCGGCGGAACCGGGCGACGTCGTGAGGCTCAGGAGCCTGCTGAGGCGGGCGGGGTTGCACGTGGAACATGACGGGGGAACGGCGCTGACGCTGGTCGTCCCGGCGCACTGAGGGCGATCTCTCGGGTTGTGCCCGAACGGTTGGTTGCGCGCAACCCGCCCACCGTGACATAACTGCGGGGACCCGGCGTGCTCGAACAAGGTGGCGCGCCGGTCCGGTATCCGGCGACCGCCGGGGCAGAAGGGCTTCGGTGGACGGATCGGACCGCACGGTCCACGCGGGACCGACCCTCGGCGACCGTTCGGCGGCCGAGTTGCGCCTCGACCCCACGCGCGTGGCGGCCGCCCGGCGCATCCTCCCGCGCGGGGACCGCGCGGGGCTGGACAGGCTGGCCCAACTCGCCGCCCGCCTGCTGGGCACCAGCGGGAGCCAGGTGTCGCTGCTCGTCGACGTGCAGCACGTCGCGGCCGGGAGCGACCCCGCGGCCGTCGGCACCACCGGGCCGCTCGAGGACTCCCTCTGCACGGTGACGGCCGCGTTCCCCCCGGGTGAGGCCCTCGTCGTCACCGACGCCCGCGCCGACGACCGCGTGCGGGACCTGACGCCCGTCCGGACCGGCGCCATCGGCTCGTACCTGGGCACCGCGCTCACGGACGCCTCCGGCGCCGCCGTCGGCGCGCTGTGCGTCTTCGACCCCGAGCCGCGGCCGTGGGGGAGCTCGGAGATCGCGACGCTGCGCCAGCTCGCCGGCTCGGTGATGACCGAGCTGGAGCTGTCGGCGCTGCTGCGCCGCTACGAGGACGACCGCGTCCGCTGGGAGCTGGCCACCGAGGCCGGTGGCGTCGGCACCTGGGACTGGGACCAGGAGACCGGTGAGCTGATGTGGGACGAGCAGCTCATCGCGATGTTCGGCTACGGCAGCGAGGACTTCGGCCGGACGATCGACGCGTTCAACGCGCGGCTCCACCCCGAGGACGCCGACTGGGTCGGCGAGGCGCTGCAGCAGGCCGTCGACACCGGCGGGGAGTACGACGCCACGTACCGGATCGTGCGGCCGGGCGGCGACACCCGCTGGATCCACGCGCGCGGCCGGTCGCTGGTCGACGCGCACGGCCGGACGACCCGCATCCTGGGCACCGCGTACGACGTCACGGGGGAGCGCGAGGAGGCCACCCTCGTCACCCGCGTGCTGGAGGCGATGCCCGCCGGCTTCTACAGCCTCGACCGCGACTGGTGCTTCACCTACGTCAACGCCGTGGCCGAGAAGCTCCTGCAGACCTCCCGCGACGAGCTGCTGGGGCGCAACCTCTGGGAGGCGTTCCCCGACGCCGTCAACAGCGTCTTCGAGAACAGCTACCGGGAGGCGGTCCGCACCGGCGAGCCGGTCGAGTTCGACGCCTACTACCCCGCGCCGCTGGACGGCTGGTACGAGCTGCGGGCGTGGCCCAGCCCCGACGGCCTCTCCGTCTACTTCCTGGAGGTGACCGAACGGCGCCGGGCGCAGGAGGAGTCCGATCGGGTGGCGCAGCGCCTGGAGCTGCTGGCCAGCGTCAGCGCCGACCTCGCCGGCCCGCTGGACCAGCACCGCGCGATGCAGCACCTCCCGCGGCTCGTCGTCCCCGCGCTCGCCGACTTCTGCATCGTGACGGTCGTCGACAACGACGGCCGCCCCAGCGACGTCGGCTCCTGGCACGCCGACCCGGAGCTGCGCCCGGTGCTGGAGCGCTACACGGAGGTACGGCTGGAGTCCATGCCGGCGGACTCGCCCGTCGCCGTCTCGCTGCGGACCGGCGAGCAGCGACGCAGCACCGGCGCCGCGGTGCTCGACCTGCTGCCCCCCGGCGAGGCCCGGGACCTGCTCGCCTCCCTCGACCCGCGGGAGGCGGTCGTCCTGCCGATGCGGGGCCGCAACCGGATCCTGGGCCTGCTGACCGTCTACTACTCCCGGGCGACCCCGGCCCGCCTGGAGAACCTGGTCACCGCGCAGGAGGTCGCCGACCGCGCCGGCCTGGCGCTCGACAACGGCCGCCTCTACAACGCCCAGCAGCAGCTCGCCGAGGGGCTGCAGCGCAGCCTGCTCACCGAGCCGCCCGAGCCCGACCACGCCGAGATCGCGGTGCGCTACCTCCCCGCCGCGGAGGCCGCCCGCGTCGGTGGTGACTGGTACGACGCCTTCATGCAGCCCGGCGGCTCCACGATGCTGGTCATCGGCGACGTCGTGGGGCACGACACCGAGGCCGCGGCCGCCATGGGGCAGCTCCGCGGGCTGCTGCGCGGGGTGGCCACCTACAGCGACGCCGGCCCCGGCGAGGTGCTGCGCGGGCTGGACGCCTCGATGACGACGCTGCAGATCCCGACGATGGCCACCGCCGCGGTGGCCCGGTTCGAGCAGACCCCCGACGAGGCCGCCGAGGGCGTCACCCGCATGCGCTGGGCGAACGCCGGCCACCTGCCGCCGCTGGTCCTCACCGAGAAGGGCGAGGTGGCCGAGCTCGGGGAGTGGACCGGCGACCTGCTCCTGGGCGTCGACCCGGGCACGCAGCGGCGCGAGTCCGTGGCCACCCTCCGGCGCGGCTCGACCGTCCTGCTCTACACCGACGGCCTCGTCGAGCGCCGCGACTCCGACCTCGACGAGGGCATCCAGCGGCTGCGCGCCGCCGTGGAGGAGCTCGCCGACCTGCCGCTGCAGGCGCTGCTCGACGAACTGCTGGACCGGCTGGTGCACGGCCGGCCCGAGGACGACGTCGCGCTGGTGGCCGTCCGGCTGCACCGCCAGGACCGGCCCCGGCCGGCCGAGGCCGGCCCGGAGCGCGTGCCCCCGACCGTGCCGAGGGACCCGCTGCTGGAGTGAGCCCGGGGTCAGCGACCGCGATCGCGCCGCACCTGGGCCTTGCGCCCCTTGATCATCGTGGCCCGCAGCGCCTGCACGACCTCGTCGGCGGCGGCCTCGGGCACCTCCACCAGGGCGAACCGCTGGTGGATCTCGATCGACCCGACGTCGCGCCCGGTGAGCCCGGTCTCGCCCGTGATGGCCCCGACCAGGTCACCGGGGCGGATGCCGGCATCCCGGCCCACCCCGACGAACAGCCGCGCGGCCGGCCCGCCGCCGGGGCGCCCTGCCGGGCGGCCGGGGCGCTCCTCCCGCCTGCCGCCGCCGTCCCGGCCCCCACCGGGGCGGCCGCCGTCCCGCTCCGGCCGGAAGGAGACCTGCGGGATCTCCTCCTCGTCGTCGCCCACCGGCCCGGTCGCCTCGTGGGCCAGCTTGACCGCGGCGAGGGCGACCTCGACCAGGTCGAACTCGTCGGTGAGCGTCTCGACGACGACGCGGAAGCGGTCCAGGTCGTCGGTGAGCAGGCTCTCCCGCAGCGCGGCGCGGGTGAGGTCCAGCCGACGGGTGCGGAGGTCGGCGACCGTGGGCACCTTCTCCACGGCGATCGGCGCGCCCGCGACCCGCTCGATCGTCTTGAGCATCCGGTGCTCCCGGGGCTCGGCCAGGGTGATCGCCACGCCCTCGCGGCCGGCCCGGCCCACCCGGCCGATGCGGTGCACGTAGGACTCCGGCGCCGACGGCACGTCGTAGTTGACGACGTGGGTGAGCTGCTCGATGTCCAGCCCGCGCGCCGCGACGTCGGTGGCCACCAGCAGCTCCGCCGTCCCCCCGCGGAGCCGGCCCATCACCCGGTCGCGCTGCTCCTGGCTCATGCCGCCGTGCAGCGCCTCGGCCCGGTACCCGCGGCCGTTCAGCGTCTCGGTGAGGGAGTCGACCTCCTCGCGGGTGCGGCAGAACACGATCGCCGCGGTCGGCGCCTCGACGTCGAGGATCCGGCCGAGGGCGGCCGCCTTGGCGCCCCGGGGCACCACGTAGGCGGTCTGCCGGATGCGGGGCGCGGTGCCGGGCGCGGCCCGCTCCCGGGCGATGGTGATCCGGACCGGGTCGGAGAGGTGGCGGCGGGCCAGCGCGTCGAGCCGGCGCGGCATGGTCGCCGAGAAGAGCACCGTCTGCCGCTCCTCCGGCGTCTCGTCGAGGAGCGCCTCGAGGTCCTCGGCGAAGCCCATGTCCAGCATCTCGTCGGCCTCGTCGAGCACGACGGTGGCGATCTCGCCGAGCTGCAGCGCGCCGCGGTTGACCAGGTCGAGGGCGCGCCCGGGCGTGGCGACGACGACGTCGACCCCCGACTCCAGGGAGCGCAGCTGCCGCACGATGGGGGCGCCGCCGTAGACGGGCAGCACGCGGGCGCCCAGGTCGCGGCCGTAGCGGTGCAGCGCCTCCGACACCTGGACGGCGAGCTCGCGGGTGGGCACCAGCACCAGCGCGACCGGGGACCGGTCGGTGCGGTGCGCCGGCATCCGCTGCAGCACGGGCAGCGAGAACGCCGCGGTCTTGCCGGTGCCGGTGGCGGCCTGGCCGAGCAGGTCTCGCCCCTCGGCCAGCGGCGGGATCGCCTGCAGCTGGATGGGTGTGGGCTCCTCGTAGCCGAGGGCGGTGAGCGCCTGCAGCAGCTCCGG
The DNA here is from genome assembly GCF_054050835.1 of Blastococcus sp. SYSU DS0510. Taxonomy (NCBI): domain Bacteria; kingdom Bacillati; phylum Actinomycetota; class Actinomycetes; order Geodermatophilales; family Geodermatophilaceae; genus Blastococcus; species Blastococcus sp. SYSU DS0510. Next base: position 57,923 of record NZ_JBJHAC010000006.1, on the reverse strand, counting down.
GCGCAGGCCCAGGGCGTCGAAGGTGGAGCCCTCGAAGGTGGGGTCGCCGGCGGGGTCGCGTTCCTCGGTCATCGTTCCCATCGTTCCCCCCGGTCGGCGGGACCGCGCGGGCGGGTTTCTGGCAGGCTGCCCCGGTGACCGACGACGACGACCTCTGCACCCGTCCCGCGACCGAGCTGGCCGCCCTCGTCCGCGACCGGCAGGTGTCGGCACGCGAGCTGCTGGAAGCCCACCTGCGCCGCATCGAGCGGCTGGACCCGCAGGTGAACGCCGTCGTCACCCTCGACCCCGAGGGGGCCCGGGCCGCCGCCGACGCCGCCGACGCCGCACAGGCCGCCGGCCGCCCGCTCGGCCCCCTGCACGGGCTCCCGGTCGCGCACAAGGACACCCACGCCACCGGCGGCATGCGCACCACCTGCGGCTCACCGGTGCTGGCCGACGCCGTGCCCGACGCCGACGAGCTCGTGGTGTCGCGGCTGGTGGGTGCCGGGGCGATCCGGATCGGCAAGACCAACGTGCCCGAGTTCGCGGCCGGCTCGCACACCTTCAACCCGGTGTTCGGCGTGACCCACAACCCCTACCGGCACGGGCTCTCGGCCGGCGGGTCCAGCGGCGGCGCGACCGCCGCGCTCGCGGCCGGGTTCGTGCCGCTGGCCGAGGGCAGCGACATGGGCGGCTCCCTGCGCAACCCGGCGGCGTTCTGCAACGTCGTCGGGCTCCGGCCCACCCCCGGGCGGGTGCCGACGTGGCCCGCGCCGCTGGGCTGGGCGCAGCTGTCGGTGCAGGGTCCGATGGGCCGCACCGTCGCCGACGTGGCGCTGCAGCTGTCGGCCACCGCCGGGCCCGACCCGCGGGTGCCGATCGCCCTGGAGGAGCCCGGGGCCGGCTTCGCCGCGCCGCTGCCCGAGCGGCTCGACGGGCTGCGCGTCGCCTGGGCCCCCGACCTGGGCGGCCGCGTGGCGGTGGACCCGGCGATCACCGCGACGCTGGCCGCCTCGCTGGGGGTGTTCAGCGAGCTCGGCGCCGTCGTCGAGGAGGACTGCCCCGACCTGGACGACGCCGACGAGGTGTTCGGCACGCTGCGCGCCTGGATCTTCGAGGCTCAGCTGGGCGACGTCGTGCGCGCGCACCCCGACCAGGTCAAGGAGTCGATCCGCTGGAACGTGGCCAAGGGCGAGGCGCTCAGCGGTGCCGACGTCGCGCGCGCGGAGAAGCTGCACACCCGGCTGTACGAGCGGATGGCCGAGTTCTTCACCCGCTTCGACGTGCTGCTCGCGCCGACGACGCAGGTGCTCCCCTTCCCCGTCGAGTGGGAGTACCCGACCGAGATCGCCGGGGTGCCGCAGGAGAACTACCTGGCGTGGATGCGGTCGTGCACGCTCCTCTCCCCCACCGGCTGCCCGGCGCTCTCGGTGCCCGGCGGCTTCACCCCCGACGGCCTGCCGGTCGGTCTGCAGGTGGTCGGCCCCGCGCGGGCCGACCGGCGGGTGCTCGAGGTGGGGCACGCGTTCGAGCAGGCCACCCGCTTCGGCGAGCGCCGGCCCGCCCTCTGACGTCGTCTACGTCTCTCTAGCCGCGCCCCTAGACACCCCCGGATGGGACGGGGTGGGGCCGTCGGAGCCCGCGGGGTACTCCCGCAGCGGCACCTCGCCGGCGGCCCACGCGGCGAGGACGGGCTCCACGATGCGCCACGACTCCTCGGCCTCGACATCGCTGATGGACAGGGCGGCGTCGCCGCCCAGCATCTCCCGCAGCAGCAGGCCGTAGGCCGACAACCCGGCCGGCGCCAGCCCGATGTCCAGGGCCCGCCGCTCGAGGTCGAAGGGGTCACCGGCGCCGTTGAGGTTGACCTCGAGCGAGATGCCGTCGGGGTCCAGGCGCATGCGGAGCACGTCGGGCTCCGGGTCCTCGTCGGTGAAGGCGAGGTGCGGCACGGGGCGGAACCGGACGACGATCTCCCGGCGGTCCACGCCCAGCGCCTTGCCCGACCGGAGCCGGAACGGCACTCCCGCCCACCGCCAGTTGTCGACGGTCACCGTGAGCTCGGCGTAGGTCTCGGTCCCGCGGTCCGGGTCCACGCCGTCCTCGGTGGCGTAGTCGGGCAGCTGCCGCTCGCCGACGGTGCCGGCGGTGTACCGGGCCCGGATGCTGCCCGCCGCCATGTCGGCCGGCGGCCGGACGGCGCGCAGCACGTCCCCCTTGCGGGAGGAGAGCCCCGCCGCGTCGACGGCCAGCGGCGGCTCCATCGCCACCAGCGCGAGCAGTTGGAGCAGGTGGTTCTGCAGCATGTCCCGCAGCGCGCCGGCGGTGTCGTAGTAGCCGGCCCGCCCCTCCAGCCCCAGCGTCTCGTCGAACACGATCTCCACCGACTCGACGTGGCCGGCGTTCCACACCGGCTCGAACAGCCGGTTGGCGAAGCGCAGGCCGAGGACGTTGAGCACCGTCTGCTTGGCCAGGAAGTGGTCGATGCGGAACACCGCGTCCTCGGGCGCCAGCCGGTGGAGGATGCGGTTGAGCTCGGCCGCGTCGGCGCGATCCCGGCCGAAGGGTTTCTCGACGGCGACGATCCCGCCCTCGGGCAGGCCGACCTCCGAAAGCGCCTCCAGGGTCGGGCGGAAGACCGTGTTGGGGAGGGCCAGGTAGACCACCGGCACGTCACCGACCCGGTCCAGCGCCCGCCGGAGGTCCCCCGGCACGGTGACGTCGCCGCGGAGGTAGCCCAGCCGCGAGACGACCCGCTCCCGGGTCGCGGCGGGGACGTGCCCGGCGTGGGCGTCCAGCCGGCGGCGCGCCCACTCCTGGTACTCGGCGTCGGTCCAGTCCTCCCGGCTCACCGCGAGGACGTCGACCTCCTCGTCCAGCACGCCGGCGGCGAACAGCTCGGCGAGCCCCGGCAGCAGCAGCCGGCCGGTCAGGTCACCGCTCCCACCGAGGACGACGAACGACCGCTTCATGCCTTCTCCCCCTCCGCCCGGGCGAGGTTCCACCCGCTCGCGATGACCCCGACGTGGCTGAACGCCTGCGGGAAGTTGCCGAGGAAGGCCCCGGTCGACGGGTCGATCTCCTCGGCGAGCAGGCCGAGCTCGTTGGCCCGGCCGCACAGCGAGTCGTACAGGTCGTGGGCCTCCTCGAGGCGGCCCTGCCCGGCGAGGTTGTCGACCAGCCAGAAGCTGCAGAGCAGGAAGGCGCCCTCGGTGCCCTGCAGGCCGTCGGGCGACTCCGTGTGCAGGTACCGGTAGAGCAGGCCGTCCCCGGCGTCCAGGTGGCGGCGGACCGCCTCGGTGGTGGCGACCATCCGGGGGTCGTCGGCGGGGATGATCCGGCGCAGCGGCAGGCTCAGCAGCGAGCCGTCCAGCCCGCCGCGGTCGGTCTGCCCGGGGGCGGCCAGGTGCTCGGTGAACGTGCCCCGGTCGGGGTCCCACGCCTGCTCCAGTAGCGTGCGGTGGATCCGGTCGGCCTCGGTCCGCCAGCGCTCGCGCGGGTGCGGGAGCCCCAGCTGGTCGGCGATCCGCAGCGCCCGGTCGACGGCGACGTGGCACATCGCCACCGAGTAGGTGAACGGCCGCCCGGCGTCGCGGATCTCCCAGATGCCGTTGTCCGGCGTCGTCCACTGGGCGATCGCCTGCTCGGCCAGCCGCTGCAGCGACAGCCAGAGCGTCTCGCCGACCTCGCCGCCGCCGCGCACCCACTGGTAGGCGACGTCCAGCAGCTCGCCGTAGACGTCGTTCTGCACCTGCCGGGCGGCGCCGTTGCCCCAGCGGACCGGGGAGGAGCCGCGGTAGCCCGACAGCGAGGCGTCCAGCCACTCGGTCGCCGGGGGCTCGCCGTCGAGGGTGTACATGATGTCCACCCCACCGCGCCGCTCGACGTTGCGCAGCGTCCAGGCCAGGAAGGCGTGCGACTCCTCGTCCATGCCGATGCGGTTGAGCGCGTAGCCGGTGAAGGCCGCGTCGCGCACCCAGGTGTAGCGGTAGTCCCAGTTCCGCTCCCCGCCGATGCCCTCGGGCAGGGACGAGGTGGCCGCGGCCATCACCGCCCCGGTCGGCACGTGGTCGAGGAGCTTGAGGGTCAGCGCCGAGCGCGTGACCAGCTCCTGCTGCGGCCCGCTGTAGGTCAGCCGCCCCGACCAGTCGCGCCAGGCCGCCGTGGTCTGGTCGATCCGCCGCTGCGGGTCGCTGCGCACGCGCGTGTGCGTGTGCCCCGACCACTGCAGCATGACGGTGAGCCGCTCCCCCGCCTCGAGCCGGGCCCGTCCGGCGATCGCGCCGTCGCCGGTGAGCGTCAGCGGGTGGGAGCACCACAGGAGCAGCTCCATGGCGGGCCGGGCGGGCCACCGGATCCGCCAGGCGCCGAGCTCGGAGCGCACCTGGACGCCGTCCTTGGGCGCCAGCCGGACGTCGACCTCCACCGACCCGGACAGCACCCGGGCGCTGCGCAGGATCTCCCCCCGCCCGGCGGGGACCGACTCGGCGAGGTCGGCGCCCGAGCGCAGCGGCAGGCAGTCGGTGAGCTCGAGGACGCCGTCGGCGGTGTGCAGCTCGGTCACCAGGATGCCGGTGCCGGGCAGGTAGCGCTGGGCGGCCTCCCGGAGCCCCACGGGCGTGACGGCGAAGGTGCCGCCCCGCTGCGCGTCCAGCAGCCCCGCGACGAACGGATCGCCGTCGAACGTCGGCAGGCAGAGCCACGGGATGGAGCCGTCCCGGGCGACGAGCGCGCAGGTGACGCCGTCCCCGATGAGACCGTGGTCCTCGATGGGCAGGTAACCGTCGACGGGGTCGAGCGGGCGGAGCGGCACGGGCGGTCCTCGCGGTCGGTCGGCAGCGGTCCTCCCCACCGTGCCCGCCGCGGAGCGCGCGAACCGTGCCGAGGGTGACGCTCCCGTGACGAACGGGCCGGTCAGCGGCGACCCGGCGGTGCGCTCAGGTCCCCGCGGGCCGCGGCACGCGCCGGGCCTGGCGCCGCTTCCGCAGCCCGCGCAGCGTCCGGACGGCGACGAGCAGCTCGGCGAGCTCGTGCCGCTCGCCGGCGGTGATGTCGGCCAGCTGGGCCGCCGCGCGGCGCTGCGCGGCGTCCCAGCCCTCCGCCCACCGGCCGACCAGCTCGCCGGCCCCCTCGTCGTCCCTGGCCCGGAGGCCCAGCACGTCCTCGGTCAGCGAGGACTGCTCCATGGCGAGGTCGTCCCGCAGCGAGGCCCGGGCCATCGAGGGCCAGCGCCGGTCCCGGGGCAGCGCGATGACCTGCTCGCGCAGGGCCACCAGGCCCAGCCGGTCGGCGAGGCCCTGCATGACCTGGCCGGCCAGGGTCACCGGCGCACCGGTCCGCTCGGCGACCACGGCGAGGTCCAGCGCGGCCGGCAGCAGCGGCGCCGACGCGACGCGGGCGGCCAGCTCCGCGGGCAGGCCGGCCTCCTGCAGCCGGGCGGCGCGCGATGCGAACGCCTCCGCCTCGCCGCCCAGCAGCCAGCCGGGGAGCCCCGCCTCCACCTGGGTGACGGCGGGCCCGAAGCGGTCGACCACCTCCGCGAGGGGGGGCGCGTCCTCGGCGGTGAGCTCCGGCTGGCGCAGCAGCCAGCGCGTCGCCCGCTCGGCCAGCCGGGTGGCCTCGGTGCGCGCCTCGACCTGCACGGCGGCGGAGACCCGGTTGTCCAGCGGGCGGACGGCGTCCCACATCGCGTCGATGCCGAAGACCGCGCGGGCCACCGCGTGCGCGCGGACGACGGCCGGCAGCGGCACCCCCGTCTCCTCGGTGAGCCGGAACAGCCCGGTGACGCCGGCGATGTTGACCGCCCGGTTCGTCAGGGCCGTCGCGATGATCTCTCGGCGCAGCGGGTGGCTGGTGACCGCCACGGGGAACCGGTCGCGCAGCGGGGCGGGGAAGTAGCCGACCAGCAGCTCCTCCAGCGCCGGGTCGTCCGGCAGCGGGGAGGCGAGCACCGCGTCCCCGGTCTGCAGCTTGGCGTAGGCCAGCAGCACCGAGAGCTCCGGGCTGGTCAACGCCTGCCCGTCGCGGCGGCGCTCGGTGAGCCCGCGGTCGTCGGGCAGCGCCTCGACCGCGCGGTTGAGCCGTCCCGAGCGCTCCAGGGAGCGGATGAACCGCTCGTGCGAGTCCATGAGGCTGCGCGCCGCCGCGGCCTCCCCGGCGAGGGTCGCGTTCTGCGCGTGGTTGTCGGTGAGGACGGCGGCAGCGACGTCGTCGGCCATCTCGCCGAGCAGCGCCGCCCGGCCCTCGGCGTGGATCCGCCCCTCGTCGACCACCCGGTTCAGCGCGATCTTGATGTTGACCTCGTGGTCGGAGGTGTCCACGCCCGCGGAGTTGTCGATGGCGTCGGTGTTCACCCGGCCACCGGCGAGCGCGTACTCCACCCGGCCCCGCTGGGTCAGGCCGAGGTTGCCGCCCTCCCCCACCACCCGCGCCCGCAGCTGCCGGCCGTCGACCCGCACGGCGTCGTTGGCCTTGTCGCCGACCTCCAGGTGGCTCTCACCGGCCGCCTTGACGTAGGTGCCGATACCGCCGTTGAACAGCAGGTCCACCGGGGCGAGCAGCACCGCGCGGATCAGCTCGACCGGGCTCAGCGCCGTCACGCCGCCGGGCAGGCCGAGCGCGGCCCGCATCTGCTCGGAGACCGGCACCGACTTCGCCGTCCGGGGCCACACCCCGCCGCCGGCGCTGATCAGGCCTGCGTCGTAGTCGGCCCACGAGGACCGGGGCAGGTCGAACAGCCGCCGGCGCTCGGCGAAGGACGCCGCCGCGTCGGGCGACGGGTCGACGAAGACGTGCCGGTGGTCGAACGCCGCCACGAGCCGGATGTGCTTGGACAGCAGCATGCCGTTGCCGAAGACGTCGCCGGAGCAGTCGCCGATGCCGACGACGGTGAAGTCTTCCCGCTGGACGTCGACGCCCAGCTCGCGGAAGTGCCGGGTGACCGACTCCCAGGCGCCCCGGGCGGTGATGCCCATGGCCTTGTGGTCGTAGCCGACCGAGCCGCCGCTGGCGAAGGCGTCACCGAGCCAGTAGCCGCGCTCGAGCGCCACCTCGTTGGCCAGGTCGGAGAACGTCGCCGTCCCCTTGTCGGCGGCGACGACGAGGTAGCTGTCGTCACCGTCGTGCCGGACCACCTTCGGCGGCGGCACCACCCGGCCGTCGACGAGGTTGTCGGTGAGCGTGAGCAGCGCGCCGACGAACAGCCGGTAGCAGGCCTGGCCCTCGGCGAGCACCTCCTCGCGGGAGGCGCCGTCCCCGGGCGGGCGCTTGACGACGAAGCCGCCCTTGGCGCCGGTGGGGACGATGACGGTGTTCTTGACCATCTGCGCCTTGACCAGGCCCAGCACCTCGGTGCGCAGGTCCTCGCGCCGGTCGGACCAGCGCAGCCCGCCGCGCGCCACCTTGCCGAACCGCAGGTGCACGCCCATCACGCGCGGCGAGCTGACCCAGACCTCGTGCGCCGGGCGGGGCTCGGGCAGGTCGGGCACCTCGGCGGGGGCCAGCTTGAGCGCGAGCGTGGTGGGCCGCTCGGGCGTCGAGGCGTAGTAGGTCGTCCGCTGGGTCGCGGTGACCGCGGCCAGCAGGGAGCTGAGCACGCGGTCGGCGTCGAGGGAGGCGACCTCGCCGATGGAGCGGCGGAGCGCCTCGACCAGGTCGGCCTGCCGGGCGTCCCGTCCGGTGACCCGGCCCGGCGAGAAGCGGGTCTCGAAGAGCGCCACCAACCGGGCGACCACACCGGGGTGGGCCGCCAGGGTCTGCTCCACGTAGGACTGGCTGAACGGCAGGCCCGCCTGGCGCAGCCACTGCACGTAGGCGCGCACGACCGTGACCTGCCGCCAGTTCAGGCCGGCGAGCATGACGAGCGCGCCGAGGCCGTCGTCCTCGGCCTCGCCCCGCCACACCGCGCCGACGGCCTCGGTGAACCGCTCCGGCAGGGAGCGCAGCAGGGGCAGCTCGACCGCCGGGACGGCGACGCCGAAGTCGTAGATCCAGGTGGGCGGCGCGCCGATGCGGTCGATCTCGTACGGCCGCTCGTCGACGACGTCGACGCCCATGTTCTGCAGCATGGGCAGGATCTGCGAGAGCAGCAGCCGCTCACCGACCCGGTAGACGGTGAGCCGCCGCTCCCCCGGCGCCGCGCCGGTGGGCGTCCAGAGCCGCAGCGCCAGGTCGCCGGGGGCCAGCGCGTCCAGGCGGACGAGGTCCTCGACGGCGCGCTCGGCGGGGAAGTCCTCCTGGTAGGCGGCCGGGAAGGCGTCGGCGATCCGCGCGAACACCTTCTCGGCGTCGACGCCGAAGCGCGCGGCCAGCGCGTCGGAGAGCTCGTCGGTCCAGCTGCGGGCCGCGGCGGCGAGCTCGGCCTGCAGCGCCTCCACGTCGACGTCGACCTGCTGCTGGGCGCCCCGGCGGCCCACCGGCGGCCGGACGACGAAGTGCAGCCGGGCCAGCACCGACTCGGTGGACCGGGCGGTGAACTCGATGCTGGTGCCACCCAGGCGCTCGAGCAGCAGCTGCTGCATGCGGGTGCGCACCTCGGTGGTGTAGCGGTCGCGCGGGAGGTAGACCAGGGCCGACCAGAACCGGCCGGTGGGGTCGCGGCGCAGGAACAGCCGGGTCTGCCGCCGCTCCTGCAGGTGCAGCACCGCCAGCGCGACGGGCAGCAGCTGGTCGGCCCCCACCTGCATCAGCTCGTCGCGGGGGTAGGTCTCCAGGACGTCGAGCAGCTCCTTGCCGGTGTGGCTGTCCGACGGCACGCCGGAGCGGGCGACGACCTCGGCCACCCGGCGCCGCACGAGGGGGACGTCGAGGACGCTGGTCGTGTACGCCGACGTGGGGAACAGGCCCACGAACCGGCACTGCCGCCGCACCCCGTCCCGGTCGCCGGGCAGCGTGACCCCGACGAGGTCGAGCCACGCCCGTCGGTGCACCGTCGAGCGGTTGTCGGCCTTGGTGACGGTGAGCAGGTGGTCCACCGGGGCGGTGCCGGCCTCCGGGGTGCTGCCGGAGGTGCCGCCCATGCCGGTGTCGCTGCGGAGCACGCCCAGCCCGGTGCCCGCGACCGGCTGGACGGCGAGCTGCCCCCCGTCGCCGTCGGAGACGGTCACCTCGCGGGCGCCCAGCAGCACGAAGTTGCCGTCGGCCAGCCACCGGAGCAGCGCGGCCGCCTCGGCCGGGTCGTCCGCGGCGTCGTCGACGTCGGCCGGGGCGCCGCCGCGCTCCTCCAGCCGCGCCGCCAGCTCGCGCAGCCGGGCCCGCATCCGCCCGGCGTCCTCGTGCACCGCGCGCACGTCGTCCAGGACGGTGCGCAGCCCGGCCACCAGGTCGCCGGCGGCCTCGCCGTCCAGGGGACCGTCGAGGACGACCGCCATCCAGGACTCCGCGACCGCGTCGGGCCCGCAGGCGGCGACGTCCCCGCTGTCGCAGAAGGCGAGCACCCGCCCGCGGACGTCACGGCGCAGCACGACGACCGGGTGCACGACGTGCTCGAGCGCGAACCCCTGCCGCGTGACCTCCGCGGTGACCGAGTCGACCAGGTAGGGCATGTCGTCGGTGACCAGCCGGATGACGGTGCGGCCGGCACCCCGGCCACCCGGCACCCCGCGCACGTCGACGGTCGCGACGCCTGGCAGCCGGACCTCGGCCAGCGCCAGGTGCCCGAGCGCGAGGGCGGCGAGGTCGGCGGGATCGCTGCCCAGCACCTCTTCGGCGGGCTCGCTCCAGTAGTAGCGGCGGAAGAACGCCGGGAGGGCGTCGGCGGTGCACCCGGGCGGGAGCGCCGCCCCCCCGCGCTCGGCCTCGGCGACGGCCAGCGCGGCCGCCTTCCGCAGCAACTGCTTCTTCTCGTCGCGGCCGGCCTCGAGGGCGGCGAGCTCGGTGAGAGAGCCGCCCGCCGGGCCGCCGTCCCGGTCGCGCACCGGGGTCTCCGGTGCGACTCCGGTGTCACTGGCCATGAAAGGCCACGCTACTGCCCGCCGAGACCGCCGTCACGGCGACGCGGTCAGCGGTCCAGGAGCTGGTCGGCGACCCAGCCGACGACGGCGAGGATGAGGCCGCCGATCACGGCGGTGAGGAAACCGTCGATGGTCAGCCGGTCGGTGATCGCCGCCGTGAGCCCGAGGAGCGCGGCGTTGATCACGAGCAGGAACAGCCCGAGGGTCAGCAGCACGAACGGGAGCGAGAGCAGCCGCAGGACCGGTCCGACCAGGGCGTTGACGACGCCGAAGATCAGCCCGATCCACAGGTAACTGCCGTACTCCCCCAGCGGCCCGTCGGTGTTGGGCACCACCTCCAGGCCCGGGAGCACGTCGAAGTAGGTCAGCCCGTAGAAGGCCGCCGCGAAGATGACGACCTTGAGCAGGAACGTGATCACGCGGTCACGCTAGCGCCGGCCCCCGGCGATCGTGGGGTCTGACGGCGTCTGCAGCCGTCTAGCGGCTGAGCTAGAGAGCCGCAGATGCACCTCACGACGGGGCCACCCGTCCTCTCGACCCGCCTATCGCGCTGTCTAGCAGGAGGGCTAGAGAGCGCTAGGCAGGGCTCGACGGAGGGTTCCGGCGCACCACCGGCCCCGCCCGCCCCCGCGCGACACGCGATCAGCCGGTTCTACGGATCTCTACGGCCGGCGCTAGAGAAGCCCATACGGTGCTCGCCATGGATCCCGTGCGGAACCCCTACGCCCCCGGCGCCGGCCAGCGCCCGCCCGAGCTGGCCGGCCGCGACGACGAGCTGCAGGCGTTCGACGTCGTCCTGGAGCGCATCGCCCGCGGCCGCCCCGAGCGGTCGCTGGTCCTCACCGGGCTGCGCGGCGTGGGCAAGACCGTGCTGCTCAACCAGCTCCGCTCCGCGGCGATCTCCCGCGGGTGGGGCACCGGCAAGATCGAGGCGCGGCCCGACCAGTCGCTGCGCCGGCCGATCTCCTCCGCGCTGCACATGGCGCTGCGGGAGCTGGGCCCGCGGCACGGCGACCAGGAGTCGGTCGCCGAGGTGCTCGGCGTGGTGAAGGCCTTCGCCCAGCGGGTGAACGCGGCCGAGTCGAAGGTGCGCGACCGCTGGCAGCCCGGCATCGACGTGCCCGCCGCCACCGGCCGGGCCGACTCCGGCGACATGGAGATCGACCTGGTGGAGCTGCTCAGCGACGCCGCCGGGGTCGCCGCCGACATCGGCAGCGGGATCGCCCTGTTCATCGACGAGATGCAGGACATCCAGGCCGACGACGTGTCGGCGATCTGCGCCGCCTGCCACGAGCTGTCGCAGCAGGGTGCCCCGCTCATCGTCGTGGGCGCCGGGCTGCCCCACCTGCCCGCCGTCCTGTCGGCGTCCAAGAGCTACTCGGAGCGGCTCTTCCGCTACCTGCGCATCGACCGGCTGGAGCGCGCTGCCGCCGACCGCGCACTGCTCGCCCCGGCCGAGCGGGAGGACGTCACCTTCGACCCGGCCGCCCTGGACGCCCTGTACGAGGCGGCTGACGGCTACCCCTACTTCGTGCAGGCCTACGGCAAGGTCACCTGGGACGTCGCCGCCTCCTCCCCCATCACGGCCGCCGACGTCGCCATGGCCGCGCCCGTGGCCGAGGCCGAGCTCGCCGTGGGGTTCTTCGGCTCCCGCTACGACCGGGCCACCCCCGCCGAGCGGGAGTACATGCACGCGATGGCCGAGCTGGGGGGACCCGGCGGCGCGGCGGTGGCGACGTCCGAGGTCGCCGTCTCGCTCGGCCGCAAGCCCGCGTCTCTCTCGCCCGCCCGCGACTCGCTGATCAAGAAGGGGCTGGTCTACTCCGCCGAGCGCGGGCAGATCGCCTTCACCGTGCCGCACTTCGGCCGGTACCTGCTGCGCCACCCCGACTGAGCTCGGGGTCGCTCACCCGGGCGGGCCGACCAGGGCCGGCAGCACCTCCGGGCCGGCCTCGGCGGGCCGGGGGCGGTCCACCGGGTGCGCCCGCACCGCCAGGACGGCGACGTCCTCGACGCCCGGGCCGAGCATCTCCTCCAGCAGCCGGTCGCACAGCTCCCCCAGCGAGAGCCCGGCCGAGCGGGCCAGCACGGCGCGCAGCCGCTCCCGGCCGTCGTCCAGCAGCTCCCCGCGGCGCTCGAAGAGCCCGTCGGTGAAGAGCACGAGGGTGCTGCCGTCGGGGAGCAGCGCGACGCCGTCGGCCAGGTGCTCCACCCAGCCCGACCCCAGCGGCGGGCCGACCTGGACGGCGAGGTCGAGCACCTCGCCGTCGCCGAGCAGGAGCAGGGGGTCGGGATGCCCCGCCGAGGCCCAGTGCAGGCGGCGGACCCCCGCGGCCCGCTCGGCGGCCCCCTGCTCGATGCGGCACACGAGCGCGGTGGCCATCGCCGGCACCGCGAGCCCCACGAGCGCGTTGTCCACCCGGTTGAGCAGCCCCGCCGGCTCCTCCAGCCGGTCGAACGCGATGGCCCGCACGAGCGTCTTGATCTGGCCCATGGCGGCGGCCGCCGCGACGTCGTGGCCCATCACGTCGCCGATGACGAGCACCGTGTCGCCGTCGGGCTGCAGGAAGGCGTCGTACCAGTCGCCCCCGATGGAGACGCCGCGCGTCGCCGGGCGGTAGCGCACCGCCAGCTCCAGGTGGTCGGGCTGCACCGGCGGCGAGAGCAGGCTCAGCTGCAGCCGCTCGGCCACCTGGTGGTTGAGGGTGACCAGCCGGGCGTTGTCCAGGGCCAGCGCGGCTCGCCGCGAGGCGATCTCGGCCGTCCGGAGCTCCACCGGTGTGTGCGGACCACGCTCGACGCCGTTGACCAGGGTGAAGGCGCCGAAGACCTCGCCGCGGGCGATCAGGGGGAAGGTCGCGACGGCGGTGGGGGCCAGCGGGGCGAGCGCCGCGCGGCTCTCGTCGTCGCGGATCATCGTCTCGAGGTGCTGCTCGGTGAGCCGCGCGATGACCACCGGCTCGGCGTGCCGCAGCGCCACCGGTACCGGTGCGCTGGCGTCGTTGGAGGCGACCCGCGCGTCGGCGTACCGGTGCATCGCCTCCCGCATGGCCGGGTCGCGGTGCGCCCGGCCCACGTCGCGCCGGGTGCCGTCGGGGTCGACGACGCTCACCAGGCACCAGTCGGCGAGCAGCGGGACCACCGTGGCGGCGAACCGGCTCGCGGCCTCGTCGGTGTCGAGCGTCGAGGTCATCTCCTGGCTGATGTCGCCCAGGAGCATCAGGTGCCGGCCCGTCTCCTCGGCCTCGCGTGCGGCCCGGGCGGCCTCGGCGGCGGCCTCCTCGCGCGCGGCGACCGCGGCGACCAGCTCCTCCTCGGCGCGGCGGCGCTCGGTGATGTCGTCGTAGCTGAGGACCAGGCCGGCGTCGGTCAGGAAGGCGTCGGCGCGCAGCCAGCGGCCGAGACGCCCGGACCACGCCTCCACGCCGTCCGGCCGGCCGCTGCCGCGGACCCCGCGGCAGAGCCGCTCGAACGGCCCACCGGCCGACCCGGGGAACTGCCCCCAGATCTGGCGCCCCAGCAGGCTCCCCGGCGTCCGGTCCAGCATCCGCGCGCCGGCGGGGTTGATGTAGAGGATGCGCCACTGCTCGTCGAGAACGACGAGGGGCCGCTCCATCCCCTCCACCGCCTGGCGCAGGAGATCACCCTGCGCCGAGACGATGGCCTCCTCCCGCGCCATGCCGATCGCTCCACCCGCTCGGCCGCGCCATCGGCAGCACCTGGTCCAGAGGGTGACCGGTCCCGGGACGGATCGCAATCCCGGGGCCGGGCGCCGTCCCCCTCACGAGGAGACGTGAGCCGCGCCACAGGGAGCCGGAACCGGGTGGTGCGGGGTTGACGCCGTCGCGGACGGGGAACCCCCGGACGGTCGAGGACCCGAGTCGAGGGGGAGGCATGGGGCGACTCGCGTGGCCGGTCCGCCCGCTACCGGACGGGCGCGGCGAGGTGTGGCGCTGGCGGCTCCGTACCCTCGCGGAGCTCCCGGCAGCCCGGGCGGGGCTGCGGTCGCGGTTGCGCGACGTCGAGCAGCTCCCCGCCGACGAGGCCTCCGGCGAGCAGCTGGTGCTGGCGTTCGACGAGCTGGCCTCCAATGCGCTCCGCCACGGCGAGACCCCCGTCGTCGCCACCGTCGTCGCCGGCAGCGGTGGCTGGCTGCTCGACGTGAGCGACCGGGCCCCGCAGGCGATGCCCGCCCCCACGGTCGACCGCGACCCCTCCGAGGGCGGCATGGGGTTGCAGCTGGTGGCCCGCTTGTCGGTGGCCCACGGCTGGTACGTGGACGAGGACCGCAAGCACGTCTGGGCCTGCCTGCCCACGGGGACCGGCGACCGCCAGCCCGCGCTCACCTGACGTTCCACGTGCAACACGCACGAGACCCCCGCTGCTCCGAAGAGCAACGGGGGTCCGGTGTGCTTGCACGGTCGTCCCGAGTGGGCCCCGGAGGGGTCCGCGCAGGGACGACGCAGCGGCTCAACGACCGTCGGGAACGGCACCTGGCCGCGGTGCGGTCCGGAGGACCGCAGTGCCACCGCGTCACGGCACGACGAAGGAGATGGCTCCCTTGCCGTAGGTGGGCACCTCGAGGGCGAGGTCCACCCGGTTGAAGGCCGCGAGCATCCCGGCGAGGTCGCCGGGGAGCTCCTCGCCCGGGGCGTAGAGCTTGTGCAGCTTGGAGTGCGGTGCGCCCGGGGTGTTGAACAGCGCGGAGAGCACGTTCACCACCTCGTGCAGCGCCTCGAGCTGCATGCCGGTCAGCTCGCCGTCCTCCTCGACGGCGTCCTGGCACCCGCCGGGGGGCAGGAGGGCCAGCGCACCGCCGGTGTAGGCCGAGGCACCGAGGTCCATCAGGCACAGGGCGTTGACGGCCATGTGCGGGTCGACGTAGACCGCGACGGCCACGGGCTTCTCCGGGGTCGGGGTGACCGGCGCCCCCGGGGAGACGTTCACCGGCTTCCCGACCAGGCCGGTCAGCATGTCGCGGATGTCCTTGGCTGCGGGCAGCGGCACACCCGTCGTGGGCGCGGTCATGCGATCACCTCGTCCAGGTGCTCCTTGAAGGTGTCCTCGGTGAAGGGCTTGGCGATGAGGAAGAGGGCGCCGGCGTTGGCGGCCTTCTCCCGCATCTCCGGGGAGCCCTCGGAGGTGACGAAGCCGAAGGGGACGGCCGAGCCGGAGGCACGCAGCGCCTGCAGGCACTCGATGCCGGTCATGTTCGGCATGTTCCAGTCCGACAGCACCAGGTCGGGCTGCTCGGACGAGACCTTGGCCAGCGCGTCGGCGCCGTCCTCGGCCTCGACGATGTCGTGGTCGTCGTAGCCGGCCTGGCGCAGCGTGCGGATGACGATCTGCCGCATGACGCGGCTGTCGTCGGCGATCAGGATCTTCACTCAGGACACCTCGTTCTCGCGGAAGGGGTAGAGCCGGGCAGGGGCGGGAGTGCGCCCTGCACCGAGATGGCGACGGGTTCGCCGCGCCACAGCACATCGATGCGGCACACGTCGGCCTGGTTGCGGACCAGCGGCGCGTTGCCCACCTGGGGCAGGCTGAGGGCCGAGGGGCCCGGCAGCGCTGCCTTGACGTTTCCACCGACCACGTTGGCGATCTCGCCGAAGGCGTCGGCGACGTCCTCGTCGTCGAGCGCCGCGGGGGTCGCCTCCCGCAGCAGGGCGCGGGAGAGCTCCTCGGCCGTGCTGCGGGCGGTGGTCAGGACGACGCTGCCGGTCCACGGGCCGACGATGTCGACCCAGCCGGACAGGATGTCGACCGGGAGGTCGCCGGGGAGCGGGACGAGGACCTCGTCCTCGCCGACGAGCGCGACCCACGCCTCGGCGGCGATCGACTCGACGGTCGCCTCGTCGATCAGGTCGGTGATGACCAGGCGCGCGTCGGTGGCGCGACGCCGCTGGCCGGTGTCGGTGGTCGTCACAGGGCGATCTCCTGCGGGAGCAGGCCGAGCAGCGCGAGCTTGTCGCGGATGGCGTCGGCGGTGAACGGCTTGATCACGTACTCGTGCGCGCCGGCGGCCAGGGCGCGGACGATCTGGGTGTGCTCGCTCTCCGAGGTGACCATCATCATGGTCATCGACCGCCACGCCGGGTTGGTGCGGACGGCGGAGACGAACTGGAGCCCGTCCATCACCGGCATGTTCCAGTCGATGGTGGCCAGGTCGGGGATCCAGCCCTCGTCCAGCACGTCGAGGCCGGCGCGGCCGTGCTCGGCGTCCCGGACCTCGTAGCCGAAGCCGGCCAGGATGCCGCTGACGATCCGGCGCATGGCGCGGGAGTCGTCGATCACCAAGGCGCGCATGTCAGGCCCCCTTCAGTGGGCGGTAGGCGGAGCTGCGGCCGATCACGACCCGCTCCCAGGAGTCGTCGACGCCGAGGGTGGTCTCGGCGGCGCCGAGGAACAGCCAGCCGTCGGGTCGCATCAGGTCCCGCACGCGGCGGAGGATCGACTGCTTGGTCGTCAGGTCGAAGTAGATGAGGACGTTGCGCAGGTAGACGACGTCGAACGGCCCCATCCGCGGCAGCGGCGCCGCCAGGTTGCACTCGCTGGCGTTGACCATGCGGCGCAGGTTCGGCGACACCTCCCACTCGTTGCCCGAGCGGGTGAAGTGCCGGACCAGCATCGGCGCCGGGAGGCCGCGGTTGACCTCGAGCTGGCTGAACCGGCCGGCCCGGGTGCGCTGGACCATCTCGCGGGAGAGGTCGGTCGCGGTGATCGACACGCGGGAGGCCGCGTTGGGCAGGGCGTCGTCCAGGAGCATCGCGATCGTGTACGGCTCCTGCCCGCTGGAGCAGGCCGCCGACCAGATCTGCAGCCGCTCGTTGGCGCCACGGGCCTGGAGCAGCGACGGGAGCACGGTCGACGTCAGGGCGGTGAACGGGTCGCCGTCGCGGAACCACGAGGTCTCGTTGGTGGTGAGCGCCTCGACGATCCGGCGGGTGTGGTCGGCGTCCGGGCGCACCCGGACGCTCTCCACGAGCTTGCCGACGTCGGTCATGCCCATCTGGCGGGCGATCGGCAGCAGCCGGGCCTCCACCAGGTACTCCTTGCCCGGCTGGAGGACGATCGCGCTCTCCTTGCGGACCAGGTCACGGACCCAGTCGAAACTGGTCGCGGTCAGGCTCATCGACGACCTCCCACGGCCATTGCGGTGCTGGTGTTCTGGAAGGCGGCACCCGCGAGGTGCCGCTGGATCGCCTCGGCGATGCGCTCGAGCGGCAGCACCTCGTCGGCGTAGCCGGCCTGGGCGACGGCGCCGGGCATGCCCCAGACGACCGACGTCGCCTGGTCCTGCACGACGACGGTGCCGCCGGCGTTGCGGATCTCGCCGCAGCCGTTCCGCCCGTCGGCGCCCATGCCGGTGAGCACGACCCCGAGGACGGCGCCGTCGTAGGCGGCGACCGCGGAGCGGAAGAGCGGATCGACCGCGGGGCGGCAGAAGTTCTCCGGCGGGTTCTGGTTCAGCGCGGTGCTGAACCCGGCCCGCCCGTTGTTCCGGACGACGAGGTGGTGGTCGCCGGGGGCCAGGTGCACGGTGCCCGGCGCGAGCGGCGTGCCGTCCACCGCCTCGACGACCCGCAGCGGCGAGAGCCGGTCCAGGCGCTGGGCGAACTGGCGGGTGAAGACGGGCGGCATGTGCTGGGCCAGCAGGACCGGCACCGGGAGGTTCGCCGGCAGGGCAGGGAGCACGCGGGCGAGCGCCTCCGGACCACCGGTGGAGGAGCCGATGACCAGCACCGCCGGCTTCTTGCCCGGGCCGGTGCGGGGCGCGGCGGGGCGGGGCGGCGGTACCGCGGGGGCCGCGGCCCGGGCCGGCGTCGTCACCGGGCGGCCGGTGAGCGCCTTGATCTTCGGGATCAGCTGCTCGCGGACGCTCTCCATCGACTGCGCCACGCTGCCGACGTTGGCCGGCTTGGTGACGTAGTCGTTGGCCCCCGCCGCGAGGGCGTCGAGGGTCGCGGTCGCGCCGCGCTCGGTCAGCGTGCTGAACATGATGATCGGCACGCGGGTGAACGCCCGGCCGGCGGCGCCCCCGCGGATCCCCCGGACCGCCTCGATGCCGTTCAGCTCCGGCATCTCGATGTCCATGGTGACCAGGTCGGGCTCGAGCGCGGCCAGCTTGCCGAGGGCCACCTTGCCGTTGACGGCGGTACCCACGACCTCGATCCCCGGGTCCGCGGAGAGCACGTCGGTGACGATCTTGCGGACGACGACCGAGTCGTCGACCACCATCACCCGGATCGGGTTCACACGTCCTCCTGGCCCCTGCCCGCGCCGACCGGCGGGCTCGTTGTCTGTATCGGCATCTCCGCGTCCGGCTTGAGCCCGTCAGCGGTGCGGCGTCCGATGTCGTCCGCATTTCTCGGATGATCACGACGGGTGCGCCGCGGCACGGCGCCGGAATGCGCGGCACCACCGACCGGTGACCGCGACCGACATTCCGCGGAATGGTCGTGGAGGTCTCCGGTACGGGAGCGCCGTGCTCCCCGGAACGCCCC
The DNA here is from genome assembly GCF_054050835.1 of Blastococcus sp. SYSU DS0510. Taxonomy (NCBI): domain Bacteria; kingdom Bacillati; phylum Actinomycetota; class Actinomycetes; order Geodermatophilales; family Geodermatophilaceae; genus Blastococcus; species Blastococcus sp. SYSU DS0510. The sequence continues at coordinate 39,487 of NZ_JBJHAC010000006.1, read as the reverse complement.
AGATCCGCACGGCCGCGCGGTGGATCGCGGACTCGGCGGACTGGTGCCGACTCAGATTCTCGGCGGCGGAGAGGGTGGGTGAAGCCGACACGCAAAAAGGTGCCGCGCTATTTCTTGACCGCTGATCATTGTCGACAATGGCGCGGGAGCGGCGCAGGGGACATTGTCGACAAGTGCCCCGGAAATGGTCGCCGACCGGGAGGGATGCGACGCGGCGCGGACAGCCGCGGGCCGGTCAGGCGAGGGCGGAGACCCGTCGGCCCGGGGCGCGGAGCACGGCGGCGCTCTCGGTGCCCAGCAGGTCGTCGAGCACGAGCGCCTGGACGCACCCGGCCACGGCGTTCCAGACGCCGGCGGCGCCGTCGTGCAGGTCGAAGCCGCCGTCGAGGAAGGCCTGGACGGCGAGCAGCTGCGCCGAGGCCAGCGCCCGGGTGCGCCCGGACACGTGCGCACCCCAGGAGGCCTCGTGCATCGCGGTGGCCCACGGCCGGTGGGCGGTGCGCCCCTCGTCGACGGCGGCCCGCCAGCGCGACCGACCGCCCTCGTCGAGCTCCCGGACGGCGGTGAGGAAGCCGGTCAGCTCCCCGGTGTGCTCGAGCCCCCAGCCCGCGGGACCGGCCAGCGGGCCGGCGTCCAGGGCCCGGTCGAAGGCGGCGGTCAGGTCGCGGCGCACCAGGGGCGGCAGGACCCCGGCGGCCCAGAAACCGACGGCGGCGTCGGCCAGCACGTCGGCGGCCTGCTCCCAGGTGTCGGCGTCGAGCCGGCCCGCGACGGCGTGCTCGTGGCCCAGGACGTCGTCCCGGAGCAGCCGCTCCAGCGTGGGCGCATCGCCGATGGTGCCCTGCTCCAGCTGGCGCACCAGCAGGGCGGTGCGGTCCCCGGCGCCCTCGGCGGCGTCCGCGGCGGTGCGCACGTGCGGCACGGCGGCGGCCATCTCCCGGGCGCGGCGCGACCGGACGGCGCGCACCCCGCGCTGCTCGCGGTCCAGCCCACGGCCCGGGTGGACCCCGGCGAGGCGGGTGAGCGCCTGCTCGTCGGCGCCGAGGCCTGCGAGGAGGACCTCGGCGACCTGCCGGCCGGCCGGCAGGCGGACCAGGTCGAAGCCCAGGGTGGCGGCACTCACCAGGGAGTAGGGCACGGCACGCCTCCAGGGCTCCGGGAACGGGACGACCCCATGCTGGCTGCCCGGGCGGGGCAGCACCATGCGCCCGTCACCCCATCGCAGGAGCGCCTGTACCCCTACAGCGCGTGTCGCACCGTGTGCGGTCAGCAATCAATCACGTTGGGTCACTAGCCGCTACCGCAGGTGCTGCCCCGGTCGTCGCGCCGTCCCGGTCCCGGAAACGCCGAAGCGGCGGGGAGGTGGTCCCTCCCCGCCGCCCGGTGCCGCGGTGTGGTGTCGTGCCGAGTGGGCCCCGGAGGGGTCCGCGCAGGCGCGACGACTGGGCTCCGCCACCTGGGGGACGGCACCTGGCCGCGATGTCGTCCGGAGGACGACAGGGTGCTACGCGCTGACGGCCTTCTGCACGTCCAGGGCCAGCAGCAGCTTCCCGTCGAGCTTGTAGGCGCCGCGGATGAGGTCGCGGGCCTGGCCCTCCAGGGTGTCCGGCGGCGCCTCGAAGTCGCCGGCGTCGACGTCCACCACGTCGGCGATGGAGTCGACGAGCATGCTGACGGCCTCGCCGTGCAGCCGGACGACGATGACGACGGGGTCGGTGCCCTCCGGGCGCGCCGGCCGGCCGAGCCGCTCCCGCAGCTCGATGGCGGTGACCACCTGGCCGCGGAGGTTGATCAGCCCGGCGACGGCCGTCGGGGCGAGCGGCACGCGGGTGAGCTGCTGGCTGCGCAGCACCTCCTGCACGTGCTCCACCTCGATGCCGTACAGGTCACCGTCGAGCCGGAAGGTGGCCAGCTGGCCACTGGTCGCGGGCGCCAGGGTGAGCGTCGATTCGGTCACGTCAGACCTCCAGCAGTGCGTCGGGGACGCCGGAGGGCGTCGAGGAGGGGTGGGTGGCGCTGGGGGCGGCCGAGTAGAACTGCGGATCCGCGGCGAGGATGGCGGCCCGCACGTCGAGCAGCTCGGTCACCTTGTCGCCCAGGACGGCGGAGCCGAGCAGGCCCATGTCGTCGATGTCGCTGCGCACCGCGGCCTCGCCGTCGACGATGTCGAGGATCTCCTCGACGACGATGGCGACGCTGCGGCCGTGGTCGGCGTAGACGATGACCTCGAGCACCTCGCGGTCGGACTCGCCGAAGGCACCCAGGTGCCGGTCGAGCCGGACCATCGGCAGGATCGCGCCGCGGTACTGGACGACCTCGCGGTTGCCGACCTTCTCGACCGACTCGGCGCGCACCTGCTCGAGGCGGGTGACCGTGTCCAGCGGGATGGCGACCCGGCGGCCGCCGCCGATGGCGGCCAGCAGCATGCGCTGCCGGTCGGTCTCGGTGGCCACGGTCTGCAGCGAGCCCGCGCGGGCCTCCTGGCGGTCGGTCGTCTCGGTCCGCAGGGCCCGCCGGGCGAGCGCCTGCACGTCGAGGATGAGGGCGACGGTGCCGTCGCCGAGGACGGTCGCCCCGGAGTAGAGGCCGATGGCCTTGAGCTGGCCGCCGACCGCCTTGACGACGATCTCCTCGGTGTTGATCACCCGATCGACGACGAGCCCGAAGCGGCGGCCCTCGGAGCGGAGCACGGCGATGACCACGTGCCCGTCGTGCCGCTCGGAGGTCAGGCCCAGGACGTCGGTGAGCCGGACGAGCGGGAGCAGCTCGCCGCGGAGCCGGTACACCTGCGCCCCGCCGACCTCCTCGACCGCGTTCACGGCCTTCTCGGCGTCCAGGGAGACGAGCTCCTGCAGGCTGATCTGCGGGATGGCGTAGCGGTCGGTGGCGCACTCGACGGTCAGCGCCGGGACGATCGCCAGCGTCAGCGGGATGCGCAGGCGGCAGACGGTGCCCACGCCGGCGTCGGACTCGACCTCGATCGTGCCGCCGATGGACTCGATGTTGGTCTTGACGACGTCCATGCCGACGCCGCGGCCGGAGACGTTGGTGACCGCCGCGGCGGTGGAGAAGCCGGGCAGGAAGATCAGCTGCAGGATGTCCGCCGGGCTCATCCGGGACAGCGCGTCCTGGGTGAGCAGGCCGCGCTGGACCGCCTTGGCGCCGAGCTTGACCGGGTCGATGCCGGCGCCGTCGTCGGCCACCTCGACCACGACCTGGCCGCTCTCGTGCCGGGCGCGGAGGGTGAGCACGCCCTCGGCGGGCTTGCCGGCCTTCTTCCGGTCCTCGGGCGCCTCGATGCCGTGGTCGACGGAGTTGCGGACCAGGTGGGTCAGCGGGTCCTTGACCGCCTCGAGCAGGGTCTTGTCGAGCTCGGTGTCCCGGCCCTCCATCTCCAGGCGGATCGACTTCTTCAGCTGGAGGCCGAGGTCGCGGACGACGCGCGGCAGCTTGGACCAGATGTGGTCGATCGGCTGCATGCGCGTCTTCATGACGCCCTCCTGCAGCTCGCTGGCGATCAGGTTGAGGCGCTGGGAGGCGCGGATCAGGTCGGTGTCGGTCTGCCGCGCGACGTTCTGCACGATCTGGTTGCGGGTGAGCACCAGCTCGCCGACGAGCAGCATCAGCTCGTCGAGCAGGTCGACGTCCACGCGGATCGTGCTGTCGGCGACGGCGCGGCGGGTCTGGCCACCGGCCGCCTCCGGGTGGGCGGCCTCCGCCTCGGGGTGGTCGACGACGGGCTCGGGCACCAGGCGCTCCTCGGCGACGGGAGCGGCGACGGGAGCGGCGGCGGCCTTGGCGCGCGGCGCACGCGTGGCCGGGGCCTTGGCGGCTGCCTTGGCGGGCGCCTTCACGGGGGCCTTCCGCGAGGCGGCCCTGGCCGGGGCCTTGGCGGCGGCCTTCGCGGGGGCCCGGGGGGCGGGCACCGCCGGAGCGGCCTCCTGGGCCACGGCCGGCGCGGGGGCCTCGGCAGCGGCGACCGGGCCGTCCTCCATGGCGGCGCTGATCGCGGCGACGACGGCTGAGACGTCGACCGATCCCTCGCCGCCGGAGGCCTCGATGGAGGTCAGCAGCGAGCGGACCGTGTCGACCATCTGCAGCAGCACGCTGGTGCGCTGCGGCGTCAGGGCGAGCTCGCCGTCCCGCAGGCGGGAGAGCATGTTCTCCCCGACGTGGGTCACCTCCTCCAGGCGGTTGAACGCCAGGAAGCCGCTGGTGCCCTTGATCGTGTGGATGGTCCGGAAGATGCTGGACAGCCGCTCGCGGGAGTCGGGCTCCTGCTCGAGCGCGACCAGGTCGGTGTCGAGCTGGTCGAGGTTCTCGTGGCTCTCCACGAGGAATTCCTCGACGATGTCGTCCAGACCGTCCACTGCTGCCTTCTCTCTCATTCGCGACGGGGCACAGGCGGCCCCGCTGGGTCATCGGCGGGCCGTCGGCGGAGTCAAGGTGAACCCGCGCCGACGCCCGTCAGCCGTGTTATCGGCAGCCCGCCGCTGCACCCGACCGTCGCCGGGGCGGGCTGGTGGTGCTCAGTAGCTGAACCGGCCTACCGCGGCCCGGAGGTCGCCGGCCATCCGCGACAGCTCGTCGACGGCGGTGCGGGTCTGGGTGAGTGCCTGGGTGGTGGAGTCCGCCGCCGTGGAGACGCTGGTGATGTTCGCGGCGATCTGCCCCGATCCGCCGGCGGCCTCCTGCACCGACCGCGACATCTCGTTCGTCGTCGCCGTCTGCTCCTCCACCGCCGAGGCGATGGTGGTCTGGCGGTCGGAGATCTGCGCGACGATCTGGGAGATCTCCTCGATCGCCGCGACCGCCGCGGTCGTGTCGCCCTGGATCGCCAGTACCCGCTTGGCGATGTCCTCGGTCGCCTTCGCCGTCTCCTGCGCCAGCTCCTTGACCTCGTTGGCCACCACCGCGAAGCCCTTGCCCGCCTCACCGGCCCGGGCGGCCTCGATCGTGGCGTTCAGCGCCAGCAGGTTGGTCTGCTCCGCGATGCTCGTGATCACCTTCACCACGTTGCCGATCTCCGCCGAGGACTCCCCCAGCTTGGCCACCGTCGCCGTCGTCGTCTCCGCCGCGGTCACCGCACGCGCCGCCACCTCGGAGGCCTCCGCGGCGTTGCTGGCGATCTCCCGGATCGAGGCACCCATCTGCTCGGCGCCCGCGGCCACCGTCTCCACGCTGCGGGTGACCTCCTCCGCCGCACCGGAGACCACGCCGGCCTGGGCGGAGGTCTCCTCCGCGGACGACGCGATCTGCGCCGACGAGGCCGACAGCTCCTCGCTGCTGGCGGCCACCGCGTCCGCCGAGGAGACGACCGAGGACAGCACCGACCGGAGATTGCGCTGGGCCTCGGTGAGGGCGGCGGCCATCTGGCCGACCTCGTCACGGCTGCTCACCCCGGTGTCCACCGTCAGGTCCCCGACGGCGACCGCTTCGAGGGAGCGCTTGACCCTCGTGAGCGGCCGGACGACCGAGCGGGAGACGGTGACCGCCAGCAGGGCGGCGAGGATGACCGCCAGCGCGCCCACCGCGCCGAGCACGACAGTGGCCCGCTCCTGGGCCGCCTGCTGATCGGCCTGCAGCCTCTCGACGCGCTCGGCCGCCGACGTCTCCACCCGGTCGGCGATGTCGAGGATGATCCCGTAGCCCTCGCCGGCCTCGCCGCCGTTGATGCTCTCGACCGCCGTCCGGAAGCCCTGGGGATCCCCGCCGGAGACCCACTCGACGACCTGGTCGTCCATCTCGAAGTAGAAGTCCCAGGCCGGCCGCAGCTCGTCCCACGCGGCCTTCTCGTCGGCGTCCATGGCTTCGGTGTCCACACGGTCGAGCCACTCGTAGACGGCCTTCTGGCTCTCCAGCAGGCCGGCCCGGTTGTAGGCGTCCGGGGCGAGCGCGACGGCGGGGCCGAAGGCGGCGACGTCGGCCATCACCAGCCCCTGCCACCCGCTGACGTCGGCGATCTGGAAGCGAGCGGTCTCCGCCTCCTGGAGCACGCCGCCGACGGCGCTCAGGTCCTCGGCGAGGCTGCGCTGCTCGGCGACGGCCACGAGGCCGGCGCCGGCGCTGAGCAGCACGAGCCCGCCGACCGCTCCGAAGGCGAGGCCGAGCCGTCGCCCGACCCGGACGTTGCTCAGGCGGCGGCGGTGCGTGGTGGTGCTGGACATGGGTTTCCTCGCGGGTGAGACGGAGCCCCGTCGGCGGTGGTCGCTGAGCGGGAGGTGCGTGGGTCGAGGGCCGGCGCCGGGCCGGCGCGGTGGCCGGCCCGGCGGTCCGCTCAGTACTTGAAGTTGCCGACCGTGGTGCGCAGGTCGGCGGCCATGCGGGAGAGCTCGTCGACCGCCGACCGGGTCTGGGTCAGCGCCTGGGTGGTGGAGTCCGCGGCGCTGGAGACCCCGGAGATGTTCTCCGCGATCTGCGTCGTCCCACCGGCGGCCTCCTGCACCGACCGCGACATCTCGTTCGTCGTCGCCGTCTGCTCCTCCACCGCGCTGGCGATGGTGGTCTGCCGGTCGGAGATCTGCGCGACGATCTGGGAGATCTCCCCGATCGCGGCCACCGCCGCGGTCGTGTCGCCCTGGATCGCCAGCACCCGGCGGGCGATGTCCTCGGTCGCCTTCGCCGTCTCCTGCGCCAGCTCCTTGACCTCGTTGGCCACCACCGCGAAGCCCTTGCCGGCCTCACCGGCCCGGGCGGCCTCGATCGTGGCGTTCAGCGCCAGCAGGTTCGTCTGCTCGGCGATGCTCGTGATCACCTTCACCACGTTGCCGATCTCCGCCGAGGACTCCCCCAGCTTGGCCACCGTCGCCGTCGTCGTCTCCGCCGCGGTCACCGCACGCGCCGCCACCTCGGAGGCCTCCGCGGCGTTGCTGGCGATCTCGCGGATCGAGGCACCCATCTGCTCGGCGCCCGCGGCCACCGTCTGCACGCTGCGGGACACCTCCTCCGCCGCACCGGACACCACACCCGACTGCGCCGCGGTCTCCTCCGCACCCGCCGAGATCTGCGCCGAGCTCGCGCTCAGCTCCTCCGACGACGCCGCCACCGCATCCGCGGCACCCACGACCGAGGACATGACGGTGCGCAGCTGCAGCACGGCGCTGTCGATCGCCGCTGCGACCCGGCCCACCTCGTCCTCGCGCTGCACCCCGGTCTGCCGGGTGAGGTCACCGGCGGCGAGGGCACCGGCCACGGTGACGACCTCGTTGAGGGGACGGACGATCCTGCGGGCCACGGCCAGTGCGAGCCCCGCGACGATCAGCGCACCGAGCGCGATGACCGCGATCATCGTCCACCGGGTCCGGGAGTCCTGCGCCTCGGCCTCGGCGGTCGCCTCTGCCACGCGGTCGTCCAGGGACGCCGTGAGCTCTTCGGTGAGCTCGATGATGCCGAAGTAGATGTCGTAGCCCTGCCCGAAGATCAAGGCGTCCGCGGCGTTCGTGTCGGCGGGCGTGCCCCGCTCGTACAGCGCGACGACCTGGTCGTCGATGGCGAAGAACTCCTGCCACTGGGTGCGGATCTGCTCGTAGGCCGCCGCCTCGTCCGCATCGAGGAGCTCCATCGGCATCGCCTGGAGCTCGTCGCGGAGCCCCTCGGCGGCGTCCAGGAAGCCCGCCCGGTTGGCGCTCGTGGGCTGGACCGCCACGACCGGGCCGCTCAGCCGGGCATCCCAGGCGTACGCGGTCTGCCAGCCGCTGACGTCGGCGTTGTAGTACTCCATGCGCTGGGCATGGCCCAGCGCGTCGTTCAGGTCGGCCACGTGGTGGCGGGCCTCCCCCGCCGAGCCGAGACCCGCGAGGGCGAAGCCGCCGACCGCGACGGCCGCGGCCATCCCGGCCGCGCCGACGGCGAGGATCGAGCCGCGGACCCCGATGCTGCGGCCGGTGCTGCGCTGTGACATGACTGCTCTTCCTGGTCGTGAGGGAGGTGAGGTTCCGCCCGCTCCCCGGCGCCGACCGGGTGGCCGGCGCCGGGGACGGCCGCTCAGTACTTGAAGTTGCCGACCGTGGTGCGCAGGTCGGCGGCCATGCGGGAGAGCTCGTCGACCGCCGACCGGGTCTGGGTCAGCGCCTGGGTGGTGGAGTCCGCGGCGCTGGAGACCCCGGCGATGTTCTCCGCGATCTGCGTCGTGCCACCGGCGGCCTCCTGCACCGACCGCGACATCTCGTTCGTCGTCGCCGTCTGCTCCTCCACCGCCGAGGCGATGGTGGTCTGGCGGTCGGAGATCTGCGCGACGATCGAGCTGATCTCCCCGATCGCCGCCACCGCCGCGGTCGTGTCGCCCTGGATGGCCAGCACCCGGCGGGCGATGTCCTCGGTCGCCTTCGCCGTCTCCTGCGCCAGCTCCTTGACCTCGTTGGCCACCACCGCGAAGCCCTTGCCCGCCTCACCGGCCCGGGCGGCCTCGATCGTGGCGTTCAGCGCCAGCAGGTTCGTCTGCTCCGCGATGCTCGTGATCACCTTCACCACGTTGCCGATCTCCGCCGAGGACTCCCCCAGCTTCGCCACCGTCGCCGTCGTCGTCTCCGCCGCCGTCACCGCACGCGCCGCCACCTCGGAGGCCTCCGCGGCGTTGCTGGCGATCTCCCGGATCGAGGCACCCATCTGCTCGGCACCCGCGGCCACCGTCTGCACGCTGCGGGACACCTCCTCCGCGGCACCGGACACCACACCCGACTGCGCCGCGGTCTCCTCCGCACCCGCCGAGATCTGCGCCGACGACGCCGACAACTCCTCCGACGACGCCGCCACCGCATCCGCCGAAGAGGCGACCGTCCCCAACACCGACCGCAGGTTCGCCATGGCCTCGTCGAGGGCGCGGCCCATCTGGCCGAGCTCGTCCCTCGAGGTCAGGCCGCTGGAGCGGGTCAGGTCCCCGGCGGCGAGGCCGGCGGCGACGTCCTGCACCTTGCGGGTGGAGCGGGCGATGCCGGTGGCGACGGCGAAGCCGATCGCGAGGGCGGCGAGGACGCCGACCAGGATCACCGCGAGGGTGAGGGTCCGCTGCGACTCGTAGCTGCCACGGATGCCGGCACTGGCCTCGGCCGCCTCCTGCAGCTCCATCTCGCGCAGCTCCTGCAGGTCCCCGGCCAGCTCGTCACCGATGGGCGCTCCCTGCTGCGCGTTCGCGGTCACCCAGCTCCGCACGTCCCCCGCGATGGCCATCGGTGCGAGCACGTCGGTCTGGATGGCGAGGTAGGCGTCGATGTCCGCCGTCATCTCGTCGATCATCGCCAGCTTGGCCGGCTGCGTGGTGCCGGACGCGTAGGTGTCGAGGGCCTCGTGGAACTCGGCCACGTAGCCCTCCACCGCAGCGAGCCGGGCACGGGTCTCCTCCGGTGTCGCCACGATGAGGGCGTCCCGGGCGGTGACGCGCATGTCGCTGAGCAACTGGTCCATGGCGGCCGCCTGCACGGCGCCCTGCAGGTTGTTGGCGTAGAGCCGGTCGGCGTCGTCGGCTGCGGCGCTCATCCCGGAGATGCCCAGGACGCCGATGCCGGCGGCGACGGCCGCGGTCACCGAGACGGCGCCGAGGACCTTGGTCTTGACCGAGAGGTCGGACATCCGGGCCATCGGCGACCGGCCGGCCGCCTGGTCGGTGCGACGGCTGCCCGTGGCTCGGGTCGTGCGGGCGGCAGCGGTCATGGCGATGCTCCAGGGAAGAAGGGGAAGGGAGTGCGTGCGCCACCGAATCGCGGGAGAGAGCCCGGGCGCGCATGCGGCGCTGTGGTGACGACGGAAAGATAGGGCGCAGCGATCCGGGAACGGACAGAAATGCGAGCGTGTCGGACGGCGTGCCGGAGAAAGGTCGGCGACCGCATTGTCCGTGTCGACTTGAGGTCACGACGCCATTCCTGGCGATGCGATCCCGCTCATCCTCTCGATCACGAGGCGCGACGATGAGGTGCGTCGGCGCGAAAGGGAATTTCTGCAGCGACGAGTCCTCTCCTTCGTCGTCGCCGACTGCTCCTCGACCGCGCCGGCGCTCGGCGCCCGGCAATCGTCGAAGGCCCGGGTGCCGCCCGACGTCACGGACGTCGGGCAGCACCCGGGCACGAGCTGCGGTGTGCGTCAGTAGGTGAAGCGGCCCACCGTGGTGCGCAGATCGGCGGCCATCTGCGAGAGCTCGTCGACCGCGATGCGGGTCTGGGTCAGCGCCTGGGTGGTGGAGTCCGCGGCGGTCGAGACACCGGTGATGTTGGCGGCGATCTCCCCGGTACCGCCGGCGGCCTCCTGCACCGACCGCGACATCTCGCTGGTCGTCGCCGTCTGCTCCTCCACCGCGCTGGCGATGGTGGTCTGCCGGTCGGAGATCTGCGCGACGATCTGGGAGATCTCCTCGATCGCCGCGACCGCGGCCGTGGTGTCGCCCTGGATCGCCAGCACCCGCTTGGCGATGTCCTCGGTCGCCTTGGCCGTCTCCTGCGCCAGCTCCTTGACCTCGTTGGCCACCACCGCGAAGCCCTTGCCGGCCTCACCGGCCCGGGCGGCCTCGATCGTGGCGTTCAGCGCCAGCAGGTTCGTCTGCTCGGCGATGCTCGTGATCACCTTCACCACGTTGCCGATCTCCGCGGAGGACTCCCCCAGCTTCGCCACCGTCGCCGTCGTCGTCTCCGCGGCGGTCACGGCGCGGGCAGCGACCTCCGAGGCCTCCGCCGCGTTCTGCGAGATCTCCCGGATCGAGGCCCCCATCTGCTCGGCACCCGCGGCCACGGTCTCCACGCTGCGCGAGACCTCTTCGGCGGCGCTCGCCACGACCCCGGACTGGGTGGAGGTCTCCTCCGCCGACGCGGAGATCTGCGCCGACGACGCGCTCAGCTCCTCCGAGGAGGCGGCGACCGCGGTGGCGGAGTCGGCGACCGAGGCGAGGACCTCGCGCAGGTTCGTCCGGGCGGTGTCGAGCGCGGCCGCCATCTGGCCGACCTCGTCCAGCGAGTCCACGTCCGTGGCGACGGTCATGTCCCCCTCGGCAAGGGCCTCCAGCGACCGCTTGACGCGCTCGACCGGCCGGGTCACCGAGCGCATGGTCAGCACGCTGAGGCCGATGATGAGCAGGATGCCCGCGACGGCCGCGACGACCGCGACGGTCGCGGCCTGCGCGAGGGCGTCGTCCAGGCGGACCTGCGCGGCGTCGCTCTCCGCGGCCAGCACGTCCTTGGCCTCGCTCACGGCCCCGTCGGAGAGGTCGTTCGCCGCCTGGATCTCCTCCCAGCGCCCCCGCATCGTCGCCGGGTCGGCGACCGCGAGCTCCACCCAGGCGGTGATGGCGTCGGTGTAGGCGCCGAAGCTGTCGGCCAGACCGGCCACCGAAGCGGCGGCGGGCCCGGTGAGCGGGATGGTCGCCAGCTCGGCCAGCATGGCCTCGGGGGTGGCGATGTCCTCGGCGAGCTCGGCGAGCTGGGCCTCGGGGTCGTCGCGGACGATCGTCTTGAAGCCGTCCACCTTGAGCTCGCTGGCCCGGGTGTCGAGCTGCAGCACCAGCTCCTGCGCCTCGTTGAGGTTGGCCAGCTCGGTGTTCGCCTCGCGCACCGACGCGTTGCCGACCAGCACGGCGGTCAGCAGGCCGGCGAACGCGGTGGCGACGACGGCGATCAGGATGCCGAACTTGGTCGCGAGGCGCCGATCGGCGAACCACCCGGCACGCCGCCGGGTGACGGGGGAGGGAGCAGGTGCGTGCACGGGGACCGTCCTGGGGGGAGAGGAGTCGCCGGTGTGGCGGCTCGCTGATTGTTGTCACTCCACCCATGTGCCGGATGTGATCTCAAACGCTATTGCAGTAATCGTGATGCGGGCGCCCGGTCACCACTCCGGGAATGGAGCCACGTCGACATTCCGCATCCGTCACCATCGGTAGCGCCCGCGCATTTCTGCAGTTCGTGGTGCGGCGGTCCGGAGATGTCGACAATGCTGCACACGGTGACCGCCGGGGGCGGTGCCGTCGTGCTCCCCGTCGGCGCGACACGGCGCCGGCGCGTTCAGCCCAGCCGGTCGGCGAGTGCCCCGAGGAGGCCCACCACGGCCTCCGGCCCGGCCACGCGGTGGCGGGCCACCGTCTCGCCCTCGCCCACCTTCACCGTGAGGTCCTCGGGTCCGAGCACCCGGAAGGCGTCCTCGTCGGTGACGTCGTCACCCAGGTAGAGCGCGGCAGCGGCGTCCAGTTCGCCGACGAGGCGCTGCACCGCCGCGCCCTTGTGCGCGTCGGTGACGGCGACCTCGAGGACGTCCTTGCCCGGCTTCAGCGTCAGTGACGGATCCACCGCCCGGCGGGCCTGCTCCAGCAGTTCGGCCGCCCGGGCCCGGTCGGTCACCTGCCGCACGTGGACGGCGACGCTGGCCGGCTTGACCTCCAGCCGGGCACCGGGCGTGCCGTCGACCAGCGGCCGCAGCTGCGCGGCGAGCGCGTCCCGGCGACCGGCGTCGTCCCCGGCGAGCGGGCCGTCGAACTCCGCCCCGTGGCTGCCGATCCAGCGGAAGTCACCGGTCAGCCCGCTGGTGCGGCGCAGGTCCTCGACCCCGCGGCCGCTGACCAGCGCCACCGTGACGCCGTCGGCGGCGGCCAGCCGGGCCAGCACCTCGGCCACACCGGGCTGGGGGACCGCGGCGGACGGCTCGTCGACGAGCGGAGCCAGGACGCCGTCGTAGTCGCTCGCCACCAGCAGCGGGCGGCGCGCGGCGAACGCCGCCAGCGCCTCGTCGAGCCCGGGGGAGGTCACGCCTGGCCCCGCAGCGCCTCGAAGAACGAGCTCGCCCAGTGGTCCAGGTCGTTGCGGAACAGGTGCCGGCGCATGGTCCGCATCCGCTTGGCCGCCTCCTCCGGTTCGATGCGCAGGGCGCGCACCAGCTGGTTCTTGACGCTGGCGATGTCGTGCGGGTTGACCAGGAAGGCCTGCCGCAGCTCGGCCGCGGCGCCGGCGAACTCCGACAGCACCAGCGCCCCGCGGAGGTCACCGCGCGCGGCGACGTACTCCTTGGCCACGAGGTTCATGCCGTCGCGGTAGGGCGTCACGAGCATGACGTCGGCGGCCCGGTACAGCGCGGCGAGCTCCTCCCGCGGCATCGACTGGTTGAAGTAGTGGACGGCGGGGCCGGCGATGGACCCGTAGACGCCGTTGATGTGGCCGACCTGCTGCTCGATGGTCTCGCGCATGTGCACGTAGTGCTCGACGCGCTCCCGGCTGGGGGTGGCGACCTGCACGAGCACCGTGTCGGGTGCCTCGACCGCGCCGTCCTCGAGCAGCTCCTCGAAGGCGTTGAGCCGGACGCTGATGCCCTTGGTGTAGTCCAGCCGGTCCACGCCCAGGACGATCTTCGCCGGGTTGCCGAGCTCTTCCCGGATCTCCTTGGCCCGGGCGATGACCTCGGGCGAGGAGGCGAGCTCGTCGAACGCCCGGACGTCGATCGAGATCGGGAAGGCCTTGGCGACCACGGTCCGGCCGTCGTACTCGATCTGGTCGCGCCGGCAGTGCAGGTCGTGCAGCCGCCGGGAGAGCTGGACGAAGTTCACGGCGGCGGACGGCCGCTGGAAGCCCACCAGGTCCGCGCCGAGCAGCCCCTCGACGATCGCCGAGCGCCAGGGGAGCTGGGTGAACAGCTCGTAGGGCGGGAACGGGATGTGCAGGAAGAAGCCGATGGTGAGGTCCGGCCGAGCCTGCCGCAGCATCGCCGGCACGAGCTGCAGCTGGTAGTCGTGCACCCAGACGATCGCGCCCTCGGCCGCCACGGCGGCAGCGCGCTCGGCGAACCGCTTGTTGACCTGCACGTAGGTGTCCCACCAGTGCCGGTGGTACTCCGGCTTCTCCACCACGTCGTGGTAGAGCGGCCACAGCGAGGCGTTCGACATGCCCTCGTAGTAGCGGTCGACCTCCTCCTCGCTGAGCTCGACCGGGATCAGCGACATGCCACCGGACTCGAACGGCTCGGGCGCCTCACCGGCGGAGCCGGACCAGCCGACCCAGGCCCCGCCGCGGCCGGCGACGAAGGGCTCCAGCGCCGTCACCAGCCCACCGGGGCTCCGCTGCCACCGCGTGCTGCCGTCGGGCTCGGTGACCTGGTCGACCGGCAGCCGGTTGGCGACCACGACGACGGGGCTGTCCGCCCCGACCTTCTGCTCCGCGTTGTCCGCCATACCGTCCCAGACCCTATCCAGGGGGAGGCCCGTCAGACCACCCGGCCGAGCAGGTACCCACCGGCCGCGGCGGCCAGCCCCAGCAGCACGGTGCCGACGACGTAGGCCGCGGCCCGGCCGGGGTGCCGCCCCTCGACGAGCCGGACGACCTCCAGGCCGAACGTCGAGAACGTGGTGAGGGTGCCGCAGAGGCCGACGCCGACGAACGCCGTCACCCACGCCGGCACGCCCGCGGCGCCCACGAGCAGGCCCAGCACGGCGCTGCCCGCGACGTTGACCGCCAGGGTGCCGAGCACACTGCCGGTTCCCCGCCGGGCGACGGCGACCCGCTCGGCGAGCAGGCGCAGCGGCGCGCCCACCAGGGCGCCCGCGACCACCAGCCACGGCGTCACCGGGCCACCCCGGCGAGGGCGCGACCGGCGAGCGTCCCGGCCGCGGCGGCGGCGACGCCCCCGAGCACCGAGAGCAGGACGTAGGTGGCCGCGGTGCCGGTTCCCCCGTCGTCCACCAGCCCCACCACCTCCACCGCGAAGGCCGAGTACGTGGTGAAGCCGCCCAGCACCCCCACCCCCAGGAACGGCCGGGCCCAGGGGTTCTCCGGTGCACGCACCACCAGGACCGCCGTCAGCACCCCGAGGAGCAGGCAGCCGGCCAGGTTCACCGCGAGGGTGGCCCAGGGCAGGTCCGCGGGGGAGCGGGGGAACGCCTCGGCCAGGCCCCAGCGGCCGAGGGCGCCCAGCGCCCCGCCGAGCGCGGCCAGCAGGTAGGCCATGTGACCTGGCTCTCCTCCTCCGGGCGGCGTCGGGCAGCATGCCCACGGGAGGGTCGCACGCGCGCGGCCCGCAGCAGGGGAGGCCGCCGTGGGACCGCTGGAGGGCGTGCGGGTCGTCGAGTTCGCCGGGCTGGGGCCGGGTCCGTTCTGCGGCATGCTCCTGGCCGACCTGGGTGCCGACGTGGTGCGCATCGACCGCAAGGGCGGCCGCGGCGGGCTCCTGGGCTCCCTCGGCGCGACCTCCCTCCTCGACCGCGGCAAGCGCTCGATCGCCCTGGACCTCAAGGACCCGGCCGACCTGGAGGTGGTGCGTGCCCTCGTCCACCGGGCCGACGTGCTGCTGGAGGGGTTCCGGCCGGGGGTGATGGAGCGGCTGGGGCTCGGGCCGGACGAGCTGCTGGGGGAGAACCCCGCGCTGGTCTACGGCCGGATGACCGGCTGGGGGCAGACCGGGCCGCTCGCGCACAGCGCCGGCCACGACATCGGGTACATCGCGCTCACCGGCGCCCTCGGCGCCAGCGGGCGCCCGGACGAGGTGCCGGCGCCGCCGCTGAACCTGCTCGGCGACTTCGGGGGCGGCGGGGTGTTCCTTGCCCTCGGTGCGCTGGCGGCGCTGATCCGCGCCCGGGCCACGGGGGAGGGGCAGGTGGTCGACGCGGCCATCGTCGACGGCACCGCCGTCCTGACCACGATGATCCACGGGATGCTCGACGCCGGCGTGTGGACCGACCGCCGCGGCCGCAACCTGCTGGACACCGGTGCGCCGTTCTACGACGTCTACCGCTGCGCCGACGGGCAGTTCCTCGCCGTGGGCGCGCTGGAGGAGCAGTTCTACGCGGCGCTGCTCGACGGGCTCGGGCTCACCGGCGACGAGACGTTGCCCCGGCGGGAGGACCCGCGCCAGTGGCCGGCGTTGCGGGAGCGGTTCACCCAGGCGTTCGCCTCCCGCACCCGGGCCGAGTGGTGGGCGGTCTTCGAGGGCACCGACGCGTGCGTGGCGCCGGTCTGGTCGCTGGTGGAGGCGACGGAGGACCGGCACAACGTGGAGCGCGGGGTGTTCGTCGAGGTCGACGGCGTGCGGCAGCCCGACGTCGCCCCGCGGTTCTCGCGCACCCCCGGCGCGGTCGGCCGGGTGCCCCGGGCGGGGGAGCACGGCGAGGAGATCCGGGCCGAGCTCGGCCTCTGAGAAAGGACCCCCTCCTCCCCACCCCTCGCACGCTCCGGGCGGGCCCCTGGAGGGGGCCACCGCCCCGCGCGGCGTCCTCCCTCACCGCCCACCGTGAGGGAGGACGCGCCATGATCAGGTGAGCTGATCCCGGCGCCGGGACCGGGGCCGCGGGCGGGTCCGGTCCCCGCGGGTGGCCGGCGACCGTCATGATCGGACCCCGTGACGCGTGACGGGACACCTCCGGCCACCCGGCGGGGTCCGTTGCGCGGCGGGGTGGCCAGGGCGGCGACGCTGCTGATCTCGCTCACCGCGGTCAGCCAGGTCCTCGGCTTCGTCCGGGACGCCGTGATCGCGGCCGTCTTCGGCGCGGGCGCGGAGCTCGACGCCTACCTCGTCGCCCAGGGCGTCATGAACCTGGTGCTCGCGCTGGTCGCGACCGCGCTGGCCCGCGCGGTGGTCCCGCCGGTCAGCCGCGCGGTGGCCGCGGGCGAGGGCGCCCGGGCCGACCGCACCGTGCGCACGGTGCTGACCCTGGGCACGCTGGTGCTGGTCGCCGGGTCGGTGCTGATGTTCCTGGCCGCCGAGCAGGTGGTCGCGGTCCTGGCCCCCGGCTTCGACGAGGAGACGGCGGCGCTCACGGTGCGCCTGACCCGGATCGTGCTCGTGGCCGCGCTCTTCATCGCCGCCACCGACATCCTCGCGGCCGCCTGCCAGGCGCACGGCCGCTTCTTCGCCTCCGGGCTGCAGGGCGTCCCGTTCAACCTCGTGATGATCGGCGCCGCGCTCTGGGCCGGCGCGCGGTTCGGCATCGAGGCGCTGGCCGTGGGCTTCGTCGTCGGGTCCGCCGTCCGCATGCTGGTCCAGTTCCCCGCCGTGCGGGCCGCCGGCATGCGGCTGCGGCCCCGACTGGCGCTGCGCGACCCCGACGTCCGCGAGGTGCTGCGGCTGACCCCGCCGCTCCTGGTCGGGAGCGCGGTCCTCAACGTCAACACGCTCGTCGACCGGGCCGTGGGCTCGGCGCAGGGCGAAGGGGTGATCACCGCGCTGAGCCTCGGGTTCCGCGTGATCCACCTCGTCGACGCGCTGCTCGTGGTGACGGTGGTGGCCGCGCTCTACCCGGCGTTCAGCGCCGTCGGCGCGCCCGAGCACCGGGCCGACCTGCGCGCGCTGGTGGACCGCACGTCGCGGATGCTCGTCGCCCTGCTGCTCCCCGTGGTGGCCGCGCTGGTCGTCCTGGCCCGCCCGATCGTGCAGTTCCTCTACGGGCGGGGGGACTTCGACGAGGCCGCGGTGACCGCCACCGCCACGGCGGTCGCCTTCTCGGCCGCCGCGGTCCTCGGCATCGCGTTGCGCTCCACCACCTCCCGGGCCAGCCTGGCGGTCGGGGACAGCCGCACACCGACGCTGGTCGCCGTCGCCGCGATGGTCGTCAACGTCGTCGGCGACCTCACCCTGGGCGTCGCCTACGGCATCCCCGGCCTCGCGGGCTCGACCAGCCTCTCGCTGGTCCTGGCCGCGGTGCTCGCGGTGGCGCTGCTGGCGCGCCGGCACGCCGCCGTCACCCCGCGGGCGCTGGTGGCCACGACGGCGCGCGCCGCCGCCGCGGCGACCGCCGGCGGGCTGGCCGCGGCCGTGGTGCTCTCGTGGTGGGGGAGCGGGGCGACCGGCACGCTGACCGCTGCGGCCCAGATCGCCGTCGGGGCGACGGTGGGCGGCGTCGTCTACGCCGCCGTCCTGGCCGCACTCCGCGGGCCGGAGCTGGCCGACCTGCGGAACTTGGCCCGGCGCCTGGCGCGCCGCCCGGCCGGCTGAACCGGCGGCGGAGCCGCCCCTTCCGGGGATTCGCGCACCACCCCGTCCCGAAAGGGCTCCCGCACACCATAAGGTTGCTCGATGCCTTCTCCCGGTCGCGCGCTCGTGCTCACCTCGAGCCGTGACCGCGGAGCCCTCGCCGCCGTCCGTGCCCTGGACCGGGCCGGCTGGCACGTGGGGGTCGGGACGCCGGACGCCGGCGGCATGGTCAGCGCGTCCCGGTCCTGCCGGCGGAGCCACCCCGTCCCCCGGCCACGGGGTCACCTCGACGACTTCGTCCGAGCGGTGCGCGACGCCGTCGCGGGCGGCGGCTACGACGTCGTCTTCGGCAGCGGGGACGACTGGATGGCCGCGCTCGCCGTCTGCGCGGAGGCGATCCCGGCCGTCGTCGTCCACCCGCCCGCGGACGTCGCCCTCGCCGCCCTGGACAAGGCCGGGCTGGCGCAGCGCGCCGCCGACGCAGGTGTGCCGGTCCCACGCACCGAGGTGGCGACCGCCGAGGCGCTCGCCACCTGGTCCGGGCCCGTCGTCGTGAAGTGCCGCGCCCACTGGCAGCCGGGGCTGCGCCAGGAGCTGCGCATCGAGGCCCGCCGCTACCCGGACGCCGGACGCGCGCGGTCCCGGGTGGCGCTGCTCGAGGGCGCGGGGTTCGAGGCGCTCCTGCAGGAGCCGGTCGACGGGGAGATGGAGGCGCTCGTCGGGCTGCTGCACGAGGGCCGGCTGCACGGCCGGGTGCAGCAGCGCGCGCTGCGGCTGTGGCCCACGCCGAGCGGGGTGACCAGCCGCGCCGTCACCGTGCCGGTCGACGAGGCGCTGGCCGCCGCCACCACCCGGCTGCTCACGGACCTGGGCTGGTCGGGGCTCGTGCAGCTGCAGTTCCTGCGGGACGACCAGGGCACCCTGCGGCTCGTCGACCTCAACGGCCGGTTCTTCGGCTCCTTGGCCCTCTCCACCGCCGCCGGCCCCAACCTCCCGGACGCCTGGGCCCGCCAGGCGCTCGGCCTGCCCCTGCCGGAGCTGCCCGACGGGAGCACGGGGGTGCGCTACCTGTGGACGGCGGGGGACCTGCGCCGGGCCGCGGCCGAACGCCGCGGCGGCGCGGTCACCGACGCCCTCTCGGTGCTGCGCTGGTTCCCGGGCGCGGTCGAGAGCGTCTGGGACCGGCGGGACGCCGGGCCCGCCCTGGCCCTCGCCACGCGGCGCCTGCGTCGCCGCTGACCCGGGTCAGGCGCGGCGGCGGGTCTCGGGGAAGAGCAGGTCGACGAAGCGCTCGGCGGTGGGCCGGGGTTCGTGGTTGGCCAGCCCGGGGCGCTCGTTGGCCTCGATGAAGACGTAGTCGGGACCGGCCACGTCCGGCACGAGGAAGTCGATGCCCGTGACCGGGATGTCGAGCGCCGAGGCCGCGCGCACCGCGGCGGCGGCGATCTCGGGGTGCAGCTCGTCGGTGACGTCCTCGATCGTGCCGCCGGTGTGCAGGTTGGCGGTCCGGCGCACCTGGATCCGCTCGCCGTTGGGCGGGACGTCGTCCATGCCGTAGCCGGCGTCGGCCACCACCTCGCTGGTCGTGTCGTCGAGCGGGATCCGGGACTCGCCGCCGGTGGCCCGCTCACGGCGTCGGCTGGTGGCGCGCACCAGGTCGGTGACGGAGTTCCGGCCGTCACCGACCACCTCGGCCGGCCGCCGCACCGCGGCGGCGACGACCGACCGGTCGATGACCACGACACGCAGGTCCTGGCCGGGGACCAGCTCCTCCACCAGCACGTCGGGGCAGAAGTGCAGCGCGACGTCGACGGCGCGGGCCAGCCCCTCCTCGTCGCAGACGCCGACGGTGATGCCCCGCCCCTGCTCGCCCCGGGCCGGCTTCACCACCACCTGTCCGACCTCGCGCAGCAGCGCCGCGGCCTCCCCGAGACCGCCCTCGCAGGCCAGCGCCCCGCGGGCCACCCGCACCCCCGCGCGCTCCATGATCCGGCGGGTGACCCGCTTGTCGTCGCAGCGGCTCATTGCCACGGCGCTGGTGAACTCCGAGAGGGACTCGCGGGTGAGCACCGACCGGCCACCCAGCGACAGCCGCATCTCACCCCACTCGGGGTCGGTGACCTCGACGCGGACCCCGCGGCGCAGCGCCTCCTCGGCGATGATGAGGGCGTAGGGATTGAGCCGTTCCAGGCCCGGCGGGCGGGGGGCGAACAGCGGCGTGTTGATCGGGTTCTTGCGCTTCACGCACACCGCCGAGACCCGGGTGAAGCCGAGCTTGCGGTACAGCCTGATGGCGCCCTCGTTGTCGTGCATGACCGAGAGGTCCAGGTAGGAGCGCCCGCGGCCGACGTAGCGCTCGGCGAGCACCCGCACCAGCGCCTCACCTGTGCCGGGCGGGGCGTCCTGGTTGTGCACGGCCAGGCACCAGAGGCTCGTCCCGCCCTCGGGGTCGTCGAACGCCAGCCCGTGGTCGACGCCGGTCACCGTCCCGACGATCTTCCCGGTGCGGGTGTCCTCGGCGACCAGGTAGGTGAAGCACCGGGTGCGGTGGTTGTCCCACATGACGTCGGCGTCCCCGACGACCATCCCGTTGACGGCGTAGATGTCGTTGATCGCCTCCATCTCCGCCCGGGAGGTGACCGTGCGCACGAAGACGCCCCGGATGAGGTCGTGCCGCGGCCGGTACCGGTGCAGGTCCAGCCGGTAGGTGTAGCTGGGGTCGATGAACAGCTCGTCGGGCGCCAGGCCGACCAGCACGTGCGGGTCGCGCGGGTAGATGCAGATGTCCCGCTCGCCGGTCTCCTCCGCCCGCAGTGCCTGGACGATGCCGCGCAGGTCGGCGAAGGTCTGCCCGAACACCAGCCGGCCCCACCCGAGGTCGAGGACGACGTCGGAGGCCATGCCCTTCACCTGGTGCTCCGACGGCTTCTTCCACGACCGGCTGGTGATCGCCGGGGTGGAGGCCACCGCCGTGCGACGGCGGTGACCGGCGAGCCGGGGTGCCATCGGCATCTCCTCAGACCGCGTTCGTCTGCAACCAGAGCTCCAGCAGGCCCAGTTGCCAGAGCTTGTTGCCCCGCAACGGGGTCAGCTCGCCGTTGGGGTCGGCGAGGAGCTCGCGGACGTACTCCGGGCGGTACAGGCCGCGGTCGGCGGCCGCCTCGCTGGAGAGGGCGTCCTTGACCAGGTCGAGCACCTTGCCCTGCAGGTGGGTGATCGCCGGCACCGGGAAGTAGCCCTTGGGGCGGTCGATGACCTCCGGCGGGATGATCCGCCGCCCGATCGCCTTGAGGACGCCCTTGCCGCCGTCGGCGAGCTTCAGCTCCGGCGGGCACATCGCCGCCAGCTCCACCAGGTCGTGGTCGAGGAAGGGCACCCGGGCCTCCAGGCCCCAGGCCATGGACATGTTGTCCACCCGCTTGACCGGGTCGTCGACGAGCATGACCTCGCTGTCCAGGCGCAGCGCGGCGTCGACGGCCGTCTCGGCACCGGGGGCGGACATGTGGGCGCGGACGAAGGCCAGGCTCGGGTCCTCGGCGAGCGCGTACCGATCGGAGACGACCGACCGCATCTGCTCGTGGTCGCGGTCGAAGAAGGCCCGCGCGTAGGTGCGCACCGCCTCCTCGCGGCCGACGCCCGCCAGCGGCGGGTACCAGTGGTAGCCGGCGAAGACCTCGTCGGCCCCCTGCCCGGACTGCACCACCTTGATGGACTGGCTCACCCGCTCGCTGAGGAGATCGAAGGCGACGACGTCGTGGCTCACCATCGGCTCGGCCATGGCGCCGATCGCGTGCCCGAGCGCGCCGGCGAGCTCGTCGGAGCCGACACGGATGCGGTGGTGGTCGGTGGCGAAGCGCTCGGCGATGACGTCGGAGTAGGCGAACTCGTCGCCCTCGCGGCCGCCGACGGACTCGAAGCCGATCGAGTAGGTGGCCAGGCCGGTCTGCCCCTCCTGCGCCAGCAGGCCGACGATGAGGCTGGAGTCGAGACCGCCGGAGAGGAGCACGCCGACCGGGGTGTCGGCGACCAGCCGGCGACGCACGGCGACGCGCAGGGCGTCCTCGATCGCGTCCTCCCAGTCGCGGGCCGACCAGCCCGCCTGCTCGGCCCGGCGCTCGTACCGCGCCTCCCAGTACCGGTGCTCGGTGCTCGCGCCGTCGGCCTCGATGACGCGGACGGTGGCCGGGGGGAGCTTGCGGACGCCGTTGAGGATGGTCCGCGGGGCCGGGACGACGGCGTGCCAGGTCAGGTAGTGGTGCAGCGCGACGGGGTCGATCGAGGTGTCGACGTCACCGGCGCGCAGCAGCGCCGGCAGCGTGGAGGCGAACCGCAGCCGCCGACCCGGGGTCTCGGAGAGGTAGAGCGGCTTGATGCCCAGCCGGTCGCGCGCCATGACGACGCGGCCGGTGTCCCGTTCGGCGATGACGAAGGCGAACATGCCGTGCAGGTGCGAGACGACGTCGGTGCCCCAGTGGTGGTAGCCCTTGAGGATCACCTCGGTGTCGCTGTGGGAGAAGAAGCGGTAGCCGTGGCCCTCGAGCTCGGCCCGCAGCTCCTGGTAGTCGTAGATGCAGCCGTTGAAGACCGCGGTCAGCCCCAGCTCGTTGTCGACCATGGGCTGGGACCCGCAGGTGGACAGGTCGATGACCGAGAGGCGGCGGTGCCCGAAGGCCACCCGCCCGTTGCTCCAGGATCCCTGCCCGTCCGGGCCGCGGGGGACCAGGGCCTCGACCATGCGGGCTACCGCGGTCGTGTCGGCCGTGGTCCCGTCGAACGTGATCTCGCCGCAGAGGCCGCACATGCACAACGATCTAACTCCTGACCCGGCCCGACCGCAGGCCGGGGTCACCCGTCGGAGCCCGAGCGTGGCGCACCTCACGCCTGTTCCACGTGGAACCGCGCACGGGCGCACCCCGAGGCCTTCCGCCACCCCGGATCGTCCTCCCGCGGCCGCGGGTCCTCCCTCACCGCGCGGTGTCCTCCCTCACCGCCGGCCGTGAGGGAGGACGCGGCACGATCACCTCACCTGATCGTCGCGGCGCCGCCCCGGGGTCAGCCCGCGGTGAGCGCCTCCGTGGCGGCGACGACGTCGACCAGGCCGGTGCCCTTGTCGAAGGACGTCTCGTAGCCGCCGACCGCCTCGTAGGCGGCGCCGTCGGCGAAGCGGTACGCGGTGCCCTTGAGCGCGGCCTCGATCTCCGCCGGGGTGGCCGACGGGTCGGCCTGGAAGAGCTGCGCGACGATGCCGGCGACGTGCGGCGCGGCCATCGACGTCCCGCTGATGGTGTTGAACGTGCCGACGTCGAGCAGGCCCGGGCCGTTGCGGAAGTCCAGGCCGGTCGCGCAGATCGGCAGGTACGGACGGCAGGCCGACGTGATGCCCTCGCCCGGGGCGGAGAGGTCCGGCCAGGTCGAGGGGTCGGCCGCCGCGCCGCGCGAGGAGTAGTCGCTGACCACGCCGTCCCGGGTGCCGGTGTCCTGGTCGGAGTACGAGGCGACCGACAGGATGCCGCCCGTCGGGTCCTGCCCGGGCGGGTTGGTGAGCGACGCCGAGCCGTCGCCGCCGTCGTTGCCGGCCGCCCACACCGTGACCACGCCCTCGGCGGCCAGCGCGCGCTGCAGCTTGACCGTGGCGGAGTTCGGGTCGAACTCCCCTCCGCCGGAGGGGCCGTAGCTGTTGTTCGTCACCTTGATCGGCGGGCAGACGTCGGCGGGGACGCCGTCACCGCACGGGGCCTCGTGGTTCTCCAGGACCCAGTTGAGCGCGGAGTCCGCGCCGACGATGAGCAGGACCGCACCGGTCGAGATGGAGACCAGGCTCGCCCCGGGCGCGGCGCCCTGGACCTGCCCGCCGTCCGCCAGCGTCGTGGGTCGGCCGGCGACGATGCCGCTCACGTGCGTGCCGTGGCCGCCGACGGAGAGGGTGTCGGTGTCCACCGCCGAGGGAACGCGGACGACGCAGTCGGGGCCCGCGGTGGTCTCGACGAGGCAGACGCTCTTGAGGTTGGCGACCACCGCGCTGCCGCCGTCGGGCCGGCGGAAGTAGGGGTGGTCCGGGTCGACGCCGGAGTCGATGACCGCGACCGATACTCCGCGGCCGTCGAGCGGCGAGCCGTCCGCGCCGGTGAGCGTGGCGGCGGCCTCGGCGCCGCGGGTGGCGAGGTTCGACGTCTCCTGGGCGAACTCGATGGGGGCGTTGCCCTCGAGGTAGGTGACGCCGGGCCGGCTGCGGGCGGCCTCGACCTGATCGGCGGTGCCCGAGGCGACGACCACGCCGATGCGCTCGTACTCCGTGACGGTGCGCATGCCGGTCGCGGCGACGGCGGCGCGTGCTGCGGCGACGTCGGTGCCGTGAACCATGACCGTCGTCGGGACGGCCGCGCCCAGGCCGGCGAGCTGGTCGGCCAGGAAGTCCTGGACCGGCGCGGGCGGGGGAGCGGGGTCCGCCTGCGCGGGGGCGGCGAGGAGGGCGCCGGCGACCACGGCGCCGGACACCACCCCGAGCAGACGACGGGACGACGGGTTCATGGCGCTCCTCGGGGATCCGGCGGACGTGACCGGACAACGAGGCGGCGCCGTAGGGGTTACTGGACAGTTACGGGCAACTCGCGGGGGCGGCGGTCCGGCGTCCCCCCGCTGCGTCCTCCCTCAGCGCGGCGCGTCCTCCCTCACCGCACACCGTGAGGGAGGACGCGCGACGATCAGGGCACCTGATCCCAGCGGGTCAGCCGTAGTAGAGGGCGACCGGGCGGCCGTCGATCTCGCGGACGTCCACGGTGGTGTCGTAGACCGCGGCCAGCACCTCGGGCCGCATGATCTCCCGCGCCGGCCCGTCGGCGACCACCACGCCGTCGCGCATCGCGACGATCCGGTCGGCGTAGGTCGCCGCGAAGTTGATGTCGTGCAGCACGGTGACCACCCGCTTGCCGAGCTCGTCGGCCAGCTGCCGCAGGAGCCGCATGATCTCGGTCATGTGCCGCAGGTCCAGGTTGTTCAGCGGCTCGTCGAGCAGCACGTACTTGGTGTCCTGCGCGAGCACCATCGCGATGAATGCCCGCTGGCGCTGCCCGCCGGAGAGCTCGTCGAGGAACCGGTGCCGGTAGCCCTCGAGGTCCAGGTAGCTGATCGCCCGCTCGATGTGCTCCCGGTCGTGCACCGTGAGCCGGCCCCGCGAGTGCGGGAAGCGGCCGAACTCCACGAGGTCGTGCACCGTCAGCCGCGCGGCGACGTGGTTGTCCTGCCGCAGCACCGCCAGCACCTTCGCCAGCTGGTGCGACGGCGTCGTCGCGACGTCCATGCCGTCCACCGCGATGCGCCCGGCGTCCGGCGCGAGGAGCCGGCCGACCAGCGCGAAGAGCGTGGACTTCCCCGCACCGTTCGGGCCGATGAGCGCCGTCACGCCGTCCCCGCCCAGCTCCAGGGAGACGTCGTCGACCACCGCCTGGCGGCCGTAGCGCTTGGTCGCGTTCTCGAGCGCGATCACCGCGCCCCCTTCCGCAGCACGAGGTACAGGAAGAACAGGCCGCCGGCGAACTCGATGATCGTGGAGAGCGTGCCGCCGAAGTCGAACACCCGGTCGAGCACCAGCTGGCCGCCGAGCAGGCAGACCATCCCGATCAGCACCGCGGTGGGCAGCGTCCACGCGTGCCGGAACGACCGCGCGTACGGGTAGGCCAGGTTCGCCACGATCAGGCCGAAGAACAGGATCGGCCCGACCAGCGCCGTCGAGGCGGCCACCATCACCGAGACGACGGTGAACAGGGCCATGACCACGCGCCGGTGGTCCACCCCCAGGCCGACCGCGGCCGGTGCACCCAGCGTCAGCACGTCCAGCGTCCGCATCAGCGGGACGACGGCGGCGCAGCCGAGGACGACGAGGGCCGCGGTGAGGACCAGCAGCAGCTCGTCGGGCCGGGTGAGCGAGGCGAACATCGCGTCGGAGAGCACCTGGAAGTCCAGCGGGTCGAGCATCCGCTGCATCCACTCGGTGACGGCGCGGAAGAAGGTGCCGAGCACGATGCCCACCAGCAGCATGAGGTGGATCGAGCGCCGCTTGCCGCCGAAGAGCCAGGTGAAGAGCGCGACGCTGAAGGCGACCATGACGGCGACCTGCACCAGCCACAGGGTGAGCCCGTCCGCGGCGAGGAAGGCCGCCGACCCCGCGACGAAGACGATCACGGTGGAGATCAGCAGGTAGAACGCGTCGAACCCCATGATCGCGGGGGTGAGGATGCGGTTCTGGGTGATCGTGTGGAAGACCACCGTCGAGACCCCGACCGACGCCGCGACGACGAGCATCGCGGCCAGCGCCAGGCTGCGGATCTCCACCGCGAAGGCGAGCGAGCCGGGGACGTCGGTGAACAGGTAGAGCGCCGTGAGCCCCAGCACGACGGCGCCGAGGACCGCCAGTCGCACGGGCGGCCGCTCCCAGGCCGCGGCCAGGCGCGCGCCGGTCCGGGTGCGCCGACCGTGGTCGGGCGGGGAGCCGGGCGCCGGAGCGGGGTCGGCGGTCGTCGCGGCGCCGCCGGAGGCCGCGGTGGCGGGGTCAGTGAGCACGGCTCCTCCTCCGCAGCAGCAGCCAGAGGAACAGCGCCGCGCCGATGATGCCGACGATGAGCGACAGCGGGATCTCGTACGGGAAGCGCAGGACCCGCGCGAGGATGTCGCAGGCCACGACGAAGACCGCCCCGAGCCCCGCCACCCAGGGGATCGCGCGGCGCACGTTGTCCCCGACCAGGAGGCTGACGACGTTCGGGACGACGAGCCCGAGGAAGGGGATCATCCCCGCCGTCACGAGCACCGCCGCGGTGATCACCGCGACGACCACCATGCCGATGGCGACCACCCGCCGGTAGGCGAGGCCGAGGTTGGTGGCGAACTCCTCGCCGAGGCCGATCACGCTGAAGCGGTCGGCGGCGATCCAGGCGACGACGACCATCAGGCCCGCGATCCAGACCAGCTCGTACCGGCCCTGCATGACGCTGGCGAAGCTGCCCTGCGACCACTGCTGGAGGGACTGCAGCAGGTCCAGGCGGTAGGCGAAGAAGACGGTCACCGAGGCGACGACGCCGCCGAGCATGAGGCCGACCAGCGGGACGAGCACCAGCTGGCGCACCGGCACGACGCGGACCACCCGGAGGAAGACCCAGGTGCCGAGGAGGCCGAACGCGGCGGCGACGCCCATCTTGCCCAGGACGGCCATGCCCGGGACGAAGACCATGGTGACCAGGGCGCCGAGGGTCGCGAACTCCGTGACCCCGGTCGTGCCGGGTTCCACGAACTTGTTGCGCACGAGCATCTGCAGGATGAGCCCGGCGATGCCCAGGGAGGCGCCGACCAGCACGACGGCGACCGTCCGCGGGATCCGGCTGGCCGCCAGCAGGAAGGCCGCGTCGCTCTCGGCGCCGCCGGCCAGCAGCGACGCCGGGGTGACGTCGGAGACCCCGACGAACAGGCTCGTGACGGCGAGGAGGACGAGCAGGACGCCGACGAGCACCCCCACCCACGTGCGGCGGCTGGGCCGCACCCGGGCGGGGGTGCTCGTCGGTGCCGGCGCGAGCGCTGTCACGGGCGGCAGGCGCGCTGCGCGGCGTCGGTCCGGTCGGTCACTCCGCGATCTGGAGGACGTCGTCGATCATGATCCGCGTGGTGTCCAGACCGCCGAACACGATGTACCAGGCCTGCGGGTCGAGGTAGACGATCCGGTCCTCCCGCGCGGCGGTCGTCTGCCGGACGATCTCGTTGTCGAGCACCGCCGCGGCCGGCTGCGCGCCCCCCTCACCCGTGGCGGCGTCCCGGTCGACGACCCAGAGCGTGTCGGGGTCGGTCTCGAGGAGGAACTCGAAGGAGACGGGCTCGCCGTGGGTGGCCGCCTCGACGTCCTCGACGGCGGGCTCCACGCCGAACACGTCGTAGATCAGGCCACCGCGGACGGCCGGGCCGACGGCGTCCTCCCCCGCGGGGGCCATCGCGCTGAGCTCGCCGCCCGCGACCATGAGCCCGAGGCCCGCACCGGCGTCGGCGGTGGCGGCCCGCGCCTCCTCGATGCCCGCGTCGATCTCCTCCAGCGCCGCGGCGGCCTCGTCCTCGGCGCCCAGCACCTCACCCAGGAACGTGGTGGTGCGCTCCAGGTTGTCGGTGTAGGAGCCGCGCAGGCTGAGGTCCACCGTGGGGGCGATCTCGCTCAGGTCCTCGTACAGCGCCGCCGACCGGTTGGCGACGACGATCAGATCGGGCTGCTGGGCCTCGATCTCGACGAGGTCGGCCTCGAAGAGGGTGCCGGCGTTGAACGCGTCGTCGGCCAGGTAGCCCTGGAGGTACTCCGGCACGGACTCCAGCGGTGCGCCGGCGACCTCGCCGCCCAGCGCACCGATGGTGTCGAGGCTGGCGATGTCGAAGGTGACGATCTTCTCGGGGTTCCTGGGGACCTCGACCGTGGTCTCCTCGTAGCGCGGGTCCTCGTCCTCGCCGGCGACGTTGCGGTCCCAGGTGAACGAGACCGTCTCGGCCCCGGTGGTGGCGGCGGTCTCGGCGTCGGCGTCCCCGCCGCACGCGGAGAGCGCGAGGACGACGGGGAGGGCGAGGGCCGCGAGCGGCCGGGCGGCGGTGCGCATCGTGCTCCTGTCGGACTGAGGGTAGGTATGCCTTAGTAAGGCGTCCCTAAGCTGCCATACCGGTCCTGGCGCGTCTCTACCGGGTCCGGCGGACGCCGCTCCGGGCTCGACCCCCCGGCCGCCCGCGCCCCCGGGGGCGGGATCATGGCGGCGTGCTCGTCCCCGTCCCGTCCGCGCGGCGCCCGTGACGCTCCCCCTCGTCGTCGCGATCACCGCGGTCGCGGCCCTCGTCGTCCTCGCGGGCCTGGCCTCCACGGTCGCGCGCCGCCGGATCGGCCTGGTGCACCTGGCCGCCGCCGCGGTGCTGGAGGCCCTCCTGCTGGTGCAGGCGGTCCTCGCCGTCGCGCGGATGGGCGGGGGCACCCCGGCCGACACCCCCACGTTCCTGGGCTACCTCGTCGGCGTCGTGCTGATCCCGCTCGCCGGGGTGCTGTGGGCACGGGGCGAGCGCACCCGCTGGGCGGGGACCGTGCTGGCGGTGGCGGGCGCCGCCGTCGGCGTCATGGTGTGGCGGCTGCTGCAGCTCTGGGAGGCCACCGGTGCGTGAGCGCGGGCTGGGCGGCCCCGCCGAGGCGGCGCCCGCGGGCGGGACGACGGGGCCGGCCCGGGTGCTGGTGCTCGTCTACGGGATCTTCGCGCTCGCGGCGGGGTCGCGGGCCGGGGTGCAACTGGCCACCCGCTTCGACGAGGCGCCGCTGGCCTACCTGCTCTCGGCGTTCGCGGCGGCGGTGTACGTCGTGGCGACCGTGGGCCTGGCCCGCGGCGGCCGCGGGGGGCGGCGGACCGCCCTGGTCGCGATCCTCGTCGAGCTGGTGGGCGTGCTCGTCGTCGGCACCCTGTCGCTCGCGGACCCGGCGGCGTTCCCGGACGAGACGGTCTGGTCCGCGTTCGGCCGGGGGTACGGCTACGTACCGCTGGTGCTGCCGGTGCTCGGCCTGCTGCTGCTCCGCCGCCGCCGGGTCTAGAAGTCCCCGCCGCCGAAGTCGCCCCCGCCGAAGTCCCCGCCCCCGAAGTCGCCGCCGCCGTAGTCGCCCCCGTAGCCGGCCCCGGGGTCCTCGTACCCGCCGCCGGCGCCGTCCTCGTAGCCGGCCGCGTAGGCCTCCTCGTCGCCGCCGCCGAAGAGCCCGCCGTCGCCGAGCCCGGTGTCGAACAGCGCGTCGGCGACCGCCGTGCCGATGACCAGCCCCCCGATGGTGCCGAGCATGCTGCCGCCGATCATGCTGCCCATCCCGGGACCGCCGTAGCCGCGCCCCGGGCCGTACCCCGGGCCGTGCGCCGGGCCGCTGAAGGTGCGCTCCATGAAGCCCGGCTGCCGCAGCTCGGCGCGGGTGGCGGCGCGGGCGAGCGTCCGCGGGTCGTCGCCGGCCGGCCGCTCGCCGGTGGATACCGCCTCGCTGAGCCGGGCCAGCACCTGGGCGCGCTGCTCGGGGGTGAGCTGGGCGAACGCCTCGGCGTGCGCCTGCTCGATCTGGTCCGGCGGGGCGGTGCGCAGCAGGTAGCGGTAGCGCTCGATCGCCTGCTCGTCGGCCGAGCCGGGTGCGCGCGGAGACCGGTCGTCGGCGTACCAGCCACCGTCCCCCGGGCCCTGCGCCGGGCCGTAGCCGTATCCGTGGTCGTCGCGCCGCCTGCGGCCGAAGAGCCGGTCCAGCAGTCCCATCGGTGCCTCCTCGCGTCCGCGGTGTCGCGTCCGTGCACGGCTGTGCCCCCCGAACCGGGCGGCTAGTCCTCGCCGTCGCGCAGCAGGCCGTAGGCCCCCCGGTGGAAGAGCAGGGGCCGGCGGTCGGGGACCGCACCGAGGTCGAGGACCCGGGCGACGACGATCGTGTGGTCCCCGCCGTCGTACTCGGCCCACAGCTCGCCGTCGATCCAGGCCACGACGTCGTCGAGCACGGGGGAGCCGTGCGCGCTCGGCGTCCACGGCACCCCCGCGAACTTGTCCGTGCCGGAGCGGGCGAAGTTCTGCGAGACGGCGTCCTGGCCCTCGGCGAGCACGTTGACGCAGAACCGGCCGATCTCGCGCAGCCGGGCCCAGGTGCGGGAGGTCCGCGCGGGGGCCAGCGCGACCAGCGGCGGGTCGAGGGAGAGCGAGCTGAAGGACTGGCAGGTGAAGCCGATCGGCCCGTCGGGGGTGTCGGCGGTGACCACGGTGACCCCGGAGGCGAAGTGCCCGAGGACCTCGCGCATCACCCGGGGGTCGACCACCCGGGGCGGCTCGGAGACGGCGTCGGCGCCCATCACCGCCCGCCCGCGGAGCGCGGCACCGACCGGCCACCGGCGCGGTAGAGCGAGCTCGGCAGCTCGTGGCCGACGGCCTGCTCCGTCACCCGCGCCGCCACCAGCAGCGCGTCGAGGTCCAGCCCGGTCCGCACGCCGGACTCCTCCAGCATGTAGACCAGCTCCTCGGTGGCGATGTTGCCGCTGGCCCCGGGCGCGAAGGGGCAGCCGCCGAGGCCGCCGATGGAGGAGTCGAGCTGGGTGACCCCGGCCTGCACCGCGGCGAGCGCGTTGGCCTGCCCGGTGCCCCGGGTGTCGTGGAAGTGCACGCCGACGGCGATGCCCGGGCACGCGCGGCGGACCGCGTCCACCAGCGTGACCACGCGCAGCGGCGTCGTCGTGCCGATCGTGTCGCCGAGGCAGAGCTGGTCGGCGCCGGCGGTGACCGCCGCCCGCGCCACGTCGACGGTGCGGGCCACCGGCGTACGACCGTCGAAGGGGCAGTCCCAGGCGGTGGCGATGATGACCTCCAGGGAGCCACCCGCGCCGTGGGCCAGCGCGGCGATCTCCCCGACGGCGCCGACGGCCTCGGCGGTGCTCCGGTCCGCGTTGGCGCGGCTGTGCCCGTCGGAGGCCGAGACGACGTACTCGAGGTCGGCGACGCCCGCGTCCACGGCGCGGACGGCACCGCGCGGGTTGGCGACCAGCGCCGACCAGTGGACCTCCGGCCACCGCTGCAGCTCCGCGGCCACCTGGTCGGCGTCGGCGAGCGCGGGGACCGCCTTCGGCGAGACGAACGACGTCGCCTCGATCCGGCGGACGCCGGTGGCGACCAGCGCCTCCAGCATCGCGAGCTTTGCCTCCAGCGGCACCGCGGCCTCCAGCTGCAGGCCGTCGCGCATGCCCACCTCGCGCACGTCGACGGAGCTGGGCAGCACCAGGTCGAACTCGTTCATCTGCGTCTCCTCGGCGCCGGCGTGGTCGTCCCCCGCATCCTCCCCCGCCCGCGGCGGGTTCCCCCGATCAGGCGTCCGGGAACCCCGGCAGGCGGCCCAGCCAGCGGATCGTCGTCCGCGTCCAGCAAGATGGACGCCAGCACGGGGAGGTGTGAGGTGATCGAGGTGGCGGATGCGCTGCCCCCGGCGGATCGGCGGAGCGCCTTCGCCAACGCGCCGATGGGGATCGCCCTGACGACCCCTGCGGGCCTGCTCGTCGACGTCAACCCGGCGCTCTCGACCATGCTGGGCCGCCCCGCCGACGAGATGTACGGCCGGTCGGTGCTGGACTTCGTCCACCCGGAGGCGGTTCCTGTCGCCCGGGAGGCGCACGCCTCGCTCATCGCCCGGCCGGAGCGCCCGATGCGCCTGGAGACGCGCCTGCGACGGGCGGACGGCGGCGACCTCCCGGTGCAGATCACCGCCTCGTGGGTGCCCGAGAGCGACGAGGGCCAGGCCGCGCACCTGGTCCTCATCATCGAGGACATCACCGAGCGCAAGGCGCTCGAGGCGCAGCTGGTGCACCGCTCGCTGCACGACCCGCTCACCGGGCTGCCCAACCGGCTGCTCTTCCACGACCGGCTGCGGCACGCGCTCGACCGGGGCCGCCGCGAGAACACCCCTACCTGCGTGCTGATCATCGACCTGGACGGCTTCAAGGCGATCAACGACGAGCTGGGCCACCCGATGGGCGACCTGGTGCTGGTCTCGTTCGCCGAGCGGCTGCGGTCGGTGCTGCGCGCGAGCGACACCGCGGCCCGCCTGGGCGGGGACGAGTTCAGCATCGTCTGCGAGAACACCGAGCGGGCCGACGCCCAGGCGCTCGCCGACCGGCTGCGCACGACGGTCACCGAACCGCTGGAGCTCGGCGGGACGCGGGTGCCGGTCGGGATCAGCATCGGCATCGGCACCGCCCCGGGCGGCGAGCGGCCCGAGGAGGTCTACGAGCGGGTGGTGCGGGTCGCCGACGACGACATGTACGCCGACAAGGCGCGGCGCCGGACGGCACCGCGCCGCTGAGTCGGCGCCGGACGGCAGCCGCGCCGCTGAGGCGGACGGCGGCTACCCGAGCGCGCGGCCGACCGCGACGGCCCGCGTGTCCGGGGCCGCCACCCGCGCGGCGTCGGCCTCCTGATCGCCCGGCTCGGTCTGCGAGCGGCGCTCGGCCTCCACCCGCGCGCTGTAGCTGGCCACCTCGTTGGCGATCCGCTGCTCGTCCCAGCCCAGCACGTCGGCGACCACGCGGGCGACCGGCTCGGCGCACTCCACGCCGCGGTGCGGGGTCTCGATGGAGATGCGGGTGCGGCGGGCCAGCAGGTCGTCCAGGTGCAGCGCCGCCTCGTGCCCGGCGGCCCACACCATCTCGGCCATGAGGTACTCCTCGGCCCCGGGCACCGGCTCCAGCAGCTCCGGCCGGTCCTCGGCCAGCGCGAGGACGTCCGGTGTCAGCGATCCGAACCGGTTGAGCAGGTGCTCGGCGCGGAAGCGCGGGATGTCCCAGCGCCGGGAGAGGCCGTCGAGGCTGTTCAGCATCGCCGCGTAGCCCTCGGCGCCCACCAGCGGGATGTTCTCCGTGACGCTCGGGGGCACGGTCCGGCTGACGTCCTGCGCCACGGCGTCGACCGCGTCCGCCGCCATGGGGCGGTAGGTCGTGTACTTGCCGCCCGCCACGGCGATCACGCCCGGCATCGGCCGGGCGACGGCGTGCTCCCGGGAGAGCTGGCTGGTCGACTCGCTCTCCCCGGACAGCAGCGGGCGCAGGCCGGCGTAGACCCCGGTGATGTCGTCGTGGGTCAGCGGGACCGACAGCACCCGGTTGACGTGGTCGAGGATGTAGTCGATGTCGGCCTTGCTGGCCGCCGGGTGCGCCTTGTCCAGCTCCCAGTCGGTGTCCGTCGTCCCGACGATCCAGTGGCTGCCCCAGGGGATGACGAACAGCACCGACTTTTCGGTGCGCAGGATCAGCCCGGCCTCGCCGTTGATCCGGTCGCGGGGGACGACGATGTGCACGCCCTTGCTGGCGCGCACGTGGAACCTGCCGCGCCCGCCGACCAGCGTCTGGACGTCGTCGGTCCACACCCCGGTGGCGTTGACGACGACCTCGCTGCTGACGTCGACCTCCTCGCCGGTCTCCACGTCCCGGACGCGCGCGCCGACCACCCGGCCGCCGGCGTGCTCGAAGCCGACGACCTCGGCGGAGTTGAGCACGGTCGCCCCGTAGGTGGCCGCGGTGCGGGCCACGGTCAGGGTGTGCCGCGCGTCGTCGGCCTGGGCGTCGTAGTACCGGACGGCGCCGACGAGCGCGTCGGGCCGGAGCGCGGGGAACATCCGGCGGGCACCGGTGCGGGTCAGGTGCTTCTGCGCGGGCATCGGCTCGGACAGCGCCCCGAGCCGGGCCAGCCCGTCGTAGAGCGCGAGCCCGGCGGTCACGTAGGGCCGCTCCCAGCCGCGGTGGGTGAGCGGGTAGAGGAACGGCACCGGCTTGACCAGGTGCGGGGCCAGCCGGTTCACCGACAGGTCGCGCTCGTGCAGCGCCTCCCGGACCAGGCCGAAGTCGAGCTGCTCCAGGTAGCGCAGCCCCCCGTGGAAGAGCTTGGAGGAGCGGGACGAGGTGCCGCTCGCGAAGTCACGGGCCTCGACCAGCGCGGTACGCAGGCCCCGGGTCGCGGCGTCCAGCGCCACCCCGGCCCCGGTCACCCCGCCGCCGACGACGAGGACCTCGAAGCCCCCCTCCGCGAGCTCGGCCCAGGCCTGCGCTCGCTGCTGGGGTCCGAGTGGGCGTACTGCCGTCATCTGCACTCCCCGGGGGATGCCCGCCCACCGGGCGGGACGCACTGGTGAGGTGCCCGGGTGCCCGTGCACCTCCGTGTCACTGCCGTCGGCCGCAGGGGCAGGCGTGCTCCTCCGGCCCCCGGCTACGGCCACGGTAGGTCGGTCCCGGGCACGCCGTCGAACGCCTCGGTCCGACATCGTCGTACCGCGAAATCGACGACGGAGGCCGCCGATGCCCTAGCGTCGCGCCATGCCGGGCACCGTGCAGTCCATCGAACGGGCGGCGGCGATCCTCCAGGTGGTCGCGGGCGCGCGCGCGGCGCTCGGCGTCACGGACATCGCCGAGGCCGTCGGTCTGGCCAAGACCACCACCCACGGCCTGCTCCGCACGCTGCTGCACGTGGGGTTCGTGGCGCAGGACCGGGAGACCGGCCGGTACAGCGTCGGCCCCGGGCTGCTCAACCTGGGCAGCAGGCTGGACGTCAACGAACTGCGGTCACGGGCCTCGAACTGGGCCGACGCCCTGGCCGCCCGCAGCGGCCACACGGTGCGGCTGGCCACCCTCGCCGGCGAGGACGAGGTGGTCGTCGTCCACCACATCTTCCGGCCGGACGACTCGGCGCAGGTGCTCGAGGTGGGGGTCGCGCTGCCGGCCCGGACGACCGGCCTGGGCAAGGTGCTCCTGGCGCACGCGCCGGGGAACCGGGCGGCGCGCACCGCGACCGACGGCCGGGCCACCGAGCTGGCGGAGGTGCGCGCGCGGGGGTGGGCCGCCGAGCGGGGGGAGCACGAGGCCGGCCGCGGGTGCATCGCCGCCCCCGTCCGCGGGCCCGGCGGCCCCGTCGTGGCCGCCCTCGGTGTCAGCGGCCCGGTGACCTCGCTGTTCGACGGCCGTGGCGCACCGCGCGGCCTGCTGCTGACCATGGTGACCGACGCGGCCGCCGCCGTCTCCCGCGAGCTGGGGTACGGCGGTGCCTGACCGCTACGTGCTCGCCGTCGACCAGGGGACGACGTCGACCCGTTCCCTGGTCTTCGACCGCGGCGGCCGCATGGTCGCCGTCCGGCAGCGCGAGCACCGGCAGTACTTCCCCCGGCCCGGCTGGGTGGAGCACGACCCGATGGAGATCTGGGCGAACACCCGGGGGACGGCCGACCAGGTGCTGGCCGACGTCGGCTCCGCGGGCACCGTCGTCGCGCTCGGCATCGCCAACCAGCGCGAGACCACCGTCGTCTGGGACCGCGCGACGGGCCGGCCCGTGCTGCGCGCCCTCGTCTGGCAGGACACCCGCACCGCCGACCTGGTCACCGAGCTCTGCGCCCGCCCGGACGCCGAGCTCGTCCGCGAGCGCAGCGGCATGGCGATCGCCGGCTACTTCTCCGGGCCGCGGCTGCGCTGGATCCTCGAGAACGTCCCCCGCGCCCGGGAGCGGGCCGAACGCGGCGAGCTGCTGTTCGGGACGATGGAGACCTGGCTGATCTGGAACCTCACGGGCGGTCCGGACGGCGGCCGGCACGTCACCGACGTCACCAACGCCAGCCGCACCCTGCTGATGGACGTGCGCAGCTGCACGTGGGACCCCGACCTGCTGGACTTCTTCGGCATCCCCGCGGCGATGCTGCCCGAGATCCGGCCCTCCGTCGGCCTGCTGGGGCCGGCCACCGCGCTCGCCCAGCCGCTGCCCATCGCCGGGGCGCTCGGGGACCAGCAGGCGGCGCTGTTCGGGCAGGCCTGCTTCGCGCCCGGTGAGGCCAAGTGCACCTACGGCACCGGGAGCTTCCTGCTCCAGAACACCGGCACCGAGCTGGTGCAGACGCGCTCGGGTTCGATCAGCACCGTCGCCTACCAGCTGGCGGGCGAGCCGGTGCGGTACGCCCTGGAGGGCTCGGTGGCGGTCGCCGGCGCCCTGGTGCAGTGGCTCCGCGACGGGCTCGGGCTCATCGGCACCGCGCCCGAGGTGGAGACGCTGGCCCGCACCGTCGAGGACAACGGCGGCTGCTACGTCGTCCCCGCGTTCTCCGGCCTGCTCGCCCCGCACTGGCGGGGCGAGGCACGGGGGCTGGTGGCCGGGCTGACCTCCTACGTCACCAAGGGGCACCTGGCGCGGGCCGTCCTGGAGGCGACCGGCTGGCAGACCCGGGACGTGGTGCGCGCGATGGCGGCCGACTCCGGCCTGTCGCTGCCGGCGCTGCGGGTGGACGGCGGGATGACCACCAACAACCTGCTGATGCAGTTCATCGCCGACGTGCTGGACACGCCGGTGGTCCGCCCGATGGTGGGGGAGACCGTCTCGCTGGGGGCCGCGTACGCCGCCGGGCTCGCGGTCGGCGTCTGGTCCGACATCGCGGCGCTGCGCCGCAACTGGCACCGCGCGGCGCAGTGGTCGCCCTCGCCCGGGCGGGCCCAGGCGCTGGACGCCGAGTACCCGCGGTGGGAGCGGGCGGTGCAGCTGAGCATCGGCTGGGGGGCGCCGTGACCACCGCTGTCCGATCATGTCGAACCGCAACTGTTGTCCCCGTCACAGTCGCGCTCCTACGGTCCGCGGGACGGATCCGGCGGTGGTGATCACCCGGGGTCCGACGACATCCACGGTCCGCAGTGCTGCGGACCCCCTGGGAGGAGCCCCTACACGTGGACACGAGCCTCTGGACCGTCTTCTTCAGTGAAGTGCTCGGCACCGGCATCCTGCTCCTGCTCGGTGTCGGCGTGGTCGCCAACGTCGTGCTGCCGAAGACCTTGGGCAACGGCAGCGGCTGGATCGTCATCATCTTCGGCTGGGGGCTCGCGGTCTTCGCCGGCGTCTTCGCGGGTGCGGCCTCCGGGGCGCACATCAACCCGGCCGTCACCGTCGGCCTGTGGGTCAGCGGGACCGAGGAGTACGGCCCCGGCATCCCCGTCACCGTCGCCACCACCTTCACCTACTTCGCCGGCCAGCTGGTCGGCGCCTTCCTCGGCGCGGTGCTGGCCTACCTGGCCTACTACGGGCACTACAACGACCCCGAGGCCGCCGGGACCCAGCTGGGCACCTTCGCCACCGGGCCGGCCATGGGCACGGTCAAGGACAACGTGGTCAGCGAGGTCATCGGCACGTTCGTGCTCGTCTACATCATCCTGCGGTTCGGGGACACGCCCACCCAGCTCGGCCCGCTGGCCGTCGCCCTGCTGGTCGTCGGCATCGGCGCCTCCCTCGGCGGGCCCACCGGCTACGCCATCAACCCCGCCCGCGACCTCGGCCCGCGCCTCGCCCACGCCGTCCTGCCCATCCGCGGCAAGGGCGACAGCAACTGGGGCTACGCCTGGGTGCCGATCGTGGGCCCGATCATCGGTGCCGTCCTCGCGGGCGGCCTGTCGCACGTCTCCTTCTGACCGCCCAACCGAGAGGAACTCCCATGCCGCAGTACGTCGCAGCCATCGACCAGGGCACCACGAGCACCCGCTGCATGATCTTCGATCACGACGGCGCGGTGGTCTCGGTCGGGCAGAAGGAGCACGAGCAGATCTTCCCGAGGGCCGGGTGGGTCGAGCACGACGCGATGGAGATCTGGCGCAACACCCGGGAGGTGGTCGGCCAGGCCCTCGCCCGCAGCGACGCCGGCCCCTCGGACATCGTCGCCATCGGGATCACCAACCAGCGGGAGACCGCCGTCGTCTGGGACCGGGCGACCGGCGAGCCGGTCTACAACGCCATCGTCTGGCAGGACACCCGCACCACGAAGATCATCGAGGACCTCGGGGCGCTGGGGGGCGGCGCCGACCGGTACAAGGACCGGGTCGGGCTGCCGCTGGCCACCTACTTCGCCGGGCCGAAGGTCCGCTGGATCCTCGACAACGTCGAGGGCGCCCGCGAGCGGGCCGAGCGCGGCGAGCTGCTCATGGGGACCATCGACTCCTGGCTGATGTGGAACATGACCGGCGGCGCGGACGGCGGCCAGCACCTCACCGACGTCTCCAACGCCTCCCGCACGATGCTCATGGACTACCGGACGCTCGCCTGGGACGAGTCCATCGCGGAGGAGATGGGCATCCCGATGTCGATGCTGCCGGAGATCCGGTCCAACTCCGAGGAGTACGGCCGGGGGCGCAAGGCCGGGTTCCTGGCCGGCGTGCCGATCGCCGGGTCGCTGGGCGACCAGCAGGCGGCGACGTTCGGGCAGGTGTGCTTCGAGCGGGGGATGGCCAAGAACACCTACGGCACCGGCAACTTCATGCTGCTGAACACCGGCGAGGAGGCCGTGCCGTCGCAGAACGGCCTGCTGACCACGCTCTGCTACCAGCTCGGTGACGGCAAGCCGGTCTACGCCCTGGAGGGCTCGATCGCCGTCACCGGCTCGCTGGTGCAGTGGGTGCGCGACAACCTCGGGATGATCAAGAGCGCTCCCGAGATCGAGGACCTGGCCCGCACCGTCGACGACAACGGCGGCTCGTACTTCGTCCCGGCGTTCTCCGGGCTGTTCGCCCCGCACTGGCGGTCCGACGCCCGCGGCGCCGTCGTCGGGCTGACCCGGTACGTCAACAAGGGCCACCTCGCCCGGGCGGTGCTCGAGGCGACCGCCTACCAGACCCGCGAGGTGCTCGACGCCATGGACGCCGACTCCGGCGTCGACCTGACCGAGCTGCGGGTGGACGGCGGGATGGTCGGCAACGAGCTGCTCATGCAGTTCCAGGCCGACCTCCTCGACGTCCCGGTCATCCGCCCGAAGATCGCCGAGACGACGGCGCTGGGTGCCGCGTACGCGGCCGGGCTGGCGGTGGGCTTCTGGTCCGACCTGGACGAGCTGACCGCCAAGTGGGCCGAGGACAAGCGCTGGGAGCCGCAGATGGCGGCCGAGGAGCGGGAGCGGAACTACCGCAACTGGCAGAAGGCGGTCACCAAGTCCCTGGACTGGGTGGACGAGGACGTCAGCTGAAGGAGCACCCGCGGGGGGGGGGGGGGGGGGGGGGGGGGGGGGGGGGGGGGGGGGGGGGGGGGGGGGGGGGGGGGGGGGGGGGGGGGGGGGCGGGGCGGAGGGCGGCGGGGGGGGCCGGGCCGGGCGGGCGGG
>NZ_JBJHAC010000005.1:0-196445 GCF_054050835.1 Blastococcus sp. SYSU DS0510 | reverse complement strand
GCCCCCCGACCACCCCGCATCCCTCGTCGACTGGCCCGCCCTGGGCCGCCTCCGCGGCACCCTCGTCGTCCTCATGGGCGTCGACACCGCCCCCGCCATCGCCGCCGCCCTCATCCAGCACGGGCGCGCACCCGACACCCCCGTCGCCGTCGTCTCCGACGGCTCCACCCCCACCCAGCGCACCCTGCGCACCACCCTCGCCGGCCTCCCCGCCACCCTCACCGAGCACACCGTCCGCCCCCCGGCGGTCTGGGTCGTCGGCGAGGTGGTCGCGCTCGCGGAGGGTTAGGCGCCCTCGGCCAGGCTCGCGAACACCACGGTGTTCTCGGTGCTGGTCCCCGCGGCCTCGTCGAACTCGCCGCCGCAGGTCACCAGCGCGACGTCGGCCTCCGCCGGGTGGCCGTTGAGCGCGTCCGAGAGCGCCGAGGTCCCCTTGTCCAGGCCGGTGAGGGGTTCGCCGAGCACGCTCAGCCGCAGGACCGCGCCCTCGGCGTCGCGCAGCACGACCTCGTCGCCGGGGGCGAGCTCGTGCAGACGGTTGAAGACGGCCTCGCCGCCGTCCTGCTGGTGCCCCAGGACCACCGCCATCCGACCCGAGCCGGGCGCCGGGCCGTCGGACCACCACGAGGTGGTCAGCATCGACTCCGGGACCCCGTAGCCGTCGACGGTCTGCCCGGTGAACGGGTTCTCGTAGGCCACCGTGCCTCGGGCTTCGACCACGGTGTCCACGCCGATGGCCGGGATGGCCAGCCACGCGGGCACGATCGGCCCCGCGGCCGCCTCCTCCGACAGCGCGAACACCGCGTCGTCCCCGGCCGGCGGGCGGGCGGTGACGACCCACAGCACCGCGAGGCCGGTCGCCAGTACGACGAGGAAGGCCGCGACGGTGCGGAGGTCAGGCGCCCGGGTCGGCCGCACGACGGGACCTCAGCCGACCGGCGCTCCCCGCACCGGCCACGACGGCGAGCGCCAGGGCGCCCAGCGCGGGCGGGACGCCGTCGTCCTCCTGCTCCGCACCGGTGGGGGCGTACCCGGGGTAGGTGACGGGCTGCGCCACCGGGTGCTCGACCGGCGCGGGCACTGCGGGCGCCGGGGCGTGCGGCGGCTCCGGCGAGGGAGCCGGCGGCTCCTCCTCGGCCGGCAGCGCCGGGGCGCAGGTGGGCAGGGTCTCGGCCAGCAGCTGCAGACCCTCGACGACGGCGGAGTCGCTGACCAGCGCGGGGTCGAGGGCGCCCTGCAGCTCCTCGCCGAGGCCGAGCAGCCCCTCCAGCCCGCCACCGCCGGCCACGCCCTCGAGCGCGTCGCGGAGGTCGGCGACCACGT
The DNA here is from genome assembly GCF_054050835.1 of Blastococcus sp. SYSU DS0510. Taxonomy (NCBI): domain Bacteria; kingdom Bacillati; phylum Actinomycetota; class Actinomycetes; order Geodermatophilales; family Geodermatophilaceae; genus Blastococcus; species Blastococcus sp. SYSU DS0510. Next base: position 195,122 of record NZ_JBJHAC010000005.1, on the reverse strand, counting down.
CGACCAGCTCGACGGGGACGGCCACGAGCCCCTCGACCACCAGCTCGACGGAGTCCACGATGCCGGTCACGCAGCTCTCGGGGAGCCCGAGCGCCGCGCCCAGCTGCTGCAGCGCCGCCTCCAGCTCGGCCGGCACCGCCACGGCGGGCACGGGGACGACGTCGGGCTCCCCGTCGTCGTCGCCGGGCTCCCCGTCGTCGTCGCCGGGCTCCGCGCCCTCCTCGGCGGGTGCGCCGGGGAGGCCCGGGGCCTCGGGGACCACGGGGACGGAGCCGTCGCCGGCCACGCCCTCCAGGATGTCGTTCACCGGCTGCAGCGGGTCCGCCGGCTCGTCCGCACGGGCGAGACCGGGAACGGCCACGAGCGCGGCGGCGAGCCCCGACGCGACCAGGGCCCGGCGGCCGCGCGGCCGTCCGGGGCGGTGCAGGGAACGCGACGACAAGGAGTGCCTCCCGGTACTGGTACGTGTTACGCCACTTGCACACACGTAACGAGGCCGCGCGCCGGAGGTGACGGATCCGTCCGTCCTCGCGGAGCGTCTTCGCTCTCCGCAGCCGGACGGTGACGCCCACATGGCCGTCGGCGACGCCTCGCTCGGTGCACTGGTGCTGCAGATATAGCAGACCTACTATCTGGCGCACAGACGAGCGCACAGGGATGTGGCGGCATGGGTCCTCAGCGGGACACGTCAGGCGAACCGGTCGTCCGGACCCGGGGGCTGCGGATGGCCTACGGCGAGCAGGAGGTCCTCACCGGCGTCGACCTCGACGTCCGCCCGGGCGAGGTGGTCTGCCTGCTGGGTCCCAACGGCGCCGGCAAGACCACGACGATCGAGATCCTCGAGGGCTTCCGGCTGCCGTCGGCCGGCGAGGTGCAGGTGCTCGGGGAGGACCCGGCCACCGCGGGCGACGCCTGGCGCGCCCGCGTCGGCGTGGTGCTGCAGTCGTGGCGCGACCACGCCCGCTGGACGCCGCGCCGGCTGCTCACCCAGCTGGGCGGCTACTTCACGCCCTACTCGACCCCCGAGCGGCCCCGCCCGTACGACGTCGACCACCTGCTGGCCACCGTGGGGCTCGGTGAGCACGCCGACCGCAAGATCGGGACGCTCTCCGGCGGCCAGCGCCGCCGGCTCGACGTCGCCGTCGGCATCATCGGCCGCCCGGAGCTGCTCTTCCTCGACGAGCCGACGGCCGGCTTCGACCCGCAGGCCCGGCGGGACTTCCACGACCTGGTGCACCGGCTCTCCGACCTGGAGGGGACGAGCATCCTGCTCACCACCCACGACCTGGCGGAGGCGGAGAAGCTGGCCGATCGGATCCTCATCCTCGCCCACGGCCGGATCGTCGCGTCCGGCAGCGCGGAAGAGCTGACCCGCCAGGTCGCCGGCACGGCCGAGGTGCACTGGGCCTGCGGCAGCGAGCGCTACGTGCACCCGACCGACGACGTCGTCCCGTTCGTGCGCCGGCTCTTCGAGGAGCACGGCGACCGGCTCACCGACCTCGAGGTCCGCCGCGCCAGCCTCGAGGACACCTACCTGGCGATGGTGCAGCGCTTCGAGTCCGGCAGTCCGGCCGGACCGGTCCTGGAGGAGGTCGCCCGATGAACCCCACCCGGCACGCCATCGCGCTCGGCCTCCGCCGCGGCTGGACGGAGTTCCTGCTCAGCCTGCGCAGCCCGCAGGACCAGGGCTTCTACCTGTTCACCGCCGTCGGCACGCTGGCCTACCTCTGGTTCAACCGCGACAACGAGCTGGAAGGCACCGGGCTGATGTACCCGACGTACGCCCTGCCGAGCATCCTCGGGGCGCTGGTGGCCTTCGGCGTGGTCATCGGCCCGGCGTTCGCGCTGGCCATGGAGCGCGAGGACGGCACGCTGCTGCGGCACAAGGCGCTCCCCCACGGCATGCCGGGCTACGTGACCGGGCAGCTGACCTACCACTCCCTCGGCCTGTTCCCGTCGCTGCTGACCATCCTCGTGCCGAGCCTCCTGCTCTTCGACGGCCTGATGCACGGCGGCGCGGCCGGGTGGGGCACCGTCGCCTGGGTGATCGTCCTCGGCATGCTCGCCACCCTGCCGCTGGGCATGATCCTGGGGTCGGTGGTGCCGAGCACGCAGAAGGTGGGGACCTGGGGGATGCTGCCGGTCCTGCTGCTCACCGCCATCTCGGGCATCTTCCTCCCGATCCAGGTGATGTGGGGCTGGGTGCAGGCGGTCGCCCAGGTCTTCCCGATCTACTGGATCGGACTCGGGCTGCGGTCGGCGTTCCTCCCCGACTCGGCGGTCACCGTGGAGCTCGGCGACTCGTGGCGGACCGGTGTGACGGTGCTCGTGCTGGCCGCCTGGGCGGTGTTCGGTGCGCTGGTCACCCCCCGGGTGCTGCGCCGCATGGCCCGCCGGCAGTCCGGGTCGCAGGTGCAGGCGGCCCGCGAGGCCACCCTGCAGTGGGTGCACTGATCCGTGGCACCCGAACGACCCACCGGTGACCGCACCGGCGACGCCGTCCACAACCGGATCGCGCTGCTGCGCGCCGAGCAGCAGGTGACCCGGCGGGAGCTCGCCGATTCGCTCGGCGTCCACTACCAGACCGTCGGCTACCTGGAGCGCGGCGAGTACAACCCGAGCCTGCACCTGGCGCTGCGCATCGCCGAGTTCTTCGGCGTGCCGGTCGAAGCGGTGTTCTCGACCCGGCCCTTCCCCCGGATCACCGACCTCCACCGCGCCCCCGCCGAGGAGGGCCCCCGCACCGCCTGAGCCTCACCCGCGGGAATGGCCCCGGTGACGTGCTGGAACGGCCCCTTCGCAGGGACCCGCCCTGAGCCTGCGGAGGGTGGGGGGCGACGGGGTCCTTCCTCAGATGTTGGCCCCGTCCGGGGGCGGACCCTCGGGCAGCGCCGCGGCGACGCCCGACCCCGACACCTCGGGAGCGTCCATGCCCACGCTGTAGGCGGTCATCGACAGCGAGCCGTAGGCGTACCCGTCGACGAGCACGTCGACCGGCGCGGAGGTGGCACCGGCGACGCCTGCGACGTAGAGCAGCGGGAGGAAGTGGTCCGGCGTCGGGACGGCGAGGTCGAAGTCGCGGTGCCCGTCCAGCCGGCCGAGGTCGGCGGGGTCGGTGAGCATGCGCTCCTTGGCGGCCTCGTCGAACCGCTGCGCCCAGTCGAAGCCGGCATCGGGCAGCGCCCGGCTGACGCCGCCGAGGTTGTGCACGACGTTGCCGCTGCCGATCACCAGCACGCCGTCCTCGCGCAGCGGCGCCAGCGCCGCCCCCAGCTGGAGGTGGTAGTCGAAGGGCTTCAGCGCGTTGATCGACAGCTGCACCACGGGGATGTCGGCGTCGGGGAAGGCGTGCATCAGCACCGACCACGTGCCGTGGTCGATGCCCCAGCTGTCGTGGTCGGCGCCCACCCACGTCGGGTGCACGATGTCGGCCACCTCCTCGTACAGCTCGGGCAGCCCCGGTGGCTCGTACCGCACGTCGAAGAGCTCCCGCGGGAAGCCGAAGAAGTCGTGGATGGTGCGCGGCCTGGGCATCGCCGTGACCGCGGTCGCCTGCACGTACCAGTGCGCGGAGACGACCAGGATGGCCCGGGGCCGGGGCACGGATCGGCCGAAGGCCCGCCAGGCCTCCGTGTAGCGGTTGCTCTCCAGGGCGTTCATCGGGTTGCCGTGACCGAAGAACGCGGCAGGCATCACGGGCATCGCTGACCTCCGCTCTCGTGGCGTCGGCCGATCATCTCCCGCGGTGCCTCGCGGTGCGACGTCGCGGCCGCACCCGGAGCGACCGCTCAGCGGGGCAGCCGGCGAGCCGCGTCCTCGAGCAGGATCCGCCGCTCGGCCGGCGGGCGGCGGGGGCAGGACAGGCAGGTCGCGCCGTGCGGGAGGCGGTCGACCAGGCAGCAGGACGCCCGCGAGGTGAACAGCACGCCGTCGACGTCGACGTAGCGGGGCACCGGCAGCGGCGGACCGACCGCCCCGGCCAGCGGGACGGCGAGGGCGGTGACGGCGGCGACGTCCCCGAGGGCCCGCCCGAGGGTCAGCAGCCCGTTGGCCAGCGAGTCGGTGGCGATCGCCCACAGCGGCCGGGGCCGCATCGCCCCGGCCTCGGCCAGCGCGGTGATCACCGCCGACAGCGTCTCGCGGAGCCCGGTGGCCGGGTCCTCCCCGGCCGCCGACGACAGCGCGGCCACCGGGAGCCCGCCCGGGCCGAGGAAGACGGTGACGTCCCCGGGCCGCCCCGACAGCGGCCGGCCGGCGGCCAGCCCGGCCAGCACGGGGGCCATGAGCACCGCCGACGCCGAGTACCACCACACCGTGGCCCGCACCCGCAGCTCGCCGGCGCCCCGGGCCGTGAGCAGGCGCCCCAGCAGCACCGGGTCGGCCAACCGCTCCACGGGGACGGCGAGCGCCCCCGGCGGGGGGACCAGGCCGAGGGCCGCGGCGCCGGGGATGCGGGCTGCGACCTGCGCCTGCGGACCGCTCACCGGGCCAGTGTGGCCGGTCGTCGCTCCGCGCGTCTCGTGGGGCAGACGACCGGGCGCTACGGCCATACGGTGTGTCGTGGAACACGCTGCACCGCCGCGGGTGGCACGCGGCGCCGGACTCGGGAGGGACCCCATGAGCGAGACGACCCAGGTGGACGGCCGGACCTTCGCGCCGCCGGAGGCCCTCGCGGCCCAGGCGAACGTCGGCCCCGACGTCTACGACGAGGCCGCCCGCGACCGGCTGGCGTTCTGGGAGTCCGCGGCGCGCCGGCTGACCTGGGACCGGGAGTGGGACGAGGTGCTCGACTGGAGCAACCCGCCCTTCGCCAAGTGGTTCGTCGGCGGCAAGCTCAACGTGGCCTACAACTGCGTCGACCGGCACGTCGAGGCCGGGCACGGCGAGCAGGTGGCCTACCACTGGGAGGGCGAGCCGGGCGACACCCGCACGATCACCTACGCCCAGCTCAAGGACGAGGTGAGCAAGGCCGCGAACGCGCTGACCGAGCTCGGCGTGAACGCCGGTGACCGGGTGGCGATCTACCTGCCGATGATCCCCGAGGCGATCATCTCGATGCTGGCCTGCGCGCGCATCGGTGCGGTGCACATGGTCGTCTTCGGCGGCTTCTCCGCCGACGCCCTGGCGAGCCGGCTCGACGACGCCGGCGCCGTCCTGGTCATCACCGCCGACGGCGGGTACCGCCGCGGTGCGCCGAGCGCCCTCAAGCCCGCCGTCGACGACGCGGTGGGTCGCAGCCCCGGCGTCCGCAACGTCCTCGTGGTGAAGCGGACCGAGCAGGACGTGGAGTGGACCGAGGGCCGCGACCTGTGGTGGGACGACGTCGTCGGCCGGCAGTCCACCGAGCACGCGTGCGAGTTCTTCGACGCCGAGCACCCGCTCTACATCATGTACACCTCGGGCACGACGGCGAAGCCGAAGGGCATCCTGCACACGTCCGGCGGCTACCTGACCCAGGTCGCCTACACGCACTGGGCGACGTTCGACCTCAAGCCCGACACCGACATCTTCTGGACGGCGGCCGACGTCGGCTGGGTGACCGGCCACAGCTACATCGTCTACGGGCCGCTGGCCAACCGGGCCACCTCGGTCATGTACGAGGGGACACCGGAGACGCCGCACCGCGGCCGCTGGTTCGAGCTGATCCAGAAGTACGGCGTGACGATCCTCTACACCGCGCCCACGGTGATCCGCACGTTCATGAAGTGGGGCGAGGACGTCCCGGCCGGCTTCGACCTGAGCTCGCTGCGGCTGCTCGGCTCGGTCGGCGAGCCGATCAACCCTGAGGCGTGGCTCTGGTACCACGAGCACATCGGCGGCGGCCGCTGCCCGATCATGGACACCTGGTGGCAGACCGAGACCGGGGCGCACATGCTCACCCCGTTGCCCGGCGTGACCAGCCTCGTGCCCGGCTCGGCCCAGCACCCCTTCCCCGGCATCTCCGCGAAGGTCGTCGACGACGAGGGCAACGAGCTCACCGACGACTCCACCGGGCTGCTGGTGCTCACCGAGCCGTGGCCGGCGATGCTGCGCACCATCTGGGGCGACGACGACCGCTACGTGGACACCTACTGGTCGCGGTTCGGCCCGAACGTCTACTTCGCCGGGGACGGCGCCAAGAAGGACGCCGAGGGCAACATCTGGCTGCTCGGCCGGGTGGACGACGTGATGAACGTGTCCGGCCACCGCATCTCCACGACCGAGGTGGAGTCCTCGCTGGTCGGCCACCCGACGGTCGCCGAGGCCGCCGTCGTCGGCGCCAGCGACCCGACCACGGGCCAGGGGATCGTCGCCTTCGTCATCCTCCGCGGGAACGCCGAGGACTCCGGCGACGAACTGGTGCAGACGCTGCGCAACCACGTGGCCCGCGACATCGGTCCGATCGCCAAGCCCCGCCAGATCATGGTCGTACAGGAGCTGCCCAAGACCCGCTCCGGGAAGATCATGCGCCGGCTGCTGCGCGACATCGCCGAGAACCGGGAGCTGGGCGACGTCACCACGCTGACCGACTCGTCGGTGATGAACATGATCAAGGAGAAGCTCCCCACCGCCCCCGCGGAGGGCTGACCCCACGGGCACAGGAAGCTCTCCCTGCGTCTCGACCCCCGGGAACGCAGGGAAAGCTTCCTGTGCCTCCCCGAGATCAGGACGCGCTCCCGGTGATCATGGGGCACGATCGTCCTGACCAGCACCGCCCGACCGGAGGAGAGCCACCCGTGGCCCACAGTGTGTCGACCACCCGCACCGACGGCAGCAGTGCGGCGGCCGAGCCCTCCATCGGCACGCTGGTGCAGAGCGCGATGGCCGACGTCTCGACGCTGGTGCGCAACGAGATCGAGCTCGCCAAGGCGGAGATCGGTGCCTCGGCGAAGAAGGGCGGCATCGGGGCCGCCTCGTTCGCCGTGGCCGGCGTGCTCGCCGCCTTCGCCGGCATCTTCTTCTTCATCGCCCTGGCCGAGCTCCTCACCTGGCTCGGCCTCGCGCGGTGGATCTCCTACGCCCTCGTCTTCCTCCTGCTGATCACGCTGGCCGGCATCGCCGCGCTCGTCGGGAAGAAGATGATCAAGAAGGTGGAGAAGCCGGAGCGCACGATCGAGTCGCTGCGCGAGCTCCCCGAGGTCATGCACCGCGAGGCCCCCGGCGCCCGGCACCGCGAGGTCCCCGTCGTGACCGGCGGCAAGGTGGAGCTGCGCGGCAACGGGCCCTACCGGGTCTGAGGCCGATGACCGTCCCGCCGGACGGCCGTCCCGACGCCATCAGCGTCCTGCTCCCGGGTCCGTGGACCCACCGCGACATCTCCGCCAACGGCGTGCGGCTGCACGCGGCGGAGGCCGGGGACGGGCCGCTGGTCCTGCTGCTCCACGGTTTCCCGCAGTTCTGGTGGACCTGGCGCGCCCAGTTGACCGGGCTGGCCGAGGCCGGGTTCCGGGTGGTGGCGCCGGACCTGCGGGGCTACGGGGCGAGCGACAAGCCGCCCCGTGGGTACGACCTGCCCACCCTCTCCTCGGACGTCGCGGCGCTGGTGCGGGCGCTCGGTGAGCGCGACGCCGTCGTCGTGGGGCACGACTGGGGTGGCCTGCTGGGCTGGACGGCGGCCGCGCTGCACCCGCGGGTGGTCCGCCGGCTGGTGGTCGTCTCGATGGCGCACCCGCGGCTGCTGCGGGCCGGCATGACCGACCGCCGGCAGCGCCGGGCGCTGCGGCACGCGCTCGGCTTCCAGCTGCCGCGGCTGCCCGAACGGCGGATGACCCGGATCGACGACGACCCCGTCGCCGACCTGATGCAGCGCTGGGCCGGCCAGGAGTGGGCCCGCACGGCGGACTTCGCCGCGGCGGTGGAGCGCTACCGCGCCGCGGCGCGCATCCCGCAGGCCGCCTACGGGGCGATGGAGTACTACCGCTGGGCCGGCCGGTCGCAGCTGCGCCCCGACGGGCTGCGCTACGCCCGCCGGATGGCCGCCCCCATCACCGCTCCGACCCTGCAGCTGCACGGCGCGGACGACCCCTACGTCCTCCCGGGGACGGCGCGCGGCTCGGGCCGCTACGTCGCCGGCGCCTACGAGTGGCGCGAGCTCCCCGGCATCGGCCACTTCCCGCAGGAGGAGTGCCCCGACGAGATCACCCGGGCCATCGCCGCCTGGGCCGCGTAGCGCAGCGGAGCGGCCCGCGGTGAGCGGCTGGAACGGCCCCTGGTGAGCGGCTGGAACGGCCCCTTCGCAGGGCCCCGGCCTGAGCTTGCGAAGGCTGGGGGGCGAAGGGGTCCTTCTACTCGCAGGGCCCGGTCGGGACCTCGGTGCGCGCGACGTTGCCCGCCTCGGCGGCCCCGGCGACCTGGGGGCCGGTGAGCGCGTAGCCGGTCTGCGGGTCGTCGATCGCCGAGGCGAAGACCACGCCGAGCACGCTGCCGTCGGGGGCGAACAGCGGCCCGCCGGAGTTGCCGGCGCGCACCTGGCCGAACAGGGCGTAGACGTCGCGGACGACGGTCTGCGTGTTGCGGAAGTCGGGGCCGCTGATCTCGCCGCGGTCCCGCACGCGGGCGGGCCCGACGTACAGCGGCCCGCCGCCGGGGAAGCCCATGATGATCGCGTCGTCGCCGGAGTCGGCCGTGCCGGCGCTGAACCGCAGCGGCACCTGCGGCAACCCGGGCACGGCGAGGACCGCGACGTCGATCTCCTCGTCGACCACGACCGGCACTGCGTCGTACTCCCGGCCCTCGGCGACCACGACCGGGTCGCTGACGCCGGCGAGCACGTGGGCGTTGGTCATGACGCGTTCCGGCGCGTAGACGAAGCCGGAGCCGTCGATCTGCCGCGAGCAGGACGGCGCCACGCCGCGGATCCGCACCACCGAGCCCTGGACGGACTCGACCACGGTGCTGTTCTGCAGCCCGGGGTCGGGGGCCGGGACCTCGCGCGCCTGCGTGGGGGTCAGCGGGTCGAGGACGTCGGGCAGCCCGCGCCGGTCGATGGCCTCGCGCAGGTCCTCGTAGACGGTGCGCACCTCGTCGGGGACGACCTCGTCCACGGCCTGCACCAGCGCCGACTGGCGCACCTGCCCGGCCACCTGGGGGAACGGCGAGCTGGCCAGCGGGGAGGCGACCATCCACGCGACGAGCAGCACCGCGGCCGCCGACACCACCGCTCCGGCGACGGAGTCGACCATCTTGGCCGGCTCCCACGTGACCCGGGAGCGCAGCGCCCGGCCCGCCGCCCCCGCCAGGATCTGGCCGAGCAGCGCTCCGGCGAGCACGACCACCAGCGCGGCGAAGACCCTGCTCACGCTGGAGCCGTCGATGCGGTCGGCGACCGGCCCGGCCAGCTGCGCGCCGAGGACGGCCCCGCCGAGGAAGCCGAGGATCGAGGTGGCCGAGACGAGCAGGCCCTGCCGGAAACCGGAGAGGGCGAACACGAGGGCGAGCGTGATGAGCAGCAGGTCGACCAGGGACACCGCTACCCGCTGACCGTCATCGTGCCCACCTGCCCGAGCTGGAGGTGGAAGGTGCAGGCGAAGGGGTACTCGCCCGGCGTCGTCACCTCGAACTCGATCGTCTCTTCCTCACCGGCGGCGAGCAGGGAGATCCCGGCGTCGACGGGCTCGGGCAGCTCGGCGTCGGTGAACTCGAGGTTGTGCGGCATGCCCTCGGCGACGTTCACGAGGGTCAGCCGCACCCTCCCCGGCTCGACGGTGAAGGTGGCGGGGGTGAAGACGTAGTCGTCCTGCGTCTGGAGGGTGACCTCCTGGACGCCGTCCTCGGCGATCGTCACCTCACCGAGCCCCTCGGCGGCCGGCGCCGCGGTCGTCTCCGCCGCCGCGCCGCCACCGCCGCCACCGCATCCGGTGACCAGGACCAGCGCGGCTGCGACCGCCACGGCCTTCCCGCGCGGGCCCGCCGCGAGCCGGCCAGCGGTGGTGGGCAGGGCGGTCCTCCTCGCGCTCATCGGGGCCGAACCGTACGCGCCGCGGCGCCGTCGGGCGCGGGATCGGCCACCGTCGGCGCGGCGGTGTCGCTCGCCGGGTCGTCGTCCCCGGAGCCGGGCAGCGTGTACGGGCGGAGCCGCACCGGGTCGATCGGCCGGACGTCGGCTGCGTTCCACGGCCGGGCCAGCCCCGCGGCCTCGAGGATCGCGTCCAGCAGCCCGGCGGTGAAGCCCCACACCTCCATGTCGGCGACGCAGAACGCCGGCCCGATGAAGCCGGCCGGGTGCCGTACGCGGTAGCGGTTGGCCGGGTCGACGAGGTCGGCCAGCGGCACCCGCGCCACGCGGGCCACCTCGTCGGGGTCGCCCACCGTGACGTCGCGCGGGTCGTCCCACCAGCCCACGACGGGGACGACCAGCCGGTTCGACGGCGGCAGGAAGAGCTCCTGGAGGGTCGCCACGACCCGCACCCCCTCCGGGTCGACGCCCGCCTCCTCGTGCGCCTCGCGCAGCGCGGTGCCCACCGGGAAGTCGTCCCCCGGGTCGACCCCGCCCCCGGGGAACGCGGGCTGACCCGCGTGGCTGCGCAGGTGCGCGGACTTCTCGATCAGCAGCAGGTCGGGCCCGGCCGGCCCCTCGCCGAACAGGATGAGGACGGCGGAGCGGCGCGCGGTCGCGGTGGCCTGCGGCATGCGGTGGCGCAGCGGGAGGTCGTCGGCCCGCTCGACCAGCCGCTGCAGGTACGCGGGCAGCCCGTCGGCGGCGGTCACAGCTGCACCCCCAGGTGCTCGGTGACCAGCCCGCGGAGCTCGTCCACCGAGCTGACCGGACCCGCTTCGGTGTGCACCAGCCCGCCCTCGGCGTCGAGGAAGTAGGTGAACGGCAAGGCGTTCAGGCCCAGCTCCGCCATCAGCTGCCCCTCGCCGTCGTACGCGCTGGGGAAGGTGACGCCCGCGTCCTCCGCGAACGAGGCGGCCTGCGGCAACCCGTCCTTGCTGATCACGCCGACCATCCGGACGCGGTCACCGGCGAGCTCGGAGAACTCCTGGAGCAGCGGCATCTCCTCCCGGCACGGCGGGCACCAGCTGCCCCAGAGGTTGACCACGGTGGGGACGCCGGGGGCGCGGGCCAGGTCGAGGGACCCACCGCCGGGGCAGTCGAAGGACAGCGGGGGCAGGAGCTCGGCTCCGGCGGCCGCGGCGCCGGGCTGTTCGGGGCAGGCCGTCAGCGCCTCGGCCGGCGGGGACGACGACGGCGCAGCGGCCGCTCCCCCGCCGTCGTCCGAGGTGCAGCCGGCGAGGGCGAGCAGCCCGACCGCGGTGAGGGCGAGGCGGCGCATCACTCGGTGTCCGAGGCGCTCGGGGTCTTCACGAGCGTGAGCGCCCGCTCCGGGTCGACCGGGCCGATGCCGAACGAGGGGCACCACTGGGCCAGGCCGCAGGCGCCGCAGGCGGCCTTCTTCGCGTGGCACACGCGGCGGCCGTGGAAGATCACCCGGTGGCTGAAGTCCGTCCACTCCTTCTTGGGCACCAGCTGCGCGATCTCCGCCTCGACCTTGACCGGGTCCTCCTCCGCCGTCCAGCCGAACCGGCGGACCAGGCGGCCGAAGTGGGTGTCCACGGTCAGCCCCGGGACGCCGAACGCGTTGCCCAGGACGACGTTCGCCGTCTTGCGCCCCACGCCGGGCAGCGTCACCAGGTCGGCCATCCGGGCGGGCACCTCGCCGTCGAAGCGCTCGACGAGGGCCTGGCTCAGCCCCAGCACCGAGTTCGCCTTGGCGCGGAAGAAGCCGGTGGGCTTGAGGATGGTCTCCAGCTCCTCCCGGTCGGCGCCGGCGAGGGCGACCGCGTCGGGGTAGCGGGCGAAGAGCGTCGGCGTCACCTTGTTGACCATCTTGTCGGTGGTCTGCGCCGACAGCACCGTGGCGACCAGCAGCTCGAAGGCGTTGGTGAAGTCCAGCTCGCAGTGCGCGTCGGGGTGGATGACGGCCAGCTCGCGGGCCATGCGGCGGGCTCGGCGGGTGCGGGCCAGCGGGGTCTCCTCCGGGTCGTACGGCGACGCCCCGGTCAGTGCGACTGGGGTGGGGCGCCGGACCCGGGTGGGGCGCGCGTAGGCCGGTGAGGACGCGGGGGCGGACACGCGGTCGAGGGTATGCGGCCCTGCTGACCGTCTCCCGGCGTGCCATGATCGAGGACGGTCCGCTTCCCCCGTCCCGCCGACGAAGCAGAGGAGATCGGGATGGTCGCCCTCAGTGTCATCCTCTTCCCGCCGCTGCTGATCGCCTTCCTGCTGGTGATGGAGCGGGTCGAGGAACCCCTCCGCCGCCCGGCGTCGCCGCGCGAGGTCAGCGAGTTCCTGGACACGGCCACGCCCGGCGAGGTCGACACCCTGGCCACCTCGGGCATCCGGCGGGCGCTGTTCCGCTGGCGGCGCCGCCGGCACCGCAGCCGGCGTTCCGAGAACCCGCCCCTGGTCTGAGCGGCCCGGCTGTGGCGCCGGTCATCTCGCTCCGAGGAGGGACGACCGGACCACCGAACGGGTGACCGACCGCACAGCCACCTAGACTCACGTCGGGCGCGGGCACCCCTGCGCCCGCAGACAGTGCGAGAGGACGTGCAGTGGACGAGGTGCTGGCCCAGTCGGGGCTCTTCCAGGGGCTCTCCGAGGATGCGGTGGACCCCGTCATCAGCCGTCTCGAGACGATCACCCTCCCCCGGGGCCGGGTGATCTTCAACGAGGGCGAGCCCGGCGACAGCCTCTACATCGTCATGACCGGCAAGATCAAGCTGTCCCGCCGGTCGCCCGACGGCCGGGAGAACGTGCTCGCGGTCATGGGTCCCTCCGACCAGTTCGGCGAGCTGTCGGTCTTCGACCCGGGGCCGCGCACGGCGACGGCCACCGCCGTCACCGACGTCAAGCTGGCCCGGATGCCGCAGTCGGTGCTGCTGCCCTGGATCGAGGCGCACCCGGAGATCGGCGAGCAGCTGCTGCGCGTGCTGGCCCGGCGCCTGCGCCGCACCAACGACTCGGTCGCCGACCTGATCTTCACCGACGTCCCCGGCCGCGTGGCCAAGGCGCTGCTGCAGATGGCCGACCGGTTCGGCAGCCGGGACAACGACGGGCTGCGGGTCAAGCACGACCTGACCCAGGAGGAGCTGGCCCAGCTGGTCGGCGCCTCCCGCGAGACGGTCAACAAGGCGCTCGCCGACTTCGTGCACCGCGGCTGGATCCAGCTCCAGGGCAAGTCCGTCGTCGTCCTGGACGAGGAGCGCCTGCGCCGCCGCGCGCGGTGACGGCACCCCACCGCTGAACGCCAGAGGCCCAGAACCCCCACGGTTCTGGGCCTCTCGCGTTCAGTGCTGCGGGCGGGGGGAACGGCACCTGGCCGCGAGCGTCACGAGGGAAGCGGCACGGCCAGCCGGATCCGGGTGCCGTCGGGCAGCACCGCCCAGCGGCCGTCGGGGGTCTCCTCGAACCGCGGGCTGATCGGGTGCATCGGCTCCGGCGGGGAGCCGGCCAGCGCGGCGGCCACGTCCGGGAACCCTGCGAGCTGGCCCAGCGTGTGGGACGTCGGCGGCAGCATCGGGCGGGTGCCGCCGTGCAGCTCGGCCAGCGCGGCGGCCGGGCTCAGCCAGGCGGCTTCGTCGGCCTCCCCCGAGACGTCCCGCGCCTCCTGGCCGACCGGCAGGGCGGCGGCGAAGAACTTGGTGTCGTAGCGGCGGGGCTCGACCGGCGGGGTGATCCAGTGCGCGAAGGGGCGCAGCAGGTCCGACCGCAGCACCAGCCCCCGGTCGGCGAGCAGCTCGGAGAGCGACAGCTCGCGGCTGAGCAGCCCCTGGCGCTGCCGCTCCCAGTCGTCGCCGGACACGTCCGGAACGACGCCACCGTCCGGCAGCCCCGCCAGCAGGACCCCGGCCTCCTCGAAGGTCTCGCGCACCGCGGCGCAGACCAGCTCGCGCGCCGTGCGCTCGTCGCAGCCGAAGGCGGTGGCCCACTGCGCCGGGGTGGGGCCGGTCCAGCCGATCTCCGTGTCGCCGTCGCGGGGGTCGACGCCCCCGCCGGGGTAGGCGGTCATCCCGCCGGCGAAGGGCATGCCCTTGGTGCGCCGCAGGAGGTACACCTCCAGCCCCGGCTCGCCGTCGCGCAGCAGCAGGACGGTCGCCGCCTGCTTGGGCTCGGCGCTCACCTCAGCTCGACGGTGAGCTCGACCTCCACGGGCGCGCCCAGCGGCAGCTCGGCCACACCGACGGCGCTGCGGGCGTGCTGCCCGGCCTCGCCGAAGATGCGGCCCAGCAGCTCGCTGGCGCCGTTGACGACCCGCGGCTGCCCGGTGAAGCCCTCGACGCTGGCGACGTAGCCCACCACGCGCACGATCCGGGCCACGGAGTCCAGCCCCACCAGGTCGTCGACGGCGGCCAGCGCGTTCAGCGCGCACACCTTGGCGTCGGCCGCGGCGGCCTCGACGTCGACCGACCCGCCGACCTTGCCGGTGCGGCGCAGCCCGCCGTCGACGAACGGCAGCTGACCCGAGGTGAACACCAGCGACCCGGCCCGCACGGCCGGCACGTAGGCCGCGACGGGCGCCGCCACCGCCGGCAGCCGGATGCCCAGCTCGGCGAGCCGGGCGTGCCAGCCCGGCGCCGGCGCACCGGGCGCGGTCACACCGGCCGCTTGAGGTAGGCGACCAGCTGCTCGGCGCCACCGGGGCCGGGGAGCACGGTCACCAGCTCCCACCCGTCGACGCCCCAGGAGTCGAGGATCGCCTTGGTGTTGTGGATCAGCAGCGGGATGGTCGCGTACTCCCACTTCTGGCGGGCAGTTTCGCTCATGACCCCGACGCTAGCGCAGCCGGTGACCTGACCGGGCGGCCCCGTGCAGGGCCCCGCTGGTGACCTGACCGGGCGGCCCTCCTGCAGGGTCCCGCCGTGAGCTCGCGAACGGCGGGGGGCAGGAGGGTCCTTCTAGGCTGGGGCGGTGCCCCCCGAACTGACACCCGCGCGCCTGCACGTGGTCACCGGCAAGGGCGGGACGGGCAAGACCACCGTCGCCGCAGCGCTGGCCCTGGCACTGGCCGCCGATGGGCGCTCGGTGCTCCTCGTGGAGACCGAGGGCCGGCAGGGCATCGCCCAGCTGTTCGACACCCCGCCGCTGCCCTACGAGGAGCGGCGGGTGGCCGTCGCCCGCGGCGGGGGCGAGGTGAAGGCGCTGGCCATCGACGTCGAGGAGGCGCTGCTCGACTACCTCGACATGTTCTACAACCTGCGGCGGGCGGGCCGGGCGCTGCGGAAGATGGGCGCCATCGACTTCGCCACCGCCATCGCCCCGGGGCTCCGCGACGTGCTGATCACCGGGAAGATCAAGGAGGCGGTCACCCGCCGGAAGGACGGTCGGCACGTCTACGACTTCGTCGTCGTCGACGCGCCGCCCACCGGGCGGATCACCCGCTTCCTCGGAGTCACCGGGGAGATGTCGCAGCTGGCGCGGTCCGGCCCGATCAAGACCCAGAGCGACGGCGTCATGGCGGTGCTGCGCTCCCCCGAGACGGCGGTGCACGTGGTGACGCTGCTGGAGGACATGCCCGTGCAGGAGACCGCGGACGCCATCACCGAGCTGCAGGCCGCCGGGCTGCCCTTGGGCTCGGTGGTGGTCAACATGGCCGCGGAGCCGGTGCTGCCGCCGGAGGCCCTGTCCCGCGCGGTCGCCGGCGAGCTGACCGCCGCGGAGCTCGCCCCCGCGCTGGGCGCCGCGCACCTGCCCGGCGCCGAGCAGCTCGCCGACGCACTGGTCTCCCAGGTCGTGGAGCACGCCCGGCGCTGGGCGTCGCAGGACGCGCTGCGCGCCCAGGTCGAGGGGCTCGGCCGCCCGATCGTCGAGATACCGCTGCTGCCGGGCCCGATGGACCTCGGCTGCCTCTTCGAGCTCGCCGGCCGGCTCGAGGACCACCTGGCCGCGGCGGTGACCCGCTGATGGCCGCGGACACGACGGCGGCCCGGGCGGCCGCCGGGTCCCGTGCGCCCCGTGAGGCGCCGGCTATGGACCTGGCCGCGCTGATCGAGGACCGGCAGACCCGCATCGTCGTCTGCTGCGGCGCCGGCGGCGTGGGCAAGACGACGACGTCCGCGGCCCTCGCGCTCGCCGCCGCGGAGGCAGGGCGCACCGTCGTCGTCCTGACGATCGACCCGGCCCGCCGGCTGGCCCAGTCCCTGGGGCTGACCGAGCTGGACAACGAGCCGCGGCAGGTCGACGTCCCCGGGGCGCCGGGCGAGCTGCACGCGATGATGCTGGACATGAAGCGGACGTTCGACGACATCGTCACCGCTCACTCCACGCCCGAGCGCGCCCAGCTGATCCTGGACAACCCCTTCTACCAGGCGCTCTCCTCCTCCTTCGCCGGGACGCAGGAGTACATGGCGATGGAGAAGCTGGGTCAGCTGCGGGCCAGCGACCAGTGGGACCTGATCATCGTGGACACCCCGCCGTCGCGGTCGGCGCTGGACTTCCTCGACGCCCCGAACCGGATGGGCCGCTTCCTCGACGGCACGATGATCCGGCTGCTGATGGCGCCCAGCCGGGCCGGGTTCAAGTTCGCCAGCGCCGGTTTCCTGCTGTTCAGCCGGATCGTCAGCAAGATCCTCGGCGGCCAGCTGCTGCGGGACATCTCCGCGTTCGTGTCCGCGCTGGACACCATGTTCGGCGGGTTCCGGGAGCGCGCCACCGCGACGTTCGAGCTGCTGCGCCGCCCCGGCACGTGGTTCGTCGTCGTCGCCGCCCCCGAGCCGGACGCCCTGCGCGAGGCCTCCTACTTCGTCGACCGCCTCTCCGCCGAGGGGATGCCGCTCGCCGGGCTCGTCGTCAACCGCACCCACCCCCCGGCCACCACGGCACTGTCGGCGACGCGGGCCGAGGGCGCCGCCGAGGAGGTCGCCGAGAGCGGCGACGACGGCGCCGCGCTGGCCGCCGCCGCGCTGCGGGTGCACGCCGAGCGCATGCAGCAGGCCATCCGCGAGCAGCACCTGGCCGACCGCTTCACCAGCGCCCACCCCGACGTCGCGCTGCGGACGGTGCCGGCCGCCGCCGGCGACGTGCACGACCTCGAGGGGCTGCGGGTGATGGCGGAGGCGCTGACCGGGCCGGACGACGACACGCCGACCGGCACGCCCCGCACGCGCGTCCTCCCCGCGCGCCGCGCCTGAGCACGGCTCTCACCCGTCCGGGCGACGTACCCTGACCGCGATGTCGGAGAACGCGCGCGCCACGACCCGTCTGCTCGCCAAGCTCGCCGCGACGATCGTCGTCGCCGGTGCGCTGCTGGCCGGACTCATGCTGCCCTGGATCGGAGGCACCGGCCTGGCGGCACGCAACTCCGTGTCCCTGCTGGACGCCCTGCCGGTGGAGCTCACCGACAAGACCCCTGCGGGCGTCACCCGGGTGCTGGCCTCCGACGGCTCGCTGATCACGAACTTCTACGAGCACAACCGCACCCCGGTGACCTCCGACCAGATCGCCGACGTCATGAAGCAGGCCCTCGTCGACATCGAGGACTCCCGCTTCTACGACCACAACGGCCTCGACGTGCAGGGCACCATGCGCGCGCTGGTGCGCAACGTCGCTGCCGGTTCGGTGCAGGAGGGTGGCTCCACCCTCACCCAGCAGCTGGTGAAGCAGACCCTGCTGCAGACGGCGACGACGGAGGAGGACCGGGAGGCCGCCGACGCCGAGACAGTCGGGCGCAAGCTGCGGGAGGCGCGGCTCGCGCTGGCTTTGGAGGACACCTACTCCAAGGACGAGATCCTCACCCGCTACCTGAACATCGTCTACTTCGGGCAGGGCGCCTACGGCATCCAGGCCGCCGCCCAGCGCTACTTCAGCGTGAACGCCGCGGACCTCACCCTGCCCCAGGCGGCGATGCTCGCCGGGCTGGTGCAGAGCCCGTTCTACGACGAGCCGATCAACAACCCGGAGAACGCCCAGATCCGGCGCAACCAGGTGCTGCAGCGCATGCACGACCTGGGTCACGTCACCGAGCAGGAGCTCGCGGAGATCACCCCGCAGCCGGTGCAGGTGGCGCCGGGCCAGGCACCGCCGAACGGCTGCATCGACGCGACCATCGGCGGCTTCTTCTGCGACTTCACCCGGCAGCACCTGATCCAGGACCTGGGGCTCACCAAGGCGCAGCTGGAGAAGGGCGGGCTGACGATCACCACGACGCTGCGCCCGGACATGCAGATCGCCGGCGACCAGGCCGTGCTGGACACCGTGGCCATGGGCGCGGGGACCGTCGCCGTCTACGACGTGATCGAGCCCGGCACCGGCAAGGTGCTCGCGATGAGCGTCAACCGCCGCTTCGGCTGCGACGCCCCGGACTGCGAGTCAGTCAACTTCGCGACCATCCCGACGAAGGGCTCGGGGTCCACCTTCAAGACCTTCGTCGCGGCCGCCGCGCTGGAGCAGGGCCTGCCGGCCAGCCACACCATCACCACGAACGAGCCCTACCGGTCCACGGTCTACGAGAGCTACAACCCCGAGACCCGGCGGATCGAGCCGTACTCGGTCGGCAACGTGGGCAACAGCTACCCGCGCACGCTGACCATGACCCAGGCGCTGTACATGTCCTCCAACACCTACTTCCTGGCGCTGGAGGACGCGCTCGGCCGCATCGAGCCGGCCGTCCGCATGGCCGAGCGCCTGGGCATGACCTTCGACTACTCGGTCACCCAGACCCCGGCGCAGCAGATCATCGACGAGAACCGGCCGTCCTTCGCCTTCGGCACCGACGGCGTGAGCCCGCTCGACCTGGCCAACGCCTACGCGACGATCGCCGCCGGCGGGGTCAAGTGCACCCCGACCCCGGTGCTGTCGATCACCACGCCGAACGGCGAGCCGCTCCTCGGCGAGGACGGGCAGCCCGTGGTCGGGGAGAACGCCTGCGAGCAGGTGATCGAGCCGGGCCTCGCGAACACGCTGAACCAGATGATGATCAAGGACGTCCAGCCGGGGAACCCGCTGCAGACCGGTGCCCGCGCGCACATCCCCGGCCACCAGATCGCCGGCAAGACCGGCACGGTGAACGAGCGGGATTCCGTGGCCTTCGTGGGGACGACGCCCCGGTTCGCCGCCAGCGTCATGCTGTTCCGCCCGCGGGACACCAACGACGTCGGCAGCTACGGCGGTGGGCTGCCGGCCGGCATCTGGCGCCAGGCGATGGCGCCGATCCTGACCAGCCAGGAGCCTGTGCCGTTCCCGCCGGCCGACCCGCGGTACGCCGGTCGCGGCGTCGACGCCCCGCCGGAGGTCAGCAGCCCGTTCCGGCCCGACGACAACGCGTCCAGCCGTTCGGGCAACCGGTCCGCGAACACCGGCGGCAGCACCACCCCACCGCCGGCGCCTGAGGCACCGCCGCAGCCGGAGCAGCCGGCCGGGACGGAGCAGCCGGCCGAGCCCGCGACCGAGCAGCCGGCGGCCGGGGCCGCGACGGAGCAGCCGTCGGCCGGGGCCGGGATCCCGGCCCCGGACACGGACGAGGTCACCGTCACGGACTGACCTGGCGCACGACGAGGGGCCGGACCCACGGGTCCGGCCCCTCGCGCGTTCTCCGGGCGGCGGTCAGCCGAGCTGGCGGCGGACCTCCGCGGCGACCCGGGAGCCCTCGGCGCGGCCGGCCACGACACCGTTGGCGGCGCCCATGACCTTGCCCATGTCCTTCATGCCGGAGGCGCCGGTGCGGGTGATGACGTCGGCGACGATCGCGGCGAGGTCGGCGTCCTCGAGCTGTGCGGGCAGGTAGCCGGCCAGCACCTCGCCCTCGGCCTGCTCGCGGGCGGCCTGCTCGCTGCGCCCGGCGGAGCCGAAGGCCTCCGCGGCCTCGCGGCGCTTCTTCGCCTCGCGGCGGAGCACGGCCTGCACCTCGTCGTCGCTGAGCTCTCGCGACTCCTTGCCCGACACCTCCTCGGCGCTGACGGCGGCCAGCACCATGCGCAGCGTGGCGGTGCGCAGCTCGTCGCGGGCCTTCATGGCGGTGGTCAGGTCGGTGCGCAGCTGTTCCTTGAGGTCGGACACGGCTCCAGCCTGACACGACGCCGTCCCCGGGTGCGCCCGTAGGCTCGGCGGGTGCGCTGGTACACCGCCCTCCCCACCGCCGCCGTCGCCTCGGCCGCGGCCGTGACCGCCTACGCGAGCCTCTACGAGCGCACCCGCTGGACGCTGCGCCGCTTCGACGTCCCGGTGCTCGCCCCCGCGTCGGCCCCGCTGACGATCCTGCAGCTCTCCGACCTGCACATGACGGCCGGGCAGCGCAGCAAGCAGGAGTGGGTCGCGGGGCTGGCCGCGCTCGAGCCGGATCTGGTGATCAACACCGGCGACAACCTCGCGGGCTTCGACGCCGTGGCGCCCACCCTGCGCGCGATGGACCCCCTCATGGACCGGCCCGGGGCCTTCGTCCTCGCCAGCAACGACTACTTCGCCCCGCGGCCGAAGAACCCGTTGAAGTACTTCAAGCGCGACCACGAGCGCGTGCACGGCGAGGAGCTGCCCTGGCACGACCTGCGCGACGGCATGCGCGGGCGCGGCTGGCTGGACCTCACCAACGCCGCGGGCGAGCTCACCGTCGGCGGACGGCGGATCGTCTTCGCCGGCGTCGACGACTCGCACCTGCGGCGGGACCGCTACGACCTGGTCGCCGGCCCCGCTGACCCTGCGGCCGACGTCCGGATCGGCCTGGCGCACTCTCCCGAGCCGCGGGTGCTCGACCGGTTCGCCGCCGACGGCTACGACCTGCTGCTGTGCGGCCACACCCACGGCGGCCAGCTGCGGGTGCCGTTCTACGGCGCGCTGGTCACCAACTGCGGCATCGACCGCGACCGCGTGCGCTGGCTGCACCGCTGGGCGGAGCCGACGCCGGAGCACCCGGCCGGCACCTGGCTGCACGTGTCGGCGGGGCTGGGCACCAGCCCCTATGCACCCGTGCGCTTCGCCTGCCCACCCGAGGCGACGCTGCTGACGCTCACGGCGCGGCCCTCCTGAACCGCCGGTCCCCCGCCGCCGAGCCGCCCCGCGCGTACCGCTAGACTCGTCGACGCACCTCGGGGTGTGGCGCAGCTTGGTAGCGCGCGTCGTTCGGGACGACGAGGCCGCAGGTTCAAATCCTGTCACCCCGACCCTCAGCTCAGGGGCCGCCGCGAGGCGGCCCCTGAGTCGTTCCCGGGCCGCTGCGAGGATGGACGCGTGACCGCTGAGCAGACCGCATCCGCCGCCCTACCCCCCGAGGTCACCGCCCGCTGGCAGGCCCGCTTCCGCGCACCCCGGGTGTCGTTGCCCGACTGGGCCGAGGACGCGCCGCACCGGAACCTGTACAGCTCCGACGTCAGCGGCGTCGTCGAGCAGTACGCCTGGGACCGCGAGACCGGCACGCACCGCCAGGTCACCGACCGGCCCAACGGCACGCTGATCGCGACGCTGGACCGCGACGGGTCGACCATCTGGTGGTTCGCCGACACCGACGGCGACGAGTTCGGCGTCTGGATGACCCAGCCCTTCGGGGGCGGCGAGGACACCGTCGCCGTCCCCGAGGTCGGTCCGGCCTACCCGGCAGGGCTGGAGCTGGGCCGGGAGCTGGTCGCGATCGGCCGCAGCACCGACGAGGGCAGCGAGCTGTGGGTGGCGCCCACCGGCGGGACGCCCCGCGTGGTCTACCGGCACCCCGACCCGGCGTCGGTCGACGCGCTGACCCGCGACGACGAGCTGCTGGTCGTCTCGCACTCCGAGCACGGCGACCCGCGCTACCCGGCGCTACGCGTGCTGCGGACCTCCGACGACGCCGTCGTGGCGGAGAAGTGGGACGGCGAGGGCCGCGGGCTGCACGCCCTGGAGTTCGCGCCGCTGCCCGGTGACCGCCGGCTGCTGGTCGGGCACGAGCGCCGCGGCCGCGAGGAGCTGCTGGTCTGGGACGTCGCCGCCGACTCCGAGACCGAGATCGTGCTCGACCTGCCCGGCGACGTGACCGCCGGCTGGTACCCCGACGGCTCGGCGCTGCTGGTGGGCCACGACCACGCGGCCCGCAGCGAGCTCTACCGCTACGCCCTCGCCACCGGTGCGCTGGAGAAGCTGGACACCCCGCCGGGCGTCGTCCGCGGCGCCACCGCCCGCCCCGACGGCTCCGTGGAGCTGGCCTGGTCGAACTCCGAGCGCCCGCCGGTCATCCGCCGCGCCGACGGCCCCGTGGTGCTCTCGGTCTCCGACCAGGAGCCGCCCGCGGCCTACCCGGTCGAGGACCGGTGGGTCCCCGGCCCGGGCGGCGACGTGCACGCGCTGCTGGTGCGCCCGGCGGGCGACGGGCCGCACGCGACGGCGTTCCTGGTGCACGGCGGCCCGGAGGCGGCCGACGACGACTCCTACCGCGCCCGACGGGCGGCCTACGTGGACGCCGGCTACGCGGTCGTGCACGTCAACTACCGCGGCTCGACGGGCTACGGCTCGGCCTGGCGCGACGCGCTGACCGGGCGCCCGGGGCTCACCGAGCTCGAGGACGTCGGCGCGGTCTACGACGCGCTGGTGGCCGAGGGCGTCGTCGACCCGAAGCGGGCGCTCCTCAGCGGCGGCTCGTGGGGCGGGTTCCTCACCCTGCTGGGCCTGGGCACGCAGCCCGAGCGCTGGGCGGCCGGGATCGCCGAGGTCCCGGTGGCCGACTACCTGGCCGCCTACGAGGACGAGATGGAGGGCCTGCGGGCCTACGACCGGGCGCTCTTCGGCGGCTCCCCGGAGGAGGTGCGCGACGCCTACGTGCGCTCCTCCCCCATCACCTACGTCGACGCCGTCGCCGCGCCGGTGCTGGTCGTCGCCGGCGCCAACGACCCGCGCTGCCCGATCCGGCAGATCGACAACTACCTGGGCGAGCTGGAGCGGCTGGGCACGGCGCACGAGGTCTACCGCTTCGACGCCGGTCACGGCTCGCTGGTGATCGAGGAGACGATCCGCCAGGTCGAGGTGGCGCTCTCCTTCGCGCTACGACACGTAAAGCCATAGCTCCCGCGGTGATCATCGTCATCCGGCTGCGCCCACCGGCGTGGCGGGCAGCCGGATGACGATGATCAACGACGGGAGGCGGCGATCAACTCGGCGATCTGGACGGTGTTGAGGGCCGCGCCCTTGCGCAGGTTGTCGTTGCTCACGAAGAGCACGAGCCCGCGGCCGTCGTCCACGCTCTGGTCCTGCCGGATGCGGCCCACGTAGCTGGGGTCACGACCGGCGGCCTGCAGCGGGTTCGGGACGTCGGAGAGCTCGACCCCGGGCGCCGCCCGCAGCAGCTCGGTGGCCCGCTCGACCGAGAGGGGCCGGGCGAACTCGACGTTCAGCGACAGCGAGTGCCCGGTGAACACCGGCACGCGCACGCAGGTGCCCGCGACCCGGAGGTCGGGGATGCCGAGGATCTTGCGGCTCTCGTTGCGGAGCTTCTGCTCCTCGTCGGTCTCGAACGAGCCGTCGTCGACGACGGAGCCCGCCATCGGGAGGACGTTGAAGGCGATCGGGGCGACGTACTTCACCGGGTCGGGGAAGGCCACGGCCGACCCGTCGTGGGCGAGCGCGTCGGCCTTCTCCACCACGGCCTTCGCCTGGCCGTGCAGCTCCTCGACGCCGGCCACCCCGCTGCCCGAGACCGCCTGGTAGGTGCTGGCGACGATCCGGGTCAGCTGCGCCTCGTCGTGCAGCGGCTTGAGCACCGGCATCGCGGCCATGGTGGTGCAGTTCGGGTTGGCGATGATGCCCTTGCGGATCTCGCCCAGCGCCTGCGGGTTGACCTCGCTGACGACCAGGGGGACGTCGGGGTCGCGCCGGAACGCCGAGCTGTTGTCGATCACGGTCACGCCCGCCTCGGCGAACCGCGGCGCCTGCGCCCGCGAGGTGGTGGCCCCTGCGGAGAAGATCGCGATGTCCAGCCCCGCCGGGTCGGCGGTGGCGGCGTCCTCGACGGTGATCTCGCCGCCGGCCCAGGGCAGCGTGCTGCCGGCCGAGCGGGCGGAGGCGAAGAAGCGCAGCTCGGCGAGGGGGAAGGCGCGCTCCGCGAGGAGGTCGCGCACCACCCGCCCGACCTGCCCGGTCGCGCCGACGATGCCGACGCGCAGCCCACCGTTCGTGCTCATCGTCCGGTCCCTCCGTAGACCACGGCCTGGGCCTCGTCGGTGCCCAGGTCGAAGGCGTCGTGCACCGCGCGGACGGCGATGTCGACGTCGGTGTCGCGGCAGACCACGGAGATGCGGATCTCCGAGGTGCTGATCAGCTCCAGGTTGACGCCCGCGTCGGCCAGCGCGCCGAAGAACTTCGCCGAGACGCCCGGGTGGGAGCGCATGCCCGCACCCACCAGGCTCACCTTCCCGATGTGCTGGTCGAAGCTGACGTCGGTGTAGCCGACGGTGTGCTTGACCTTCTCGAGGGCGGCCAGCGCTGCGGGGCCGTCGCTCTTGGGCAGCGTGAAGGAGATGTCGGCGAGCTTGGAGGCCTCGGCCGACACGTTCTGCACGATCATGTCGATGTTGACCTCGGCGTCGGCGAGGACGCGGAAGATCTGCGCCGCCTCGCCCGGCCGGTCGGGCACCCCGAACACGGTGATCTTGCCCTCGGAGCGGTCGTGCGCGACGCCGGAGATGATCGCCTGTTCCACGGTGAGGTCCTCCATCGAGCCGGTCACGGTCGTGCCGGGGAGCTGGGAGTAGGAGCTGCGGACGTGCACGGGGATGCCGTAGCGGCGGGCGTACTCGACGCAGCGGAGCATGAGCACCTTGGCCCCGGAGGCGGCGAGCTCCAGCATCTCCTCGTAGGTGATGGTGTCGAGCCGCCGGGCGTTCGGGACGATCCGCGGGTCGGCCGTGAAGACACCGTCGACGTCGGTGTAGATCTCGCAGACGTCGGCGTTCAACGCCGCCGCGACGGCGACGGCGGTGGTGTCCGAGCCGCCGCGCCCCAGCGTGGTGATGTCCTTGGTGTCCTGGCTGACGCCCTGGAACCCGGCGACGATGACCACCGACCCCTCGTCGAGCGCCGACTTGAGGCGGCCGGGGGTGACGTCGATGATCCGCGCCTTGCCGTGGCTGGACGTGGTGATGACGCCGGCCTGCGACCCGGTGAAGGAGCGGGCCTCGTAGCCGTGCTCGGAGATCGCGATCGCCAGCAGCGCCATCGAGATCCGCTCGCCGGCGGTGAGCAGCATGTCCAGCTCACGACCGGGCGGGTCGTCGGTGATCTGGCTCGCCAGGTCCAGCAGCTCGTCGGTGGTGTCGCCCATGGCGGAGACCACGACCACGACGTCGTCGCCGTTGTTCTTGGCCGCGACGATCCGCTCCGCGACGCGCTTCATGTGCTCTGCGGAGGCGACGGACGAGCCGCCGTACTTCTGGACGACGAGGGCCACGGGACATGAGGCTACCGAGGTCGTCCACGGCACGAGCGCTTGCATCCGGCGGGCCCGACCGTTGTGATCATCGTGTGGACGATCCGAGTCGCTGGCTGCTCACCGCGGAGGAGCGCGGCAACCCGGGCACCCCCCTCCCCGCCTGGACCGACGGCAACCTGGTCCGTCCGCTCGTCCACGGTTCGGCGTACTTCCAGCGGCTCGTCGAGGTGGTCGAGCAGCTGGGCGAGAGCGACCGCCTGTGGTTCACCGACTGGCGCGGCGACCCCGACCAGCGACTCCGCCCGGAGGGGCCGACCGTGGACGAGCTGTTCAGCGCGGCCTCGCGCCGCGGCGTCGACGTGCGCGGTCTGGTGTGGCGCTCGCACACCGACGCCCTCTCCTACAGCAAGGAGCAGAACCGGTCGCTGGACCGGGAGATCGAGGAGGACGGCGGGAAGGTCGTGCTCGACCAGCGCGTGCGCCGGGTCGGCAGCCACCACCAGAAGATCGTGGTCATCCGCTGCCCCGCCGACCCCTCGCTCGACGTCGCCTTCGCCGGCGGGATCGACCTGTGCCACAGCCGCCGCGACGACGCCGTGCACGAGGGCGACCCGCAGGCGGTCGACATGGCCTCCGGTTACGGGCCCACCCCGCCGTGGCACGACGTGCAGGCCGAGATCCGGGGGCCGGCGGTGGCCGTCCTGGACACCGCGTTCCGCGAGCGCTGGGACGACCCGACCAGCCCCGTGCAGGGGAACCCGATCGCGTACGTCGTCGACCGGTTCCGCCACGCCCGGCTGGACCACTCCCCGCTGCCCCCCGAACTGCCGCCGCCCCCGCCGTGCGGTCCGCACTTCGTGCAGACTCTGCGCACCTACCCGAAGATCCGCCCGCGCTACGACTTCGCCCCCGAGGGCGAGCGTTCCATCGCCCGGGGGTACACCAAGGCGGTCAAGGAGGCCCGGCGGCTGATCTACCTGGAGGACCAGTACCTCTGGTCCTCGGAGGTCGCGCAGCTGTTCGCCGACGCCCTGACCGACAACCCCGGGCTGCACCTGGTCGTCGTCGTCCCCCGGATCCCCGACCAGGAGGGCGCGTTCAACGCGACGCCGCAGTACGTCGGCCGCCGGCAGGCGATCGACCTGTGCATCCGGGCGGGCGGGGTGGACCGGGTCCACGTCTTCGACGTCGAGAACCACGCCGGGACGCCGGTCTACGTGCACTCCAAGGTCTGCGTGGTCGACGACGTGTGGGCCAGCATCGGCAGCGACAACTTCAACCGCCGTTCGTGGACGCACGACAGCGAGCTGTCCACCGCGGTCCTCGACAGCACCCGCGATCCCCGCGAGCCGCTGGACCCGGCCGGGAAGGGCGACGGCGCGCGCACCTTTGCCCGGGACCTGCGGCTGGAGCTGGCCCGAGAGCACCTCGACCTGGCGGCGGACGGCAGCGAGGACGAGCTGCTGATCGACCCGGAGCGCTTCGTCGCGACGCTCGAGCAGCGGGCCGGCGCGCTCCAGGAGTGGCACGACGGCGGACGACGGGGAACCCGGCCGCCCGGGCGGCTGCGGCCGCACCGGCCGGAGAAGCTCGGCCGGCTCACCAAGCTCTGGGCCACGCCGGTCTACCGGATGCTGGTGGACCCCGACGGCCGACCGCTGCGCCTGCGGCTGCGCAAGCAGTTCTGACCGGCTGACGGGGCGACGGCCGGAGCGCGCCGCCCCGCCGGCGGTCAGGCTGTCATCAGGCCACCATGCCGTGCGGATCGAGCACGTACTTCTTCGCCGCGCCGCTGTCGAAGTCGGCGTACCCCTGCGGCGCCTGGTCGAGCGGGATGACCGTGGCGTTCACCGCCTTCGCGATCTGCACCTTGTCGTGCAGGATCGCCATCATCAGCTGGCGGTTGTACCGCATGACGGGGCACTGGCCGGTGGTGAAGGACAGGGACTTGGCCCAGCCGGTGCCGAGGCTCAGCGACAGGGAACCGACCTTGGCCGCCTCGTCGATGCCGCCGGGGTCTCCGGTGACGTAGAGGCCCGGGATGCCGATGGCCCCACCGGCCGCCGTCAGCTCCATGAGGGAGTTGAGGACCGTGGCCGGCGCCTCGGTCGCCGAGCCCTCACCGTGCCCGCGGGCCTCGAAGCCCACGGCGTCGACCGCGCAGTCCACCTCGGGGACGCCGAGGATCTGCTCGATCTGGTCCTTGGGATCGCCCTGGGAGATGTCCACCGTCTCGCACCCGAAGCTGCGCGCCTGCGCGAGGCGTGCCTCCACCAGGTCGGCGACGACGACGACGGCCGCCCCCAGCAGCTGCGCGCCGACGGCGGCGGCCAGGCCGACCGGCCCCGCACCGGCGATGTACACCGTGGAGCCGGGCTTCACCCCGGCCGTGACGCAGCCGTGGAACCCGGTCGGGAAGATGTCCGAGAGCATCGTGAGGTCGCGGATCTTCTCCATCGCCTGGTCCCGGTCGGGGAACTTCAGCAGGTTCCAGTCCGCGTAGGGGACCATCACGTACTCGGCCTGACCGCCCACCCAGCCGCCCATGTCCACGTAGCCGTAGGCGGCGCCGGGGCGGGCGGGGTTGACGTTGAGGCAGATCCCGGTCTTGCCCTCCTTGCAGTTGCGGCACCGGCCGCAGGCGATGTTGAACGGCACCGAGACGAGGTCGCCGACCTCGATGAACTCGACGTCGCGGCCCCGCTCGACCACCTCGCCGGTGATCTCGTGCCCCAGCACGAGGTTCTCGGGAGCGGTGGTGCGGCCCCGCACCATGTGCTGGTCACTGCCGCAGATGTTGCTGGTGACGACCTTGAGGATGACCCCGTGCTCGGTCTTGCGGCCGATGTTCGCGGGATTCACCCCCGGGCCGTCCTGCAGCTCCAGCTTCGGATAGGGGATGTCCTGCACCTCGACCTTGCCGGGGCCGGTGTAGGCGACGCCTCTGTTGCCTGCCATGTGTCCGTTTCCCTCCATGAGCCTGGATGCGCGGCGGGCCGGGCCCGATCCGCGCCGTGTTGCGACGCTCCTGACCGCACTGCCGGGTGCGGTCGCCGACTCACCTCCTCCGGTCGGGCCGGTCCACGTCGTGCGATCGGCCTGCTGACGGTCGGTCGCGCCAGCCGGTGACCCCGCACCGGCGCGCCGACGAGCCGGGCCACCCGGGAGGGCCCACGTCGGTGCAGGGGAGGCGGCGGGCCCCGGTGAGGACGACGGTCACCGAGGGGTCGATGTGCGCCTCGGACGTGGTCCCGGACGGACGGGTGACCAGCGCGTTCACCCGGGGCCTACGTGGTCGAGCTCTCCGTCGCCGCCGACGGTCCGGGCCGCCACGCCCGACCCCGGACCGGGGACCACGAGCAGTGCCGTCCCGACCAGGTCCGCGGCACGACGCCGGTCGAACGAGCCCGACATGACGCCCCCCTCTGGACGCTCACCCCGCACATGTGTCGCGCATCACACTCTGGCCCCTGGTGACCTGGCGCGCAACGCACGAGGCCCCCGGCGCGACGAGCGCGTGCTGACGATCCCCGCCGTGGACCGCCCGTGCGCTGCGATCAGGGCCGATCCGCTGCTACCGTGGCGCCGTGCGCGGCAGCCTCCTGCTTACCCGCCGCGGCGAGGCCCTCTCCTAGGTCGGCTTCCTCGCCGCGGGGTTCCGGCGTCCCCGGCGTCCGCTGACCGTCCCCGGAGCCGTGCGCACTCCGCGCACGGCAGCCCGTACCAGGAGCCCTCCCCCCCATGAGCGAGACCCACCCGCACGCCCGGCACCCCCAGCAGCCGTCCGGCATGCCGATCCACCGCTACGCGCCCTTCGCCCCGGTGACGCTGCCCGACCGCACCTGGCCCGACGTCGTGACGACGCAGGCCCCGCGCTGGTGCGCCGTCGACCTGCGCGACGGCAACCAGGCGCTGATCGACCCGATGACGCCCGACCGCAAGCGGCGGATGTTCGAACTGCTCGTCCGCATGGGCTACAAGGAGATCGAGGTCGGCTTCCCGGCGGCGAGCCAGACCGACTACGACTTCGTCCGCCAGCTGATAGAGGACGACCTGGTCCCGGACGACGTGACGATCCAGGTGCTCACCCAGGCCCGTGACGAGCTGATCGAGCGCACCTTCGAGTCCCTGCGCGGGGCGAACCAGGCGATCGTCCACCTCTACAACTCCACCTCCACGCTGCAGCGGAGGGTCGTCTTCGGCTCCGACCGCGCCGGCATCGTCGACATCGCCGTCCACGGCGCGCAGGTCGTGCGCAAGCTCGCCGAGCAGATGGGCGACACCGACATCCGGTTCGAGTACTCCCCCGAGTCGTTCACCGGCACCGAGCTCGACTTCGCCGTCGAGATCTGCGACGCCGTCACCGACGTCTGGGAGCCCACCCCCGACCGGCCGACGATCCTCAACCTGCCGGCCACGGTGGAGATGGCCGAGCCGACGGTCTACGCCGACCAGGTCGAGTGGATGCACCGCAACCTGGGCCGGCGGGACTCGGTGATCCTGAGCCTGCACCCGCACAACGACCGCGGCACCGCCGTCGCCGCGGCCGAGCTCGGCTACCGGGCCGGCGCCGACCGCATCGAGGGCTGCCTGTTCGGCAACGGCGAGCGCACCGGCAACGTCGACCTGGTCACCCTCGGGCTGAACCTGTTCAGCCAGGGCATCGACCCGCAGATCGACTTCTCCGACATCGACGAGATCCGCCGCACCGTCGAGTACTGCAACCAGCTCGGAGTCCACGAGCGGCACCCCTACGGCGGCGACCTCGTCTACACCGCCTTCTCCGGCTCCCACCAGGACGCCATCAACAAGGGCTTCAAGGCGCTGCAGGCCGACGCGGCCGCGGCCGGGGTCCCGGTCGAGCAGCAGACGTGGGCCGTGCCGTACCTGCCGATCGACCCCAAGGACGTCGGTCGCAGCTACGAGGCCGTGATCCGGGTGAACAGCCAGTCCGGCAAGGGCGGCGTCGCCTACATCATGAAGACCGAGAACCACCTGGACCTGCCGCGCCGGCTGCAGATCGAGTTCAGCGCCGTGGTCCAGCGGCACACCGAGGACGAGGGCGGCGAGGTGACCGCCGAGCAGATGTGGACGGCGTTCTCCAACGAGTACCTGCCCGACGCCGACGCCCCATGGGGGCGCTTCTCGCTCAGCGGCCACCGGCACACCGCGCACGCCGACCAGCTCGACGAGGTGGTCGTGGAGCTCGTCGACTCGGGCGTACCGGTGACGGTGGAGGGCCGCGGCAACGGCCCGATCGCCGCGTTCGTGGACGCGCTGAAGACCGTCGACGTCGACGTCCGCGTGCTGGACTACGCCGAGCACGCCATGTCCGCCGGCGGCGACGCCCGCGCGGCGGCCTACGTCGAGTGCGCCGTCGGCGACCGGGTGCTGTGGGGCGTGGGCATCGACCCGAACATCCTCACCGCCTCCCTGCGCGCCATCGTCTCCGCGGTCAACCGCGCTGAGCGCTGATCCGGCCGGGACGGGGCGCGCCGCTCAGCGCGCCCCGTCCTCCCGCTCCTCGCGGCGGCTCTCCGCCAGCGCCCGCCCCGGGTCCTCCGGCGGGGCGTCGGCCGGCTCGTCGCCGCGGTAGACCCGGTCGGGCCGGCGTTCGGTGTGCAACTCGTCGACCAGCAGCAGATCGCGGCGCACGTGCCGGCGCCGGTAGGCGACCCGGCTGATCATGTGCGCGCTCACGGGTGCGGTGAGCATCTGGAAGACCGCGACCAGCAGCAGCATCCACGTCGCCGACCAGCCCTGCAGCCGGATCGCTCCCCCCACCATGATCAGCAGGACCCCGAGCACCTGCGGCTTGGTGCCCGCGTGCATCCGGGCGAGCACGTCGGGGAAGCGCAGCAGCCCCAGCCCCGCGGTCAGGCACAGCACCGAACCCAGCAGCACCAGCGCGACGGCGATCCAGTCGCCCACGGTCTCGACGCCGTTCACCGCGACACCTCCCCGTCGGCCGGCCGGTCGTCGACGTCGATCCCCTGCGTGCCCAGGTTCGAGTGGATGAGCATGCCGCCGATGTAGCGGGCCACCGACACCGAGCCGACGAACGCCAGCAGCGACACCACGACGAGCACGGGCACCACCGTGGGATCCCGCTCCAGCGTCGCGTGGACGGCCAGCCCGGCCGCGATGATCACCAGCAGCGTGTCGGTGGCGACCACCCGGTCGAGCAACGAGGGGCCCAGCGCCAGCCGCACCAGCGCGAGCAGCGCCCCGGTGCCCAGCAGGAGGTAGGCCGCCCAGAAGACGACGGTCACGGTGTCCTCCGCCCCTCGCCGACGGAGTCGGTCGGGGCGCCGGCGCTGACGGCCGCCACCTCGTCGGGCGAGCCGAACGCCCGGACCACGCGCTCCTCCATGGTCAGCACCGACTCCCGCTGGCGCTCCACGTCGCGCGCGCCGGTCACGTGCAGGATGTGCAATGCCAGCCGCCGCTGCTCCCGGTCCATGTCGATGACCATCGACCCGGGTACCAGCGTCAGGGCCTCGGTGATGATCGTCAGCAGCAGGTCGGAGTCCGTGCGCAGCTGCACCATGATGATCGCGCTGCGGCTGATGCCGCTCGGGCGCACCGTCTGCCACGCCACCTGGGCCCCGGAGGTGACCAGGTCGGCCAGGAAGGTGCCGACGAACGCCAGCAGCCGGACCGGGCGCACGGTGACGCCGCCGACCACCGGCGGCAGCGGCAGCAGCAGCGTCACGGCCAGCGCGACCACCGCACCGGACAGCAGGTTGGCCCACGACCACGTGCCCCAGAGCAGGTTCCACACCAGCACCAGCCAGACCAGCAGGGGCAGCTGGTGGCGCAACTGGTGGGCCATGCCGCTGCCGGCGCTCTCGCGCGGCGCCCCGCTCACGGGGCGTTCTCCGCGTCGACGACCGCCGTCACGTACGGACGGCGGTCGAGCAGGTCGCCCGCCGCGCGGTCGGCCACCGCGTACAGCGGCCCGGCCAGGACGGTGAGCGACACGGTCACGGTGACCATCGCGGCGGTGGCGGCGAGCATGACCCGCGGCAGCGGCCGGTCCGGCCGGACCTGCTCCGGGTCCTCGCCGAAGCCGTCGGTGGCCGGCGTCGTCGCCGTCGCCACCGCCGTGTGCCGCTCCCAGGCCGCCCGCCGCGCCGCCGAACGGCCGGGACCGGCGGCGTTCGCGGCACCCGGGACCGTGGCATCCACCGGTACCGGCTCCCTGTCGTCCGTGGGCCCGGGGCCGTCGGCCTGCGGCTCACCGGGCTCGGGCGTGGGCGGCTGGGGCAGCGGCTCGGGGTGGAGCTCGGGCCCCGCGTCCGCCGCCGCGGCGGCGTCGGTGTCCCCGGCCGGCGCATCGGCCGGTGGCCGCCAGAACGCCCGGGTCCACACCCGCGAGACCGCGAGCAGGGTGAGCAGGCTGGTGACCGCGCCACCGGCCACGAGGACCAGGGGCAGCCACCCGCCGTCGGCCACGCCCGCCTCGAGCAGCCCCAGCTTCCCGATGAACCCGGAGAACGGGGGGATGCCGGCCAGGTTCATGGCGGGGACGAAGAAGAGGACGGCGAGCAGCGGCGAGGCCTTGGCCAGGCCGCCCAGCCGGTCGACCGCCGTCGCCCCGCCCTGCCGCTCGACCAGACCCGCGACGAGGAAGAGCGTGGTCTGGATGGCGATGTGGTGGACGACGTAGAAGACGGCGCCGGCCAACCCCGCCCGGGAGGCCAGCGCGATGCCGAACACCATGTACCCGATGTGGCTGACCAGGGTGAACGACAGGATCCGCCGGATGTCGGCCTGCGCCACGGCGCCGAGGATGCCGATCAGCATGGTGGCCAGGGCCGCCCACATGAGCACCGTGTCCAGCCCGCCACCGGGGAAGAGCAGCGTCTGCGTGCGGATGATCGCGTACACGCCCACCTTGGTCAGCAGCCCGGCGAACACCGCGGTGACCGGAGCGGGTGCGGTCGGGTAGCTGTCGGGCAGCCACGCCGACAGCGGGAAGACCGCCGCCTTGATCGAGAAGGCGATCAGCAGCAGCGCGTGGATGAGCAGCTGCGTGCCCTCGGGCAGCTCCCCCAGCCGCCCGGCCAGCTGGGCCATGTTGACCGTGCCGGTCGAGGCGTAGACCAGGGCGATCGCGGCGAGGAACAGCAGCGAGCTGAGCAGGCTGACGATGATGTAGGTGACGCCCGCGCGGATCCGGGGTGCCGAGCCGCCGAGGGTCAGCAGCACGTAGCTGGCGGTCAGCAGGATCTCGAAGCCGACGTAGAGGTTGAACAGGTCGCCGGCGAGGAAGGCGTTGGCCACGCCCGCCATGAGCACCAGGAACGTCGGGTGGAAGATCGACACCGGCGCCTCCACGTCGCCGTCGGCCGCACCCTGGCCGACCGCGAAGACGAGCACGCCCAGGCCCACGGTGAAGGCGACCACGAGCATCAGCGCCGACAGCCGGTCGACGACCAGGACGATGCCCAGCGGCACCTCCCAGCCGCCCAGCGACACCGCCACCGCCCCCTGGGCGTCGGCGAGGAAGAGCAGCGCCACCGACACACCGAGGACCGTGGTCAGCACCAGGATGCTCAGCGTGCGCTGCACCCGCGGGTGCCGGCCACCGACCAGCAGGGCGGCCGCCGCGCCCAGCAGCGGCAGCAGCACCGGAAGCGGGCTGAGGATGCCGGTCACGAGCGCCTCCGCCGGGTGGGCGGCAGGTCGACGTCGTCGGACGGGACGCCGGCGTAGTGCCGCCGCAGCAGCTCCTCCACGTCGTCCCCCTCGCCGTGCAGGCTGTCGGCGTGCCCGGCCGGCCGGTCCTCGGGGGCGAGGTCGTCGGGGTCGATCTCGTCGGCGTCGGTGCCCGAGCGGGCAGCCACCCGCCGGTCCTCCTCGTCGATCCCGACGACCTCCTGGCGGACGAGCCGCCAGGAGCGGTAGATCAGGGCCAGCAGGAACGACGCGATGCCGAAGGTGATGACGATCGCGGTGAGGACGAGCGCCTGTGGCAGCGGGTCGCTCATCTCCTCGGGCTCGGCGAAGCCCACGATGGGCGCCAGCCCCGTCGGCCCCCCGGCGGAGAGCAGCAGCAGGTTGGTCGCGTTGCCCAGCAGCAGGAAGCCGAGCAGGACGCGGGTGAGGCTGCGGTCCATCAGCAGGTACACGCCGGCGGCGTAGAGGCCCGCGACGATGACCGGCAGGACGACGGTGGGGGTCATCGGAGCACCACCTCGTCCGGGCCGACCTCGATCGGGTCCTTCTCGTCGGCCTGGCGGTCGAGCTCCGCCCCGAGGCTGCGGAGCACGTCGAGGACCAGGCCGATCACGATCAGGTAGACCCCCGCGTCGAAGAAGAGTGAAGTGACGAGCTTGACGTCGCCCAGCACCGGCAGCGTCGTCTCGAGGATCGCCGTCTCCAGCACCTCGGCGCCGAGCACCAGCCCCATGGCGCCGGTCCCGCCGGCGAACAGCAGCCCCGCGCCCAGCAGCAGACCCGGGTCGACCGGCGCCGCCTCGCCGAGCTCGTAGCGGCCGCCGGCCAGGTAGCGGAGCACGAGCGCCAGCCCCGCGACGAGCCCGCCGGCGAAGCCTCCGCCGGGCTGGTTGTGCCCGCTGAACAGCAGGTAGACGGAGAACACGACGATGGTGTGGAACAGGATGCGGGTGATCACCTCGAGCACCACCGAGCGCCGCTCGGGCGAGAGCGCCGCCGTCGCCGAGAGCCACTGCCGCCGGGGCGCCCGGCGCGACCGGCGGGCGGCGCGGGCCGCCCGCACCGGGTCCAGCCGCTCCACCACGCCGGTGCGCCGCCGGAGGAAGACCAGGCTGGCCACGCCCGTGGCCGCGACGACCAGCAGGGAGATCTCACCGAGCGTGTCCCACGCCCGGAGGTCGACCAGCGTCACGTTGACGACGTTGCTGCCACCGCCGATCTCGTACGCCGCCTCGGGGAAGTCGACCGACACCGGCGTCGCCTCGCGGGCGCTCAGGGTCACCGCGCCGACCGCGCCCATGAACAGCCCCACGCCCGCGGCGATCACCCCGCGGACCGCCCGCTCGCCGGGCCGGTGCCGCTCGGAGATGTCCTTGGGCAGCTTGCGCAGGACCAGCACGAAGACGACCAGGGTGAGGGTCTCGACGAGGAACTGGGTGAGCGCGAGGTCGGGGGCGCCCTGCAGGGCGAAGAGGACGGCGAGGCCGTAACCGGTGACGCCGACGACCAGCACCGCCGACAGCCGCTGGCGGATCCGCAGCGCCATGACGGCGGCGAGCAGCACCACCGCCCCGACCAGCGCCTGGATCGGGGTGTCCCACGCCCGCCACTCCCCCGGCCACGGCGCCCGGAACAGCAGGATCGACCCGGGCAGGGCCAGGACGACGACGAGGATGGTGCCCAGGTAGGCCGGCAGCGAGCCGCGCTGGGTGGTGCCGGTGACCAGCACCGCGAGCCGGTCGAGAGCCTGCATGGTGTTCCAGTAGCCCTCGTCGGCCGAGGCGCCGACGGCCCGCCGCTGCTGGAAGCGGAACACCGCCGAGCGCGCGGCGAAGAGCGCCGCGCCGCCGAGCAGGGTGAGCGCCGACAGCGCCAGGGCCGGCTGCCAGCCGTGCCACAGCGCCAGCTTCTCGGCCTCCTCGGCCACCAGCGGCAGCCCGTCGGCGTACCCGGCGACCAGCGGCTCGAGCAGGGGGCTGAACGGTCCGGCGAGCAGCCCGGTCAGCGCCAGCGCCGCGGGGGCGGCGAGGAAGAGCGCGTGCGGCGGGTGGAGCAGCTCGGCGGGCTCTTCCGGTTCCAGGCCCGGCTTGCGGGCGAAGGCGCCCCACAGGAAGCGCAACGTGTAGGCGGCGGTGAGCACCGAGCCGAGCACCAGCCCGACGAGGACGACGACGGCCGCCGTCCGGTCGGGCAGCCCGCCGTCCCACAGCGCGGTGAACGCCGCCTCCTTGCCGACGAACCCGAGCAGCGGGGGGACACCGGCCATGCTGAGCGCGGCGAGCGTCCCGATCACCGCCACCACGGGCAGCCGCCGGCCCAGCCCGGACAGCCGGCGCAGGTCACGGGTGCCGGTGGCGTGGTCGACGACCCCGACGGTGAGGAAGAGCGTGGACTTGAACAGCCCGTGCGCCAGCGTCATGGCCAGCCCGGCGGCGGCCAGCTCCCGGCTCCCCCCGCCGACGAGCACCATGAGGAAGCCCAGCTGGCTGACCGTGCCGAAGGCCAGCAGCAGCTTGAGGTCGTTCTGGCGCAGCGCGCGGTAGCCGCCGACCAGCATCGTGGCCAGGCCCAGGCCGAGCACGACCGGCCGCCAGCCGGGCACGTCGGCGAACCCGGGGGCCAGCCGCGCCACCAGGTAGATGCCGGCCTTCACCATGGCGGCGGCGTGCAGGTAGGCGCTGACCGGGGTGGGCGCCTCCATGGCGGCGGGCAGCCAGAAGTGGAACGGGATCATCGCGGACTTGGTGACCGCGCCGACGACGACCAGCATCGTCCCGGCCACCAGCAGCGGACCGCTGCCCGGGTCGGCGACCACCTCCGACAGCAGGTAGCTGCCGCTGGTCTCGCCGAGCATGATCAGCCCGACGAGCATGGCCAGCCCGCCCGCGGTGGTCAGGATCAGCGCCTGGCTGGCCGCCCGCCGGGCCGCCAGCTTCGCCCCCGAGCCGCCGATGAGCAGGAACGAGAAGACGGTCGTGAGCTCCCAGAAGACGTAGAGCATCAGCAGGTCGTCGGCCAGGACCAGGCCCAGCATGGAGCCCGCGAACGCGGTGAGGTTGCCGGCGAACCGCGGCGTCCCCTCGTCGCCGGGCTCGAAGTAGCGCGCGCAGTAGACCATCACCAGCGCGCCGACCCCGGTGACCAGCAGAGCGAAGGTGAGCGACAGGGCGTCCAGCCGGAGGGCCACCTCGAGGCCGAGGGCCGGCACCCAGGGGACGGTCTCGGTGACCGCGCCGCCGCCGGTCACCGTGGCCAGCCGGGTCAGCACCCACGCGAAGCCCACCGCCGGCACCAGCGCCAGCGCCAGGAAGGCGTTCCGCCCCCACCAGCGCACGAGCAGCGGTGCCACCAGCGCGGCCAGCAGGTGCAGCAGCAGGACAGCGAGCACGGGTCTCCGGGAGTCTCGGTGGGCTCGGGGACGACCACAGACGTCCAGGGACGGCCGGCGGTGGCCTCAGATTACGGCCGGACCCCGACGTCCGCCCGGCGTGACCAGCCCGCTCTCGTAGGCGAAGGCGACCGCGCCTGACCCACCCCCGCCCCCCCGGCCACGATCAGGTTCCCTGATCATCGAGCGTCCTCCCTCACCGTGCGCCGTGAGGGAGGACGCTCCGCCGTGAGGGAGGACGGCGGCCGGGCCCGCGAGGGAGGACGACGAGCGCTCAGCCCTCAGCGGTCTCCGCCGCGGCCAGCCACTCCTCCTCGACCTGCTCCTTCTCCGCCTGCAGCTCCTTCAGCCGGGCGTCGAGCTCGGCGGCCTTCGCGTAGTCGGTGGCCGCCGCCGCCAGCTGCTCGTGCAGCTTCTTCTCGTCGGCGTCCAGCTTGAGCATCCGCCGCTCCAGCTTGGCGGCCTCCTTCTTCGCCGCCCGCGCCTCGGCCGCCGACACGGCGGGGGCCGACGTCGAGGGCGCGCCCACCGGACGCGGACCGTCGTTCCCGGCCGCCGTGGTCAGCGGGGCGCCACCGGCCGCTCGGCGCCGCAGGTACTCCTCCACCCCGCCGGGGAGCTCGGCCAACGTGCCGTCGCCGAGCAGCGCGACCACCTTGTCGCACACGCGGTCGACGAAGTACCGGTCGTGGCTGACCACCAGCACCGTGCCCGGGAAGCTGTCGAGCAGGTCCTCCAGCGCGGTGAGGGTGTCGATGTCCAGGTCGTTGGTAGGCTCGTCGAGGATCAGCACGTTCGGCTCGGCCATGAGCAGGCGCAGCAGCTGCAGCCGCCGCCGCTCGCCGCCGGAGAGGTCGCCGACCGGGGTCCACTGCCGGTTGGCGAGGAAGCCGAAGCGCTCGGCCAGCGACGAGGCGGAGATCTCCTGGTTGCCGATGCGGGCGATCCGCGCGACCTCCTGCACCGCCTCCACCACCCGGAGCGCGCGCGGCAGCTCGGTGACGTGCTGCGACAGGTACGCCGGAGACACCGTCTGCCCGACGACGACGGATCCCGAGTCGGGCTGCGTCTCGCCCACGAGCAGCTTGAGCAGCGACGTCTTGCCCGCGCCGTTGACCCCGACGATGCCGATCCGGTCACCGGGGCCGACGTGCCACGTCAGGTCGCGGAACAGCGTCCGGGGGCCCTCGTCGGTGGGCACGGCGTAGTCGACGTCCTCCACGTCGTAGACGGTCCGGCCCAGGCGCCGGGCGGCGAAGCCCTTGAGCGCCATCGAGTCGCGGGCCGGCGGCTCGTCGGCGATCAGCGCCTGCGCGGCCTCGATGCGGAACCGGGGCTTGCTGGTGCGGGCCGGCGGGCCGCGGCGCAGCCAGGCCAGCTCCTTGCGCACCAGGTTCAGCCGCCGCTCCTCGGTGACCGAGGCGATCCGGGCGCGCTCGGCCCGGGCCAGCGTGTACGCGGAGTAACCGCCGTCGTAGGAGTGGACGTCGCCGTCGGCGACCTCCCACGTGGTGGTGCAGACCTCGTCGAGGAACCACCGGTCGTGGGTGACGACGACGAGGCCGCCGCTGCGCTGCTTCACGTACTCGGCGAGCCAGGCCACCCCCTCGACGTCGAGGTGGTTGGTGGGCTCGTCGAGCACGAGCAGGTCCAGCGGCCGGATGAGCTGGGCGGCCAGCGCGACGCGGCGACGCTCGCCCCCGGACATCGGCGCCACCGGCGCGTCCAGCCCGAGCCGGTCGAGCTCCAGGCCGGTGAGGACCGAGCGGACGGCGGGGTCGCCGGCCCACTCGTGCTCGGCGGCGAACATCGACGGGGGCAGCACGACGTCGCGCACCGTCGTCCCGGGCGGGAGGGTGCCGGACTGGTCGAGCACGCCCATCGCGAGGTCGCCGCGGCGGGTCACACGGCCCGAGTCCGGGTCGTCGGTGCCGGTGATCAGCGACAGGAGCGTGCTCTTGCCGCCGCCGTTGCGGCCGACGATCCCGATCCGCTCGCCGGCTGCGACGCCGAGCGAGACGTCCTCGAGGACGACGGTCGTGCCGTGGGCCTTGTGCACCCGCTCGAGGTTGACCAGGTTGAGGGGCGCGCTCATCGGCTGCTGCGGGGAGGAGTCATGGGCCCTCAGTATCCGACGGACGCCTCGTCCCGGACGACGGCGGCCCCGGCCGCGGTCGACCGGGGCAGCCGCAGGCAGCCCAGGGCGCCGAGCGCGACGACGCCGGCGACGACGAGGAACCCGGTCCCCGTGCTGGTGGCCGCGGCGAGCGGGGGCACGGTGAGGTTGCCGACGATCCCGCCGACGGCCAGCGACAGGGACATCGCCGAGACCGCGGTCGCCCGGTGCACGGCGTCGACACGGGTGTGCAGGACGGCGCTGAGCAGCGGCCAGACCGCGCCGTGCGAGAGGTAGTACAGGGCGAAGCCGGTGGCGGCCGGCGCGAGGGCGTCGGGCCCGGCGACCAGGGCGAGCGCCGAGCCCCCGAGGACGAACAGGACGACGCCGGCCGCCGCGGTGGAGCCGCGCAGCAACCGCCGCAGGTGCGGAGCGAGCACCGCCCCCACCGCCGCCCCGCCGAAGGAGATCGCCAGGACGACGCCGTACACCGCGGCGCCGTCGTCCCGGCCGCCGGTCAGCTCGGCGAACCGCACGGGGCCGAGCAGCTCGCACACGACCAGCCCCACGCCGCCGACGGCG
Organism: Blastococcus sp. SYSU DS0510; assembly: GCF_054050835.1. Taxonomy (NCBI): domain Bacteria; kingdom Bacillati; phylum Actinomycetota; class Actinomycetes; order Geodermatophilales; family Geodermatophilaceae; genus Blastococcus; species Blastococcus sp. SYSU DS0510. Next base: position 155,056 of record NZ_JBJHAC010000005.1, on the reverse strand, counting down.
GTCAGCAGCAGGACCAGCCGCATCGGCCCGTCGGTCACCGACAGCCGCACCGCGCCGGCCAGCGCGCGCGGCAGCGCCCGGGCGCCGGCCGCGAGAGCGCCCCCGAGGCTCCCCTCGCGTGGGGCACGGTGCTCGGTCAGCAGTCGCAGCACCGCGGCGACGTACACGATGTCCAGCACCGCCGCGCCGAGGTAGGGCAGCGCGAGCCCCTCGGCCCCGGAGCTCCCGAGCAGCGAGGGCAGGAAGCCGCCGACGACCGCGCCCACCGCGAGGCTGGCGCCGTCGGCGGCCGAGTGCTTCGCCAGGCCCGGGGCGACGTCGGCCTCCGGCTCCAGGCGGTGCACGGTGTCGACGTACCAGGCCTCGAGCGGGCCGGAGTCCAGCACGCGCCCCAGCCCGAGCGCGAGGACGCCGACCAGGAAGCCGGTGAACGTCGTCGCCGTCGCGATCAGCAGGCAGGAGGCCAGGTGCAGGAGGGCGCCGGCGACCACGACGGGACGGCGGCCGAAGACGTCGGCCAGCCCACCGGTGGGGAGCTCCAGTGCGACGACCACCACCCCGTGGACGGTGAACAGCAGGCCGATCTCGGCGAGCGTGAGGCCGCGCGCCTGGGCGAGCAGCACGGTGATCGGCGTGGTCAGCCCGACCGGCAGCCAGCGCAGCGCCGTCAGGCCGACCAGCCGCCGGGTCGCGGAGCGGACGGTGGCCGGGCCGGTCACGACGGCCACTCGGGGACCGGGAGCACGTCGAGCAGGACGCACACCTGCTCACCGCCCTCGGCGGGCGCGCCGGCCGGGTGGGCCTCGACCCAGCGGGCCAGCGTGGCGGCCAGCTCCTCGCTGAGCGCGCGGGCCTGCTCGGGCGTGAGCCGCAGGGCGTAGTCGTTCAGCGAGGCGGCGTCGGCCCAGGCAGGGTCGAGCCGCTCCCGCTGCGCGTACCAGGCGTCGACCACCGCCGCCTGCCGGTCCACCTGCAGCCGGGTCATCTCCTCCTGCACCTCCGCACCCCCCTCCTGGGCGAGGAGGTCGGCGGCGCGCCAGCTGGTCATCCGGTGACGGGCCCGCCACCAGCGCTCGCGGCCGGTCCCCCGGTCCTCGACCTCCTCGACGAACCCGTGGGCGGCGAGCTGCCGCAGGTGGTAGCTGGTCGACCCGCTGCTCTCCCCCACCGCTCGCGCCAGCCCGCTGGCCGTCGCGGGGCCCTGCAGGCGCAGCAGGCCGAGCAGGCGGTTGCGCAGGGGGTGGGCGAGCGCGCGCAGGGCCCGGACGTCGGTCACGCGGACGGCCGGCTCGAGCGGGCCGGGAGGCGGGGTCACGGCTGCAGCGTAGGAATGCCAAGGCTTCTTTGCAAAGCTTTCCTTGCATCCCGCTCGCCGACGAGATCTGCACACCGGCCCGCATCGGCCGCCGCCGAGGGGCCACTGCGCAGCTCTCGCCTGCCGGAAGGGGAAGACAACGGGCGCATGCGGGGTTAGGCTCGCCACTAGTTGAGCCCTCAATCAAGGAGGCCGGCATGCCCGCCGTGACCGTCGAGGACAGCACCACCCTGCCGCGGGTCCCGCTGCCCGCCCCGCGCACGGTGCGCCGCCGCACCCGGTCGGTGACGACGGCGCCGTCGGGCTTCGAAGGCGAGGGCTTCCCCGTGCGCCGGGCCTTCGCCGGGGTCGACCTGAGGGCGCTCGACCCGTTCCTGCACATGGATCAGATGGGCGAGGTCGAGTACGCGCCCGGCGAGCCCAAGGGCACCAGCTGGCACCCGCACCGCGGCTTCGAGACGGTCACCTACCTCATCGACGGGACCTTCGAGCACGCCGACTCCCACGGCGGTGGCGGCACGATCAGCAACGGCGACACCCAGTGGATGACGGCCGGCGGAGGCGTCCTGCACATCGAGCGCCCGCCGGAGCACCTCGTGACGAGCGGCGGCCTCTTCCACGGGCTCCAGCTCTGGGTCAACCTGCCCAAGGCGCAGAAGTGGGTCGAGCCGCGCTACCAGGACCTGCGGGCCAAGGAGTCGGTGCTGCTGGCCAGCGCGGACGCCGGCGCCCTGCTGCGGGTCATCGCCGGCGAGGTCGGCGGCCACACCGGCCCGGGTTCGACGTACACGCCGATGGCGATGGTGCACGCCACGATCGCCCCCGGCGCGACCATGGACCTGCCCTGGCGGCCGGACTTCAACGCCCTCGTCTACGTCCTCTCCGGCGCCGGCTCGGTCGGCATCGACGGTGCTCCGGTGCGGACCGGCCAGCTCGCGGTGCTGGGCCCTGGCGACACCGTCACCGTGCGCGGTGCGGTGCACCAGGAGTCGCGCACCCCGGCGCTCGACGTCGTCGTCCTGGGCGGCCGGCCGATCAACGAGCCGATCGCCATGTACGGGCCGTTCGTCATGAACACGGCGGACGAGGTCAGGGACGCGTTCGCCGACTACTCCGCCGGCCGGCTGGGGTCCATCCCGGCGCAGCGCGTCGAGGGACCGGTTCCCCACGGCGACGTCCGGGGCGAGACTGCAGGCGACGCCGAGCGGTAGGAGCCGCGCCATGAGCAACCTCGAACCGCGCCCACCCGCCCACGGCCTGGGCGGGCTGGCGGGGACCACCGCCGGCCCGGCCCTGGACCTGCTGCCGGGCAGGGAGGTCGTGCTCGGCGAGAGCACCCGCGTGCGCCGGCTGCTGCCGACGCTCGGCCGCCGGATGGTCGGCGCCTGGGTCTTCGTCGACCACTACGGCCCCGACGACGTCACCTCCACGCCGGGCATGCAGGTGCCGCCACACCCGCACACGGGGCTGCAGACGGTGTCGTGGCTGCTCGACGGCGAGGTGCACCACCGCGACTCGCTCGGCAGCGACGTCCGGTTCCGCCCCGGCGAGCTGGCGCTGATGACGGCGGGGCACGGCATCGCCCACTCCGAGCAGTCGCCGGCCACCCACCCGCGGTTCCTGCACGGTGCTCAGCTGTGGGTGGCGCTGCCCGAGGGCGACCGCGACGTCGCCCCGCACTTCGAGCACCACGCGGCGCTGCCGGGTTTCAGCTCCGACGGGCTGACCGCGACCGTGCTCATGGGCTCCTTCGGCGGCGTCACCTCGCCGGGGCGCGCGTACACCCCCCTGGTCGGCGTCGACCTGGACCTCGCCGCCGGCGCCGACGTCGAGGTCCCGCTGGAGCCGGAGTTCGAGTACGGGCTGCTCACCGCCTCGGGGTCGGTGTCGGTCGACGACGTCCCGCTCGAGCCCGGCGCGATGCTCTACCTCGGCACCGGCCGGCGGAGCCTGCGGGTGCGGGCGGGTGCGGCGTCCCGGTTGCTGCTGCTCGGCGGCGAGCCGTTCGAGGAGCGCCTGGTGATGTGGTGGAACTTCGTCGGCCGGTCGGGCGAGGAGATCGCCGCGTACGCCGAGCAGTGGAACGCGGAGTCCCGGCGCTTCGGCACGGTCGTCGGCTACGACGGCGACCGCCTCGAGGCCCCACCGCTGCCACCGGTCCCGCTCCTCGCGCGCGGACGGGTCCGGTGATGGCCGCCGACCCGCGGCTGCTGCAGTTCGTCGCCGAGCAGCGATGGGGCGTGCTCGCGACGATCAAGCGCGACGGCCGGCCGCAGCTCTCCAACGTCGGCTACGCCTGGGACGACGGCCTGATCCGCGTCTCGGTGACCGCCGACCGCGCCAAGACCCGCAACCTGCAGCGCGACCCGCGGGTCACCCTGCACGTGGCGTCGAAGGACTTCTGGACCTGGGTCGCCGTCGAGGGCACCGCCGACCTCACCCCGGTCGCGCAGGACCCGCACGACGCCGCCGTCGAGGAGCTGATCGCCTACTACCGCGGGATCTCGGGCGAGCACGAGAACTGGGACGAGTACCGGGCGGCGATGGTCGCCGACCGGCGACTGGTCGTCCGGTTCCGCCCGGAGCACGCGTACGGCCAGCTTCCGGGCTGACCCCGGCGTCGCCGGTGCGCCCCGTTCGCACCGGCTACCGGGTGCGCGTCACCCGGCCGGGACCTCCATCACCGAGAACGGCGCCCCCCACGGGTCGGCGACGACCGCGAACCGGCCGTACTCGGTGTCCTCGGCCGGCAGCAGCACCTTCCCCCCGGCGGCGGTCACCGCGGCGACCGCGTCGTCGGTGGAGGCCACCGCGAAGCAGCTCGCCCAGCCCTTCGGCGCCCCGGGCACGACGCCGCCCAGCCCGCCGAGCGGATCGCCGTCGGTGGCGAAGGTCGTGTAGCCCTCTGCGGCCGGGACCTCCTCGAACCGGAACCCGAAGACCGCGGTGTAGAACTCCCGAGCCGCAGCCGGGTCGTCCGCCGCCAGCTCGTTCCAGACCAGCGAGCCGGGCTCGTTGTACCGCTGCACGCCGGTGTGCGAACCGGACTGCCAGAGGCCGAACGGGTTCCCCTGCGGGTCGAGCGCGACGACCATCGTGCCCATCGGCCCGACCTCCATCGGCTCCACCAGCACCGTCCCGCCCGCCTCCCGGATGCGGGCGACGGCGGCGGCCGCGTCGTCGGTCGAGAAGTAGGTGGTCCAGCGGGGCGGGTCGTCCGGGTCCATCTGCGGGCCGAGCCCGGCCACCTGCCGCCCGTCCTTGTGCGCGTTCAGGTAGCCGCCGAACTCCGGCTCGCCGCCGGTGTACTCCCAGTCGAGCAGGCCGGCGTAGAACGTCTTCGCCGCCTCCAGGTCGGCGGCTCCGTAGTCGATCCAGCAGGGCGTTCCGGGCGGCCAGGGGGTCTCACGGGTGGGCATGGGTGCCTCCTCCTGTTGTGGGGGAGGTCACGATCCCACCGGGCACCGACAGTTCGGCGGGATCAGAACGTCCCGCCGCCGCTGCGGCCGCCGCCGCCGAACGAGCCGCCGCCGCCGAGGCCCCCGCCGCCGAAACCACCGCCGCCGCCCCGGCCGCCGAAGCCACCACCGAAACCGCCGCCGAAGCCACCCGAGCGGCCGCCGAACCCGCGGCCGCCCCCCAGCAGGATGCCGCCGAGGACCAGGCTGCCGAGGTCGACCCCGCCGCGGCGGTAGCCCCCGCCGTAGCCACCGAAGCCGCCCGGGCCGCCGGGCCCGTACCCGGAGCGCCACCGGTCGACGTCGTCCTGCGCGAGGTCCAGCGCGTGCTGGGCGAGCAGCCCGGCCTGGTGCGCCTCCCGGAGCGCGCTCACCGGGTCGGTGCGCCCCAGCTCGACGGCGGCCTCGAGGTGCCGCTGCGCCTCCGCCAGCCGGGTGCGCGCCTCCGGCCCCACCGCCCCGCGCCGGGTGTCGACGAAGTCGGCGGCGGCGCCCACGGCCGAGCGGGCGGTGAGCAGCGCCTGGTCCAGGGCGGCCGCGGCCCGGCGCGCCTGGGTCTGGGCGTCACGGGCGGCCGACAGCGCCTCCTCCAGCGCGGCGTCGGCGTCCTCCAGCTGGCGTAGCGCAGCCAGCGGATCGCCCGGGGAGCCGTCGGCCGGCCGCAGCGCGGCGTCCGCCGCCGCCAGCGCGGCCTCGGCGCGGGCGATCTGCGGTGGCAGGCCGCTGCGGTCGCCCCCGGCCACCAGCGACCGGGCCTCGGCGAGGTCCTTCTCCGTCTCCGCGCGCGCCGCACCCACCCGGTCGGCGGCCGCGGCGAGGTCGGCGGCCAGCCGGCCGACGGCGTCCAGCAGCGTGCCCGTCTGCGCCACCGCGTCCTCCGCGGCGCGGATGTCGCCCACCGCCTCCCCGCTGCGGCCGGCGGCGAGCGCCTCCCGGGCCTCCCGCACCTCGTCGTCGGCGGCGTCGAGCCGCGCGGCGGCCTCGGCCACGTTGTCGGCGACGGCGGTCACGGCCCCGCCGGAGTACCGCTGCCGGAGCCCCGCCAGCCGCTGCTCCTCCTGCGGCAGGCGCGCCCGCAGCGCCGCGATGCGCGGCTCGAGCCCGGCGAGCACCTCCGGGGCCGTGCGCTCCAGGTCGCGCAGCTCCTGGAACGCCGCGCTCTGCTCGTCGAGGCGGCCGCCGGCGGCGCCGGTGAGCGCCAGGATCTCGGCCAGCATGCGGCGCCTGGTCGGCTCGTCCTCGACGACGTCGTCGTCCAGCTCCTGCCGCAGCGCGAAGGCGCGGCCGAGGTCGGCCTTCGACCGCGCCAGCGCCGCGTCGAAACCGGCGACCGCCTCCTCGCCGTACTGCGACCGCGCGAAGTCCAGGTCGAGCTGCGAGGTCTTCATCGCCTCGTCGAGCGAGAGCAGCGACTCGCTGGCGCGGCCCTGCAGCTCGTCGGTGGGCACGCCCTCGTACGGATCGGGCTCGGCCCGTCGGCGGCGCGGCGGCAGCGCTCCGCCACCGCTGCGGCGGGACCGGGCGAGCAGGTAGACGCCGCCCCCGACCACCGCGATGCCGCCGAGCACCAGCAGCGCGCCGCCGCCACCGGAGCCGTCGTCGGCGGCCACCGCCGGCTCCTCGCTCGCCGCCGTCCCGCCGTCGCGCAGCAGGTCGGCGAAGGCGGCCACGCCGCCGGCCCAGTCCCCCTCGGCGAGCTCCGGGGCGACCTGCTCGTCGGTCAGCTCGTCGAAGGCGTCGCCGGTGACCGGGAAGTCTGCCGGCCGCACGGTGCCGTACCGCTCGTCGTCCACCGCGACGGCGAGGAGCGCATCCTGCTCGCCCAACTGGCTGAGCTCGGCCGTGGCCTGGGCCCACTCCCCCTGGTCGGCGCCGTCGAAGCTGGACACGAAGACCACGTACAGCTCCGTGCCGGTGTCCGCGCGCAGGTCGTCGAGCACGTCCTGGACCTGCGCGGTGCCGCCGCCGAGCGCACCGACCTGGTCGGTCACCTGGTCCGTGAGCCGGAACGGGGGGACCGCCCACGCGGGGCCGCCGCCGAGCACGAGGACGGCGAGCACCGCCAGGACCACGCACAGCCGGCGCACGGGTACCTCCTGGAGCGGCGGACGTCGGTCGGCAGAACCCTACCGACGGCGGAGGGGTCCGGCCCGGCCGCGGTGGGTAGGGCGGTCGCGCCGCCGAACGCCGTCCGCGAGGAGACCCGCGTGCCCGAGCCCGACTCGATCCCCGCCGCCGACCTGCCGCCGCGGGCGGTCCGCCGCGTCGGCGGCTGGGCCGTGGGCAACCGGGGGGACGACCGGTACTTCGCCGTCTCCCGCCGGTGCCGCCACCAGCTTGCCGACCTCGCCGAGGGCAGCGTGGACGCCGACGGGTGCCTGGTCTGCCCGTGGCACCAGAGCCGGTACGACGTGCGCACCGGGGAGATGGTCGACGGGCCCCGGGGGTTCCTGGGCTACCACGGGCCGACGCCCGGCTACAGCGGCCTGGTCCGGCTGCTGGGCAGCATCGCCCGGCTACGCGTCCGCCGGGCGGTCCGCCGCGGCGACGACGTCGTCCTGACCGACTGAGGCATAGGAAGCTCTACCTGCGTCCCCGGGCCCGGAGACGCATGCCTGGCTTCCTGTGCCCCCGAGGGGCGACGCGGTCAGCCCTGCTCCTGCCGCGGCAGGGGCTCGTCGCGACCGAGGAACGGGGTCGGGTCGTCGTCCCTGGTGCGCCCGCCCGTGTCCGGCCCGGTGGCCGCACCCGCGTGCAGCACCTCCTCGGGGGGCCGCGGCCGCAGCACGCCGTCGCGGATCTCCTCGGCCCAGTGGCAGCTGACCAGCCGTCCCGGGCCCAGCTCCCGGAGCACCGGCACCTCGTCGTCGCAGCGCGTCTCCTGCCGCCAGGGGCAGCGGGTGTGGAACCGGCAGCCGCTCGGCGGGTCGGCCGGCGAGGGCAGGTCGCCGGCCAGCAGGATCCGCTCCCGCTGCTCCTCGATCTCCGGGTCGGGCACGGGGACGGCGCTCATCAACGCCCGGGTGTAGGGGTGCAGCGGCTGCTCGTAGAGGTCGTCGGCCGGCGCCTGCTCCACGAGCGAGCCCAGGTACATGACGCCGACGACGTCGCTGATGTGCCGGACGACGGCGAGGTCGTGCGCGATGACCAGGTAGGTGAGCCCCAGCCGCTCCTGCAGCTCCTCGAGCAGGTTGAGCACCTGGGCCTGCACCGAGACGTCGAGCGCGGAGACCGGCTCGTCGGCGATCAGCAGGTCCGGCTCCAGGGCGACGGCGCGGGCGATGCCGATGCGCTGCCGCTGGCCGCCGGAGAACTCGTGCGGGTACCGGCGCAGCGCCGCCGAGGGGAGCCCGACGGCGTCCAGCAGGCCGCGGATCTTCTCCGCGATCCCGGCCTTGCCCCCGGCGAGCCCGTGGGCGTGGAGCGGCTCGGAGAGCAACGACTCCACGTTCTGCCGCGGGTCCAGGCTGCCGAGCGGGTCCTGGAATACCATCTGCATCCGCTGGCGCATCCGGCGGAGCGGCTCGCCGGTGAGCGCGGCGACGTCGGTGCCGTCGAACAGCACCCGGCCGGAGGTCGGCTCCTCCAGCCGCAGGATGGCGCGGCCCAGCGTCGACTTGCCGCAGCCGGACTCTCCCACCAGCCCGTAGGTGGCGCCGCGCTGCACGGTGAGCGAGACGCCGTCCACGGCCTGGACGTGGCCGACCGTGCGGTCGAAGAAGAGCCCCTTCCGGATCGGGAAGTGGACCTTGAGGTCCTCCACCCGGAGGAGGTCGTCCTGGCCGGTGGCCGGGGTGCCGGCGGTCGGGGCGGCGGTCATCGGGCGGCTCCGGAGGCGGTGGCGCCCGACGGCGCGGACGGGTGCTCGATCGGGTGGCGGCAGCGCAGCTCCCGGCCCGGGCCGTCCGGCACCAGCGGCACCGTGCTGCCCGACACCTCGGTGAGGCAGTCGTCCTGGGCGTTGTCGCAGCGCGGCGCGAAGGCGCACCCCTCCGACCACGGGATCGCGTCACGGGCCGAGCCGCGGATGGGCGTGAGCGGCGCGCCGCGGGCGGAGTCCAGCCGGGGAACCGACGCCAGCAGCCCGCCGGTGTAGGGCTGGCGGGGGCGGGCGAACAGGTCCCGCCGGTCCGCGGTCTCGATGATCTTCCCGGCGTACATGACGTGCACCCGGTCGCAGAGCCCGGCGACGACGCCGAGGTCGTGCGTGATCATCACCAGCGCCGTCCCCGAGTCGACGACGAGCTCGCGCAGCAGTTCGAGGATCTGCGCCTGGATGGTGACGTCGAGCGCCGTCGTCGGCTCGTCGGCGATGAGCAGCCGCGGCGCGCAGGCCAGCGCCATCGCGATCAGCGCCCGCTGCCGCATCCCGCCGGAGAGCTGGTGGGGGTACTCCTTGAGCCGGCGTCCGGGGTCGGGGATGCCGACCCGGTCGAGCAGCCGGACCGCCTCGTCCCTGGCCTCGGCCTTGCTCATGTCGCGGTGCTCCAGCAGCACCTCGGTGACCTGCGTGCCGATCGGCACGGTCGGGTTCAGCGAGGAGAGCGGGTCCTGGAAGACCATGCCCATGTCGGCGCCGCGCAGCCCGCGGAGCACGTGGTCGGGGGCGTCGACGAGGTCGTTCCCGTCGAAGCGGACCGAGCCGGTCACCTCGACCCCGCGCCGGGGCAGCAGGCCCATGATCGCCAGCGAGGTCACCGACTTGCCGCAGCCGGACTCCCCCACCAGGCCGATCGTCTCCCCGGGCGCCACCGAGAAGCTGACGCCGTCGACGGCGAGCGTCGCCTGCTCGCCGCGGCGGGTGAACCGGACGGCGAGGTCCTCCACCTCGAGCACCGGTGCCTGCAGGGGGCTCACCTCCGGAACTTCGGGTCGAGGGCCTCGCGCAGCCGCTCCCCGAGCAGCGTGAAGCCGAGCGCGACGACGATGATGCACAGCGCCGGCCAGACCGCGAGCGCCGGGCGGATGGACAGGAAGTCCTGGGCGTTGGCCAGCATGGCGCCCCACTCGGGGCGGGCGATGTCGGGATCACCCAGGCCGAGGTAGGACAGCGCCGCCGCCTCGATGATCGCCGTCGCCAGGGACAGGGTCGCCTGGACGATGACGGGCGAGAGGGAGTTGGGCAGCACGTGCCCGAACACGATCCGGCTCTTCTTCACGCCCAGCGCCCGCGCCGCGAGGGCGTAGTCGCTGCCGCGCTGGGCGAGCATCGAGCCGCGCAGCAGCCGGGCGAAGATCGGCACCTGGACGACCGCGATGGCGATCATCAGCGCGTACTGGTTCTGCCCCAGCAGCACCGAGATGGTGATCGCCATGAGCAGGCCCGGGATGGACAGGAGGATGTCGACGAAGCGCATGACCGCGGTGTCGACCCAGCCGCCGAAGGCGCCGGCCAGCACGCCCAGGGCCATCCCGGCCACCAGGCCGAGCACGGTGGACACCACACCGATCATCAGCGACTGCCGCGAGCCGTAGATCAGGCGGGAGAGCAGGTCGCGGCCGAGGTTGTCCACGCCGAGGGGGAAGCCCTCCTGCGACCCGGGGATGGTGCCGGGACGGATCTCCGACAGCAGGTACTGGGTGACCGGGTCCTTCGGCGCCAGCAGCGGGGCGAACGCCGCCACGAGGATGAAGACCAGCACGATGACCGCGCCGGTGATCGCCACCGGGTCGCGGCGCAGCCGGCGGAAGGCGCTCCGGGTCAGCGACAGCCCGGCGTCGCCCTCGGGCAGCTGACCGGCCCGGGCCGCGAGGGCGTCGATGCGCTGGCGCTTGTAGTCCCCGAGCGCCGTCACCGCTCCGCCCCCCGGTCCGGATCCGCGAGCGTCATCGGACCCTCACCCTCGGGTCGAGCAAGCCGTAGGAGATGTCGACCAGCAGGTTCACCAGCACGTACACGATCGCCAGCATGAGGATGAAACCCTGCAGCACCGCGAAGTCCCGGAGCCTGATCGCGTCGTACAGCGTCGAGCCGACCCCGCCGAACGCGAAGACCGTCTCGGTGAGCACGGCCCCGGACAGCAGCAGGCCCGTCTGCAGGCCGATGGTCGTCGAGACGGGCAGCAGCGCGTTGCGGACGATGTGCCGGCGGCGCACCGTCGCCATCGCCAGCCCCTTGGCGTTCGCCGTCCGCACGTAGTCCTCGTTGACCACGTCGAGCACCGAGGCCCGGGTGATCCGGACGATGATCGCCAGCGGGATCGTGCCCAGGGCGATGGCCGGCAGCACCAGGTGCATCAGGGCGTCCCAGGCGGCGTCCCACTCGCGGGTGAGCAGTCCGTCCAGGACGTAGAAGTTGGTGATCCGCGTGGCGTCGATGCGCACGTCCTGGCGCCCCGACCCGGGCAGCCAGCCCAGCTCGACGGCGAACAGCAGCCGGAGCAGGTAGGCGAGGAAGAAGACCGGGATCGCGACGCCGATGAGCGAGCCCACCACGGAGGCGGAGTCGAAGAACGTGCCGTGCCGGCGCGCGGCCAGGTAGCCCAGCGGGATGCCGACGCCGATGGCGAAGACCATCGCCAGGAGGGTCAGCTCGATGGTGCCGGGGAACCGCTCGAGGAAGACGTCGGTGACCGGCCGCCCGTACTGGGTGGAGTTGCCGAAGTCGAGCTGGACGGCGCGGCCCAGGAAGCGGAAGTACTGGACGTAGAGCGGCTCGTCCAGGCCGAACAGCTCGTTGTACTGGGCGATGGCCTCGGGCGTGGCGCGTTCACCGAGGGCCGCCTGGGCGGGCCCTCCCGGCAGCGCGCGCAGCCAGGCGAAGAGCAGGACGGAGAGCCCCAGCAGGATCGGGATCAGCTGGAGGAGCCGCCGGACGATGAAGCGGAGCACGTGCTCGGACCAGCCTTTCCGGAGAGCGCTGTCCTGTACCGGACCGTCGACCGCGCCGGCGGTGGCGTCGCTGCCACCGCCGGCGCGGTCGAGGTGGGACGGGCTACTCCTCCAGGGAGACCGTCGAGAAGTCCTCGGCGGTCAGCGGGCTCGGCTCCAGCCCCTGGACGTTGTCGGCCACGACGAGCGCCGGCGGGGAGTGCGAGATCGGGACCGCCGGGAGGTACTCCTTGATCAGGCGGTTCGCCTCCTGGTACAGCTCGGTCCGGTTCGCCGGGTCGGGCTCGGCGTCGGCCTCGGCCAGCGCCTGGAAGATCTCCGGGGCGCTGAACGCGCCGAACTCCGCGGACGCCTGGTTGTTCTGGTCCTCGGCGAAGAAGGTGCCGATGAAGTTGTAGGCGTCGTTGTAGTCACCGGTCCAGCCGAGCAGGTGGATGTCGGCCTGCCCCGCCTGCACCGCCTGCAGGTAGTCCGGGTTCCACTGCAGCGCGACCGGCTCGATGTTCAGGCCGACCTCGCGCAGGTCCTCGGCGATCACCTGGAACATCGCGGCCGGGTCCGGCAGGTACGGCCGGCTGACGTCGGTCGGGTAGTAGAACCGCAGCGTGGTGCCGGTGGCACCGGCCTCCTCCAGCAGCTGGCGGGCCCGCTCCGGGTCGTACTCGTAGGTCGGCACGTCCTCGGCCCAGCCGTCGACCGTCGGCGGCATGAAGTTCGTCGCCACCTCGGCGCCCTCGGGGAGCAGCGAGTTCACGATGGTCTCGCGGTCGATCGCGTGCGCGATGGCCTGCCGGACGCGCGGGTCCTGCAGCGCGGGGTTGGCCTGCGTGCCCTCGACGTTCCCGCCGTTGAAGCCCAGGTACAGGATGTTGAACGGGTCGCGGACGAGGACCTGGAAGCCCTCGCTCTCGAGGGTGTCGTAGTCGGCGGGCGAGACGAAGTCGTAGCCGTCGATCGTGCCGGCCTGCAGCTCCTGCCGGCGGGTGTTCCCCTCGGGGATGGTGCGGAAGATGATCTGGTCGAGCAGGGCCGGCTCGCCCCAGTAGTCCTCGTTGCGGACGATGGTGACCTCACCGTTGCCGCGGTCCCAGCTGTCGAACTTGAAGGGGCCCGTGCCGGTCGGGTGCTCGAGGGCGTACTCGGTGTAGGTGATCGCGTCCTCGGAGCCCGACAGGTTGTCGGCGTCGTACTCCTGCAGGGCCGTCGGGCTCTGGATGGAGAACGCCGGCAGCGACAGCGCGGCGGGGATCTTGCTGGTCACCTGGTTGAACGTGATGACCGCGGTGTTCTCGTCGACGGCCTCGCAGCCCTCGTAGATGCCGGGGTTGTCGCTGTTGGCGAAGCCGCCGAACACGGCCTGGTAGTAGTACGAGGCGCTCGGGCTCTGGGCCAGGCCCTCGAAGTTGTGCCAGCGGTCGAAGTTGAAGCACACCGCCTCGGCGTTGAAGTCCGTGCCGTCGTGGAACTGCACGCCCTCACGCAGGTTGAAGGTGTACTCCAGGCCGTCCTCGCTGACCTCCCAGTCCTCGGCCAGGGCAGGGACCAGCTCGGTCGTGCCCGGCTCGTTGGTGAGCAGCCCCTCGTGGACCTGGCGGGCGATCCGGAACGTCTCGCCGTCGCTGGCGAACGCCGGGTCGAACATGGCGGGGTCGCCGGCGGCGCCGAAGACCAGCGTGCCGCCGGACTGCGCTTCGCCCCCCTCGCCGCCGCCCTCGCCGGAGTCCCGGTCGCTGGAGGCGCAGGCCGAGAGTGTGACTGCGGTGAGCGCCGCCGCGGATGCGGCGAGCGCTCGGCTGGTACGACGACGTGTCATCGCGGAAGACCTGCCTCCTCGGCCACGGCGGGCCGGACGAGTTCCGGACGTGGAGCCTGCCGACGCGAAGGCGTCCGCGGGCGCCTGTGGACCCTAGGCGGCGCCCGTCGCTCCCGGGCAGGCCCGATCGTCCATCGAAACCAAGCCGTGACCTACAGAGAAGGACTCGCCTGCCCCCCACCGCTCGCGCGCTCGCGGCGGGCCCCTGCAGGCGGCCTCTTATGCGTCGATGCGGCGGCGGCCCTCGAAGGCCCTGCCGAGGGTGACCTCGTCGGCGTACTCGAGGTCGCCACCCACCGGCAGACCGCTGGCCAGCCGGGACACGGCCAGCCCCATGGGCCCGACCAGGCGCGCGAGGTAGGCGGCCGTCGCCTCCCCCTCGAGGTTGGGGTCGGTGGCGATGATCAGCTCCGTGACCGCGCCGTCCATCAGCCGGGTCATGAGCTCCTTGACCCGCAGGTCGTCGGGGCCCACCCCGTCGATCGGGCTGATCGCCCCGCCGAGCACGTGGTAGCGGCCGCGGAACTCACGGGTGCGCTCGATGGCGACGACGTCCTTGGGTTCCTCCACCACGCAGAGCACGTCCTCGGCCCGGCGCGGGTCGCGGCAGATGCGGCACTGCTCGGCCTCGGCGACGTTGTAGCAGGTCACGCAGAAGCGGACCGACTCCTGGACGCGCGTCAGCGCCGCCACCAGGCGGCTGACGTCGGCGGACTCGGACGACAGCAGGTGGAACGCGATGCGCTGGGCGCTCTTGGGCCCCACGCCGGGCAGGCGACCGAGCTCGTCGATCAGGTCCTGGACGGCGCCCTCGTACACGGTGCTCCTCGGGTGTGCGAAGTGGATCGGGCGGGTGCGCCCGATCAGAGGCCGGGCAGCCCCAGGCCGCCGCCCAGGCCACCGGCGAGCGGCCCCATCCGGCTGGCGGTCAGCTCGTCCGCCGCGCGCTTGGCGTCCCGGACCGCGGCGACGACGAGGTCCTGCAGGGTCTCCAGGTCGTCGGGGTCGACGGCGTCCGGCGCGATGGTGAGCGCGGTGAGGTCGCCGTCGCCGGTCATCGTCGCCGAGACCAGCCCGCCACCGGCGGTGCCCGTGACCTCGGTGGCCGCCAGCTCCTGCTGGGCGGCGGCGAGCTGCTGCTGCATCTGCTGCGCCTGCTTCATGAGCTGCGACAGGTCGGGCTGCTGGCCTCCGGGGAACATGCCACGAGAGTAGGCCGCGGGTGCGACAGGTGAGGGCGCGCCGCCCCCGAGTGCTGCCTGCGTCGAGTTGCTGGCCCGCCCACTGCGGGAATCCGACGCGGGCCTGCGAGCGGCGGGGAGCAGGGGGCCCTTCGTCAGCTGTCGACCGGGCGGGCGCCCAGCTGTGCCCGCAGGAGCTGCAGCGCCGCCTGCTCCTGGTCGACGGCGGGTGCCGCCTCCCGGCCGTCCCCGTCCGCCCCCTCCGCGGCGCGCTCGGCCATGAGCTCGCGCGCCTCGGCCGCCTCCGCCGCCCGGGCCGCCTCGCGGGCGGCCTCCGGCGCGGCGTTCCGGGCGCCGGGGGTGGCGGACCCGGCGCCGTCGACGACGGCGTCGATGCGCCAGCGGACCCCCAGCAGCTCGTTGAGCGCCTCGCGGAGGACGTCCTTGTTCAGGTCGTCCCCCAGCCGGCGGGCCAGCGCCGGTGACGAGGTCGACAGCGTGAGCACGCCCGCGGAGAGCTGGTGGACCTGGGCGTTCTTCAGCAGGGCCTCGGTGGTGCGCTTGTGCTTCTTGACGATCGCGAGCAGCTCGGGCCACACCCGGCGGACGTCGGTCGTGGTGAGCTCGCCGTCACCGGCCGGCTCCGGGTTGGCCGACACCACGGGCGTCGGCTCGCCGCCGCGCGGGGCGGGCGAGGACTCGGCGGCGGCGCGGGGCGGGGAGGCCGGGGGCCGTGGCTGCTCCACCCGTGCGGCGGCGGCCCGGGCGGCGGCCGGCTGCGCGGGGTGCGGCCAGTCCTCGTCGTCGGTGGGCTCGGGCGGCAGCGGGATGTCCGGCTCCTCCGCCGTCACCCGCGGACGAGGGGCGGGCGGGTCGGCGGCAGGCGGTGCTGCCGGCGCGGGCGGCGATGCCGGCCGGGGGCGGCTGCCCGGCTCAGCGGTCTCGGGCCAGTCGGCGGTCGCCGCGGGACGCGGTGCCCCGCCGCCGGGGCGCGCGGTCTCGGGCCAGCCGTCGGCCGCCGGCGCCGGGGTCGACGGCGCGGGGGCCGACGGCGCGGCGGCGGCTGCGGGGGACGCGGGCGCGGACGTGGGGGGCGCGGCGGCGGCCGGCGGCCGGGTGTCCGTGCGCGCGGCCGCCTGCTCCGCCTGCGACCGGCGGACGAATTCCCGCTTCGGACCCGACGGCGTGGGCTGGCCCGCGTCGGGGCCCGCGGCCGGGGCGGCGTCGACCGGGGCGGCGTCGACCGGGGCGGCGTCGACCGGGGCGGCGTCGACCGGGGCGGTCTCGCGGTGGCCGATCTCCTCCCGCGGCCGGCCGGCGTGCTCGCCGGCGATCGACATCCGGCGCTCGAGCCGCTCCAGGCGCTGCAGGGTCGCGGCCGCCGACCCGTCGGTGGCCGGCAGCAGCATCCGGGCGCAGACGAGCTCGAGCAGCAGCCGGGGCGCCGTCGTCCCCCGCATCTCGGTGAGCCCCTCGTGCACGGTGTCGGCCATCCGCGAGAGCGTCGCCGAGCCCAGCGCCTGCGCCTGCTGGTTCATCAGGTCCAGCCGGTCGGGTGGGCAGTCGAGCAGGCCGTTGCCCCCGGCGTCGGGGACGGCGTCGAGCACGATGAGGTCGCGCAGCCGGTCGAGCAGGTCGGTGGCGAAGCGGCGGGGGTCGTGCCCGGCCTCCACCACGCGGTCGACGGCGCGGAAGACGCCCGGCGCGTCGTGCGCGGCCAGCGCGTCGATGGTCTCGTCGAGCAGGGCGTCGTCGGTGACGCCGAGCAGCCCGACGGCGGTCCTGTAGGTGACGCCCTCGGGCCCGGCGCCGGCCAGCAGCTGGTCCAGGATCGACAGCGAGTCGCGGACGGAGCCACCGCCGGCCCGCACGACCAGGGGGAAGACCGTCGGCTCGACCTGCACGCCCTCGGCGGCGCAGGTCTTCTCCAGCAGGGTGCGCAGCGTCGTGGGCGGCACCAGCCGGAACGGGTAGTGGTGGGTGCGCGACCGGATGGTCGGCAGCACCTTCTCCGGCTCCGTCGTCGCGAAGACGAAGACCAGGAACTCCGGCGGCTCCTCGACCACCTTGAGCAGGGCGTTGAAGCCCTGCGTCGTCACCATGTGCGCCTCGTCGACGATGTAGACCTTGTAGCGGCTGCTCACCGGCGCGAAGAACGCCCGCTCGCGCAGGTCGCGGGCGTCGTCGACGCCGCCGTGGCTGGCCGCGTCGATCTCGATGACGTCGAGCGAGCCCGGCCCGTCGGGGGCGAGCGCCACGCAGGAGCCGCAGACGCCGCACGGCGTGGACGTCGGCCCCTGCTCGCAGTTCAGCGAGCGGGCCAGAATCCGCGCCGAGGACGTCTTGCCGCAGCCGCGTGGACCGCTGAAGAGGTAGGCGTGGTTGATCCGGCCGCCGTCGACCGCGTTGACCAGCGGCGCGGTGACGTGCTCCTGCCCGACCACCTCGGCGAAGGTCGCCGGGCGGTACTTCCGGTAGAGCGCCAGTGCCACGGACGCAGGTTACGCGGCGGGACCGACACCACCGACGAAGCGCCGGGCGGGCCCCCGGACGGCCGGGCGGACGTCGCCGGCCCGCTGCGGTCGGCGGTGCCGACCGGCTGTTATGAGACCGATACATACCGGTATGGGGCGGGACCGGTTCCTCGGGGCGTCCTCCTCACGAGACCTACCTCCGGAGGAGCGAGTGACCGAACACAGGGACGCGGAGTTCACCGACTTCGTGGCCGACCACGGCGGGCCGCTGCTGCGCACGGCCTGCCTCGTCACCGGGGACGCCCACCTCGGTGAGGACCTGCTCCAGACCGCTCTGGCCAAGGCCTACGGGTCCTGGGACAAGGTCCGGCAGGCCGACCACCGGGTCGCCTACGTGCGCCGGCTGATGATCAACGCGCATCTGAGCTGGCTGCGTCGCCTGACCAACACCGAGCGGGTCCTCGAGACCTTCCCCGACGTCGGCGGCGGTGACCCGCAGAGCGCGCACGCCGAGACCGACGAGATGCGCCAGGCACTCCTCCGCCTGTCGCCACGCGTCCGCACCGCCGTCGTCCTCCGGTACTTCGAGGACCTCTCGGAGGCGGAGACCGCACACCTCATGGGCTGCTCGCGCAGCACCGTCAACAACCACGTCGCCAAGGGACTCGCCGCGCTCCGCGGTCTGCTCGATCCCCGCACGGACGACGACCTCACGCCCGCGTCGGGGAGGCACCAGTGAACGACCACGAGACCACCGTCCTCCGTTCCCGCTTGACCGCGTTGGCCGACGACATGACGCCACCGCTCGACGTCGTGGGTCTCGTGCGGGACGCGAGCCTCCGGCACCGGCGGAAGCGCCGTGGCCGCCTGGCCCTCCTCGCCGTCACCACCGCGACCGCCGCGGTGGCGGCCGGGACCGTGGTCGCGGTCGACGCGCTCACCGCGGACCGCGGGCAGGAGGTGGCGCGGCCGACGCCGGTCCGGACGTCCACCCCGCCCCCGCTGGTCTCCGCCACTCCCGCGGCGGAGCCGACCGCGCCGGTCACGGGCTGGGAGATCCGCACGTTCGAGGGCGTCACCTTCGAGGTCCCGCCCGGCGCACGAGCGGCCGACACCATCGACCCGGGACCCGCGCCCTCCTTGTTCGAGGGCCCGTCCCTGACCTGGAACGGCCCACGCCTGGGCGGTGACGTGTACGCCGAGGTGCAGATCACGGAGATCGAGACCTACGAGGGCGGCCTGTACCCCGCCGATGGTGGCGACTGGTTCACCGTCGCGGGCGCCGACGCGGCCTACGGCGGTGTCGACGCAGCCAGCCGGAGCGACGGCGCCGGCGCCGAGGTCGCGACGACGTCGGTCTGGCTGTACCTCCTGAACGGGGACCGGCAGTTCCGGGTCTCCGCCCTCCTCCCGGGCGGGGACACCGGTGTGCAGATGGCCGAGCGCGTCGTCGCCTCGCTCGCCGTCACCCCGGCCGCCGTGGAGGACGACCCGGGCGGCGTCCACCAGCCCTCCACGGCGTGGGAGAGCCGCACCGTCCAGGACATCACCTTCTCGGTCCCGCCGGGGTCCAGTGCCCCCGAACACCGGACCGACTCGACACTCATCTGGTACGGCCCGCAGGTGGACGGCCAGGCGACGTTCCTCACGCTGGACGTGACCCCTCTGCTCCCGGGCCAGTCGGTGGGCGACGGGTACGCCCGGACGACGGTCCCCGGCACGCAGGAGGCCTGGGTCATGACCGACCTCGGCACCATGAACCCCGGCATCGCGACGTTCACGGTCTGGATGCACGACGGCCGTCGGAGCATCAGTCTCGGGGGGACCCTCCCCCTCGGTCCCGGGAGCGAGGAGACGATGCGACGGGTCGTGGAGTCGGTCGTCGTGGGCTGATCGCCGAGGCTCCCGGTCGTGAGCCCGATGCCGGCACCTCGTGGACCGGCACCGGGCTCACACCCGGGGTGCAGCAGGAACGCGATCGAGCCCTGGCCGCCGGTGCGGAGGTCCGGCGATGCCGTATCCGGCGGTGGCGACCGGCCCCCGGGAAAGCGAGGACCCCCCGCGCACCCGCCAGAGCCCGCTTATCCTTGCTGCCTTCCGGCCCTGGGGAGGTTCACGGGATGACGCCACACGAGGGGTCGCGCTCCACTGTAGAGGAAACCCCTCGGGCCGCGGACGCACGCCCCGCTACGCTGCCGCCCATGACGCTGTGGCCCCGTCCGGAGGCTCGCCCCGGGCGTGCGCGGGGTGGGGGGGACGGGGCCCTGTCACTTCCCCCGCCGCGCTCCTGACCCGGAGCCCGGCGGGCTGATCCGCCCCGCGCTCCGGGCAACGAGCCCCGTCCCGGCAGCCGCACCTGGAGCGTCATGTCCTCCCCCAGCACCGCCGCGACCCGTCGCGGCTTCTCCCTCGTGGTCCTGGCCGCGCTCTGCTGGGGCACCTCCGGCTTCAGCGGCTCGATCGTCGCCCGGCACAGCGACCTCGGCCCCCTCGACATCGCCTGGCACCGCATGGCGATCGGCGCGGTCGCACTGCTCCTCAGCTGGGCGCTCACCCGGCGCAGGGCCGTCCCGGCGCCGGCGGTCGGGCGCGGCACCACCGTCCGCCTGGCGCTGATCGGCGCCGGCCTCGCCTGCTACCAGCTGGCCTACTTCGCGGCGGTCGCCACGGCGGGGGTCAGCATCGCCACCCTGGTCGCGCTGGGGCTGGCCCCGCTGCTCATCGCCGTCGGCGCGACGGTGCTCGGCCACGGCCGCCCGGACGCGGCCACGGTCACCGCCCTCGTCGTCGCCCTCGTCGGGCTGGTCCTGCTCGTCGGCATCTCGGCCGGGGCGGACACCGGGACGGCGGTGCTGCTCGGCGCCCTGCTCGCCGTCGGCTCCGCCCTGGGGTACGCCGTCGTCACGCTGGCGGGGGCGGGGGTGCCGGCCGGGGTGCCGGTGACCCTCGTCGGCTTCGCCGGCGGTGCGCTGCTGCTCACCCCGATCGCGCTCGCCGCCGGCCTGCGGTTCACCGCCGACCCCGTGGCGCTGGGCGTGCTCCTCTACCTGGGCATCGTGCCCAGCGCCGTGGCCTACGCGATGTTCTTCACCGGGCTGCGCACCGTGCCGGGTGCGGTCGCCTCGATCGTCACGCTGCTGGAGCCGCTGACCGCGACCGCGCTGGCCACGCTCCTGCTGGGGGAGCGCCTGGCGCCGCTGGCGCTGGTCGGCGGGCTGCTCGTGCTCGGCGCGGTCGCGGGGCTCTACCTGCGCCGGCTGCGGCAGCCCGTGCCGACGGCGGGCGCCTGACCGCGGAGATGCGACGGGCCCCCGGCGTGTGCCGGGGGCCCGTCGGTGCTGCGGAGGATGGGAGATTCGAACTCCCGAGGGGTTGCCCCCAACCCGCTTTCCAAGCGAGCGCCATAGGCCACTAGGCGAATCCTCCAGGTACGGCGTCGATGGTACCGGGCGCCCTCCCGCGGCTCGCCGGGACACCGCCGGGGAGGCCGGCCGCGGTGGCGTGCGGCATCCTCAGCGCAGAGCGGTTGACCGGATGGCCGGCGGGGAAGGGCCTGCACCTGCGGGCCGCACAGGAGGAGGCGCAGGACATGGACGAGCACAGCGAGGTCCGGCCGGACGTCGTCGAGGCGATCGTCGGTGTGCTCAAGGGGGGCGACGCCGCGGCGCTGCCGGCCGGCGCCACCGCCGCGGAGAAGACCGCCGCGAAGGACCGCTACCTCTCCGAGTTCGCCGCCGAGCGCAGCAAGCGCGACCGCCAGGCGCAGGCCTGGGAGCTGCTGCTGACCCGCAGCTACGACGAGCCGCCCACCTGGCAGCGCATCTTCGACGACCTCGACGGCGACGTGCACACCGAGCTCGGCGGGCTGTACGACGTCCTGCCGGTCGGTGCGCAGGAGGAGTACGCACGCCGGTACGGCGTGCCCTCCACCGTCTGACCCGGCTGCCGCCCGTCGATGACCCGTCCCGACACCGGGCCCGGCCGTCTCATCGCCGGCCGCTACCGGCTGGAGTCCCAGATCGGCGGCGGCGGGATGGGCACCGTCTGGCTGGCGCGCGACGAGCGGCTGGGCCGGCAGGTCGCGGTGAAGCAGGTGCTCTCGCCGCTGGGCGCCGACGAGCAGCTGATCGACGAGCAGCGGCAGCGGGCGCTGCGCGAGGGCCGGATCGCCGCCCGGCTCAGCCACCCGCACGCGATCTCGGTCTACGACGTGGCCCTCGAGGGCGGGGCGCCCTGGCTGGTCATGGAGTACCTGCCCTCCCGCAGCCTCGCGGAGGTCCTCGGCACCGAGGGCGTGCTGCCCGCCGGCCTGGTGGCGCAGATCGGTGCGCAGGTGGCCGACGCGCTGGCGGCCACCCATGCGGCCGGGATCGTGCACCGCGACGTCAAGCCGGCCAACGTCCTGATCGGGGAGGGCGGTCGCGTCGCCGGCCTGGTCAAGATCACCGACTTCGGCATCTCGCACGCCAGCGGCGACGTCACCCTCACCCAGACCGGTCAGATCACCGGCACCCCGGCGTTCCTCGCGCCGGAGGTCGCCCAGGGGCACGAGATGACCGAGGCCAGCGACGTCTTCTCCCTCGGCGCGACGCTCTACACCTGCCTGGAGGGCCAGCCACCCTTCGGCATGCAGGACAACCCGCTGAGCATGCTCCACCGGGTGGCGGCGGGACGGATCACTCCCCCGCAGCGCGCCGGGGCGCTCACCGACCCCCTGCTGCGGATGCTCGCCGACGACCCCGGCGTCCGCCCGCCGATGACCGAGGTGCGCGACGAGCTGGCCCGGCTCGCCGCGGGACGGGACGGCGACCCGACGACGGTGCTCGTGGCCCGCACCGACCTGCGCCCGGCGGGCCCCTCCGGGACGGCGGTGCTCGCCGCGGGCGCCGCGTCCACCGCGCCACCGGCCCCCACCGAGACGCCGGTGCCGATCCCGCCGGCCGCCCGCACACCCGTCCCGCCCGCCGCCCGGACCCCGCTGCCGCAGCCACCTCCCGTCGGGTCCGCCGCCGCGGCGCCCGCTGCGACGGCGGCGGCCGCGGCGCCGGCAGCGGCCGCGGCGCCCGCCGGCCGCCGCGGACCCCGCCGGGGACCGTGGGTGGCGGCCGGCGTCGGCGTCCTCGCGCTGCTGGCCGCGCTCGGCATCTGGCTGGGCACCTCCGGCGGCGACCCCGACGCCACGGCCGCCTCGCCCACGTCGACGACGTCCGAGGCCCCCGCCTCCAGCGAGGAGCCGGTGCCCACGGAGACCCAGCCGGAGGAGCCGGCTGCACCGGTCGTGCCGCCGCCGGCGGAGGAGGAGGTGGTGGTGGAAGGCGAGGACGAGGGGAACGGGAACGAGGGGAACGGCAACCGCGGGAACGGCAACGGTGGGAACGGCAACGGCGGGAACGGGGACGACGGGGACCCGCTCGCTGCGGACAACATCCGCGACTTCGTCGAGGACTACCACGAGCAGGTGATCGAGGACCCCGCTCAGGCGTGGGAGCGCACCGGCCCGACGCTGCGCGCGAACATCAGCCGCGCGAACTACATCCGGTACTGGGAGCAGTTCGAGGACGTGCGTCTCAGCGACATCCAGGCCGCGGACGGCGAGAACACCGCGACGGCCACGATGGAACTGCGCTACGCCGACGGCCGCCGCGAGACCGGGCCGCACGTCTTCACGTTCCTGGTCCGGGACGGGCAGCTGATCCTGGACAGCGACTTCCCCGCCTGAGGGGCTCCCGGACGACGCAGCCCCCGCCCTCCCGGAACGGGGGGACGGGGGCTGTTCCTGCTGGCGGTGGCGGTGGGATTTGAACCCACGGAGGCTTGCACCTCACACGCTTTCGAGGCGTGCTCCTTCGGCCGCTCGGACACGCCACCGCCGAAGAGACTACAGGCCCCGCTGACGGCGGAAGAAGGCACGTAGCAGCGCGCCGCACTCCTCGGCCCGCACCCCGCCGGTGACCTCGGGCCGGTGGTTGAGCCGGCGGTCGCGGACCACGTCCCACAGGGATCCGGCCGCCCCCGCCTTCGGGTCGTCGGCCCCGTAGACCACCCGCGCGACCCGCGACAGCACGCTGGCGCCGGCGCACATCGTGCACGGCTCCAGCGTGACAACCAGCGTGCAGCCCGCCAGCCGCCAGCCGTCGCCGTGCGCCCGCGCCGCCGCGCGCAGGGCGAGCACCTCCGCGTGGGCGGTCGGGTCGCCGAGCTTCTCCCGCTCGTTCGCCGCCTCGGCGAGGACCGACCCGTCCGGCCCGAGGACGACGGCGCCGATCGGGGTGTCCCCCCACTCCTCCGCGGCGGCCGCGAGCTCCAGCGCCCGCCCCATCGCCGCGTCGAGCTCCTCCCCCGCGATCATGGCGCGGGAACCACTCGAACGGCCCCGTACGTGGTCACGGCGCCATGATCGCGGGGCCGTCCAGCGGGAAGCCGACGAGCTCGGAGAGCTCGGCCAGCGCGACGGCGGGGTCGACCACCTTGATCGTCGAGAAGCCCAGGGCGCGGGCGGGCTTGAGGTTGATGCCCAGGTCGTCGAGGTAGGCGCAGTCGGCCGCCTCCACGCGGCGCCCGACCGCCTCGGAGAGCCGGTTCAGCGCCCTCCGGTAGATCTCCGGCTCGGGCTTGCGGACACCCTCGACCGACGACTCGACGATCGCGTCGAACAGGCCGAGCACGTCCCCCAGCCGGCCCGTGCGCTCCATCGGCGCGACGTTGTTCGACAGCAGCGCCAGGGGCAGCCCGGCGTCCCGCAGCCGGCGCACCGCCGCGACCATCGCGGGGCGCAGCTCCCCCTGCAGGGCGGCGAGCACCCGCGCGGCCTCGACCCGGTGTCCCAGCGCCGCGGCCTCGGCCTCGAAGGCGGCGGAGAACCCGGCGACGTCGAGCTCGTTGCGCTCGTACCGCGCCCACGCGTTGGTGTCGGGATGGGTCGAGTTCAGCTGCCGGATCAGCCCCTCGGGCAGCCCCGCTTCCCGCTCGTACGCGGCGAAGGCGGTCATCGGGCTCTCGGTGAGCACGCCGCCGAGGTCGAAGACCACCGCGGTGACGGTCACGGGGTCACCGCCGCGGCCAGCTCGTCGGCGAACCCCAGCCGGGCGGCGATCCGGGCGACCATCTCGTCGGCCCACAGGTCGTCTGCGGTCACGATCGGTCGCAGCTCCTCGGCCGGCAGCCCGTCGTCGGCGAAGAGATCCAGGTCGCCGCCGGGCCAGCCGGTCTCGTCGTCGTCGAAGGTCCCCTCGGTGTCGACGCCGATGCCGTACCGCTCGACCACCTCGGCAGCGAGCACCCACTCCAGCATCGTCGCGTCGGAGATCAGCGCCCGCACCATGCCGCCGGGGCCGTGCCGCAGCGCGACGAAGTACAGCCGCGAGTCGACGACGAGCACGAACGGCGGGGGCCAGCCCGAGGTGCCCGGATCGCCGAGCGCCCGCTCCAGCACCGGTAGCTCGTCGCCGGCGTCGGCGGCCAGCAGCTCCACCCGCCAGCGGGAATCGGCACGGCTCACCCGGACCGCGTAGCTGGCCGGCCCCTCCCCGGTGCCCGCGCTCATCGCTTGCGCAGCAGGGTCAGCCCGTCGGCGAGCGGCAGCAGGGCCGTCTCCCAGCGCGGGTCGGCGGCGAGCGCGGCGTTGAGCTCCGCCACCGCGCGGTCGGACTCGTCCGCGGGGTCCAGCACCCGTCCCGACCGGAGCGTGTTGTCCAGCAGCACCACACCGTTGCCCCGCAGGCGTGGGTGCAGCTCCTCGACGTAGGCGGCGTAGCCGGTCTTGTCGGCGTCGACGAACGCCAGGTCGAAGGTCTCCTCGGCCGGCAGCGCGCGCAGCGTCGGCAGGGCGTCCCCCAGGCGCAGCTCGACCCGGTCGGCGACCCCGGCCCGCGCCCAGTACCGCCGCGCCACCGCCGTCCACTCCTCGTTGTTGTCCAGGCACAGCAGCGAGCCGTCCGCCGGCAGCGCCCGGGCGATGCAGAGCGCGGAGAAGCCGGTGAACGTGCCGATCTCGATCGCCGTCCGGACCCCGAGGGCCGCGGTGAGCAGCCGCATCAGCACGCCCTGCTCCGGGGCGATCTGCAGGGTGGCCGGGGCCTCGCCCCGCGCGGCCATCTCCGCGGTCTCCCGGATCAGGTCGGCCATCACCTCGTCCAGGGCGTCGGACGAGGCGCGGACGTAGTCGGCGAGCTCGGGGGTGAGCAGGAACGACCGGGGCGTCACGGCGCGTGGGGTGGCCGGAGCGGATGGATCGTCGTCATAGCCTCTGATCATGGCCGATACCGCCCGCCCCGGGGCCGTCCCCACCGGCGGGGCGCCGTCCTTCCCGGTCCCGACCATGCCCGCTCCCCCGGTCGGCGTGGTCGGGCTCGGCCAGCTGGGCGGGTCGCTGGCCGCCGCGCTGGCCGCCACCGGGCGCCCGGTCTCCGGCTGGGACGTCGACCCGGCGGCCCGGGACGCCGCGGCCGCGCGCGGGGTGCGGATCACCCGGGAGCTCTCCGGCGTCGTCGTCCTGGCCGTACCGCTGCCGGCGATGGTGACCGCCCTGGACGGGCTGGTGGTCGACCCCGACGCCACGGTGACCGACCTGGGGTCGGTGAAGGTGCCGGTGCTCGACGCGCTGGGCCCCGCACTCGGCCGGCGCTTCGTCGGCGGGCACCCCATGTGCGGCACGGAGCGGTCCGGCCACGGGGCGACGGACCCGGAGCTGTTCGCCGGCGCCCGCTGGGCGCTCTGCCTGGAGCCGGGCACCGAGCTGCCGCGGTGGCTGCGCGTCGCCGAGGTGGCGCTCGCCGTCGGCGCCGAGGTCGTACCGGTCACGGCCGCCGAGCACGACGACGCCGTGGCCGCGATCAGCCACGTCCCGCACCTGCTCGCCGCCGCCCTGGCCGCCGCGGCGGCCGAGGCCGGCCCCCTGGCGCTCGCGCTCGCCGCAGGGAGTTTCCGCGACGGCACGAGGGTCATCGGCAGCGACCCGGCGTTCGTGACCGCGATGGTGGAGGGCAACGCCGCCCCCACGTCCGCGGCGCTGGAGCGGGTCCGCGTGCAGCTGTCGCGCCCGTGGCCCGACCTGGTCGCCGCGGGTCACGCCGTCACCACCCGGGGGGCCGACCGGCGCATCGTCCGGGTTCCGCTGGAGCGCGCCGCGCTGCTGGCCCTCGGCCGCGCCGGCGGCGCGGTGCACCGCCGGCTGGCCGCCTTCGTGGAGGGCTGGATCCCGGGGCAGGGCTGAGCGCCCCGGGGCACGTGGATCCCGTTTCACGCCCGCCTCCCCGGGCACCGACCCGGTCATGGACGAGCAGGACATCTTGAAGCGCATCCACGCCCTCGTGGACGAGGAGCACTCGCTGCGCGAGAGCAGCGAGCACACCGACGAGACACGGGCCCGCATGGGCAAGATCGAGGCCGACCTCGACCAGTGCTGGGACCTGCTGCGGCAGCGCCGCGCCAAGCGGCAGTACGACGAGGACCCCGACGAGGCACAGGTGCGCCCCGAGCAGCAGGTCGAGAGCTACCTCCAGTAGGGAACCCCCTTCCCCCACCGCCGAGCCGCTCGCGCCGGGTGGGCCGCGAGCCGGGAACAGGCGCTGCCCGAGGTCGCGCTCTGCCCCGCCGGAGTGGGCAGAGGGCGACCGCCCTCAGGTGGTCCCCCGTCCTGCTGCCACCGCGGGCGATCGGGGCCGCGGTGTCCGCCGCCCACCTCCGGCGGCGGCTGCTATGCGGACCGGAGTGCCGGCTCGCC
Source organism: Blastococcus sp. SYSU DS0510 (assembly GCF_054050835.1). Lineage (NCBI taxonomy): Bacteria > Bacillati > Actinomycetota > Actinomycetes > Geodermatophilales > Geodermatophilaceae > Blastococcus > Blastococcus sp. SYSU DS0510. Next base: position 128,263 of record NZ_JBJHAC010000005.1, on the reverse strand, counting down.
GTGCTCCGTGCTCAGGAGCGCCAGCTGCCAGAGCAGCCGCGACCGCGGGTCGGTCACCTTCCGGCCCGTCACCGACTCGATCCGCCGCAGCCGGTGCATCACGGTGTTCCGGTGGCAGTACAGGGCGTCCGCGGCCCGCGTCGGCGAGCCGTCGCTGGCGAGGAACGCCGCGAGCGTGTCCAGCAGCACCGCGCGCTCGTCCCCGGGCAGCTCCAGCAACCCGCCGAGGGACTGGCCCACCAGCCGGGACCTGATCTCGGGCGAGTTGCTCAGCAACGCCTCGGGGAGCCGGTCGTCGATGCTCACCACGCGACTCACCCCCGCCGGCAGCGTGCGGACCGCGGTCTCGGCCAGCCGGTACGCGGTGCCCACCGCGGGCGCACCCTCCACGACGTCGGACACCCCCACCGGGCCGTGCGCCGTCCCGCGCAGCAGCGCCAGCAGGTCGGCGGGGCGGGTGCCGCCCAGACCGACCAGCCCCACCTGCGCGTCACCGCGCACACCCCAGACCGAGCGCACGCCGCGCTTGAGCAGCGCCTCCCCGGGGGACCGCAGCGCCGGAACACCCTCGGGCCCCGGCAGCGCCACGACCGCCATGAGCCGGCCGTCCAGCGGCACGCCCAGGAGCTCCGTGGCGGTGCGCACGAACGCAGGGTCGCTGCCCCGGCCGTCGAGCAGCCCGTCGATCGCCTGCTGGCGCGACCGCTCGTCGACGCCCTCGAGGCGCCGCTGCTCCGTCCGGTAGCCCTCGGCCAGGGCGGCGCACTCGGCGTCGTTGGTCCGCCAGACCGACCCGGCGACCTCGAGCAGGAGGGTGTCGTGGTGCGCGGTGCCGTCGCGGGAGACCGCCAGCAGCGTCTCCCAGGTGACCTGGCCGCCCAGCCGGTAGGCCCGGAGGACCGCCTCCAGCGGAAAGCCCTGGGCGGCCCGCCGCCGGCCCACCGCCCGGGCCGAGGCCAGGTGCGGGGTCCCGGTGCCCGACGCCGCGGCCATCAGGGAGCGCAGCCCGCCCTCCAGGTTCGACCGGGTGGAGTGCCGCAGGTCCTCCTCGGACTCCTCGACGAGCTGCCGGTAGGCGGGTTCGGTGCGGACGAGCACGTCGACCATGCGATCGGTCATCGCGTCGAGCTGCTCCAGCAGGCGGGGCGCCAGCTCGGCGAGCCTCGTCGCCACCTCCGGGCGGAACGGCTGCACGCGCTCACCCCCTCCTGACGCACCGCTGACAGCACAACCGGGCGCGCACGCGACTGTGCGCCGCGCCCATTGTGCGGGCGGGCGCAGGGCGACACGCACCGCGGGGGCCAGTCGTGACCCAATCGAGGCCGGGATCGGCCGCCCTCCACGGGCTCGTCCAGGGGCTCCGATATCGACCTGGCAACGGGACGACTCACAGCACAACACGTTCTTGTGATCGCTGTGCGGTGCGCCCATTGTGACGGGTGACACGGCCGGGCAGGCTCAGCGGGACGTACTCGCGACCCGACCGTCACCACCCATGTCCTGGGTGGTGCCGCACCGATGCAGAGGAGCAGTGGGCCCCTTGGCGCAGCCGACCGGCAGCCACCGAACACAGGAAATGACGCCCACCGCACGGCTCGAGATGACCGGGATCAACGTCGCCTTCGGCGGCGTGCTGGCCCTCACCGACGTCTCCGTGACCGTCGAGCCCGGGCAGGTGCACGGCCTCATCGGCCCCAACGGCGCCGGCAAGACCACCCTGTTCAACGTCGCCTGCGGCCTCGTGCGCCCCACCTCGGGCCGCATCGTCTGGCGCGGCGAGGAGATGCGGCGGCTCAAGCCCAGCAAGCTCACCTCGCTCGGCATCGCCCGCACCCTGCAGGGCGTCGGCCTGTTCCCCGGCATGACGGTGCTGGAGAACGTCATGGTCGGGGCCCACCGCCACGCCCGGGCCGGCTTCGCCTCGGCCCTCTTCGCCCTGCCGACGTCGGACAAGGACGAGCGGCTGCTGCGCGAGCGGGCCACCCGCGCGCTGGCCGAGCTCAACGCCGTCGAGTACGCCGGCCGCTACCCCGGCTCGCTGCCGTACCCGGTGCAGAAGCGGGTCGCGCTGGCGCGGGCCCTGGTCTCGGAGCCGGAGCTCCTGCTGCTCGACGAGCCCGCCAGCGGTCTGTCCGAGGACGAGATGAACGAGCTCGGCGAGCTGATCCGCTCGCTGGTCGGCCGGATGAGCGTGCTCCTGGTCGAGCACCACATGGACCTGGTCATGCGGGTGTGCGACCGGATCACCGTGCTCGACTCGGGCAAGCAGATCGCCGCCGGCACCCCGGCCGAGGTCCAGGCCGACCCCGCCGTCACCGAGGCATACCTCGGTGACGCGGTCGACGCCGAGGCCGACGCCGCCGAGCTCACCCACGCCGAGGGAGGACGCCCCCATGCCTGAGACCCACGGCAGCACCGCCCTGTCGGCCACCGGCGGCACCGGCACCGCCACCCGCCTGCTCGAGGTCGAGGCCCTCACCTCCGCCTACGGCCCGGTCCGCGCCCTCGACGGCGTCAGCCTGGCCGCCGAGACCGGGCGGATCACCGCCGTCCTCGGTGCGAACGGCGCCGGCAAGACGACCCTGCTGCGCACCATCAGCGGCCTGGTCCGCCCCGTCTCCGGCCGCGTCGTCCTCGACGGCGAGGACATCACCAAGGCGCCGGTCGAGTCGATGGTCGCCAAGGGCATGGCGCACGTCCCCGAGGGCCGCGGCGTCATCGCCGAGCTGACCGTGGACGAGAACCTGCGTGTCGGCTCCCTCTTCCGCGGCAAGGTGGACAAGAGCGAGTTCGACCGCGTCTACGACCTCTTCCCGCGCATCGCCGAGCGCCGGAACAACGCCGCGCACACGCTCTCCGGCGGTGAGCGGCAGATGCTGGTCATCGGCCGCGCGCTGCTGGCCAAGCCCCGCATCCTCCTGCTCGACGAGCCCTCGCTGGGCCTGGCCCCGCGGATCGTCGCCCAGATCTTCGGGCTGCTCCGCCAGCTGGTCGACTCCGAAGGGCTCTCGGTGCTGCTCGTCGAGCAGAACGCCCGCAGCGCCCTGTCGGTGGCCGATGTCGGCGTCGTCCTCAACCTCGGCAAGGTGGTCGTCACCGACTCCGCCCGCACGCTGATGGCCGACGAGGACCTCCGGCACGCCTACCTCGGTTTCTGACCCTCCCCGCACAGCCAGGAAGGCTTCCTCCTCCGTGGACTACTTCGTCAACGTGACCCTCACCGGGTTGACCCAGGGCATGATCTACTCCGCCTTCGCCCTGGCCCTGGTCCTCATCTGGCGATCGACCCGCATCGTCAACTTCGCGCAGGGCTCGATGGCTGCGGCCACCACGTTCATCGCCCTCGCCCTGATCCAGGCCGGCCAGTCCTACTGGGTCGCCCTGATCGTCGCCCTCGCCTCCGGCTTCGTGCTCGGCGCGATCGTGGAGCGGGTCATCATCCGCCCGGTCGAGGGCGGCCCCGAGCTCAACGCCGTCATCGTGACCCTGGGGCTCTTCGTCGCCATCCAGGCCTCGATCGCGATCATCTTCGGCTCGTCGTTCCAGTCGTTCCCCACGCCGTTCGGCGTCCGTGGCATGGAGATCGGCGACTCGACCATCCCGCTGACCCCCACGAGCCTCTACGTCATCGGCTCGGTGCTGGTGGTCATGGGCCTGCTGGTCGCGCTGTTCCGCTTCACCCGCATCGGCCTGGCCATGCGCGCCTCGGCGTTCAGCCAGGAGGTGGCCCGGCTCCTCGGCGTGAAGGTGGGCAGCATGCTCACCCTCGGCTGGGGTCTGGCCGCCGTCGTCGGCTCCCTGTCCGGGCTGCTCATCGCCGGTGGCACGTTCGTCTGGCCCGCCTACATGGACGCCCTGATCGTGTTCGGCTTCGTCGCCGCGATCATCGGCGGGCTCGACTCGCCGGTCGGCGCGATCGTCGGCGGGCTGATCCTCGGCCTGGCGCTGAGCTACGTGAGCGGCTACGCCCCGCGCGGCAGCGCCCTGGTCAACATCTCCGCACTGGTCATCCTCATCGTCGTCCTGCTCGTGCGACCCGGTGGCCTGTTCAGCAGCGCGACGGCTCGGAGGGCATGACGATGAGCGACCTGCAGAGCCCCGCTTCCACCGGCACCGCGGGCAAGGCGAGCAGCGACGCCCCGGTCAAGGCGACCGCCGGCGGGGACGCCCCCTCGGCGCCCGCGAAGGCCGGCCGTTCCTTCCTGCCGCAGTCCACGCTGCTGCGCCACCTGCTGGTGCTGGCGGGCTGCGCCGTGCTGGCGGTGGTGATCCTGGAGATCACCAGCCCGTTCCAGAACTCGCAGCTGGCGACGCTGACCTACTACGCCATCGCCGCCGGCGGCCTGACCGTGCTCACCGGCATGAACGGCCAGATCTCGCTCGGGCACGGGGCGCTCATGGCGGCCGGCGCCTACACGACGGCGCTGTTCCTCGACGCCGACGAGCCGCTGCCCCTGCCGGTGATCCTGCTGGCGTCCGTCGTCGTCGCCACGGCGATCGGCGCCCTCGTCGGGGTGGCCGCAGCCCGGCTGCACGGCCCGTACCTCGCCGGTGCGACGCTCGCCCTCGCGGTCGGGCTCCCCGGTCTGGCGATCTACTTCCACGACACCTTCGGCGGCGAGCAGGGCATGCGGGTGCGCGCCCCGCAGGCGCCGGAGTGGTTCGACGGCTTCATCGACGCCGTCTCGGGCAACTCGGCCTCGAGCACCAAGTGGCTCGCCTACGTCGGCGCCATCTGCCTGCTGATCACGTACTTCTTCCTGGCCAACCTGGTCCGCAGCCGCATCGGCCGCACCTGGCGGGCGGTGCGTGACCAGGAGGTCGCCGCCGAGCTGGCCGGCATCAACCTCGGCGCCTGGCGCGTGCTGGCCTTCGTCGTCAGCGCCGCGGCGGCCGGTCTCGCCGGTGGCGTGCTGGCCATCGTCGTCCGCCTCGCGGCCCCCAGCGGCTTCACCATCGTGCTGTCGCTGGCGCTGCTCACCGCGATCGTCATCGGTGGCCTGGGCAGCCTGCTCGGCGCCCTGCTCGGATCGGCCCTGCTGGTCTTCCTGCCGCCGTTCGTCACGAACCTCGGTGGCGACCTCGGGCTGAGCCAGACCGAGGCCGCCCAGCTGGCGCCGTTCGTCTACGGCGTCGTGCTGATCGTGGTGATGATCTTCGTCCCGGCCGGCTTCGTGGGGACCATCCGCCTCCGCTGGATGACCCGCAAGGCCAAGCGGGCCATGGCCCGGGCCGGTGCCGACGGCGCGAGCAGCAGGGGGTGAGGGCGACCCCCTCCATCCGCCGCACGCGACACCTCCACCCGCACCACCAGCCCACACCGACTCCCGGGCACCGATGCCCGGGCCGCACCAGAGGAGCACTGTTGTCCAGATCCTCCCGACGTCTCATGACCACGATCGCCGCGGCGACCGTCCTGTCCACGCTCGCCGCCTGCGGCGGCAGTGACGACAGCGCCGGTGGCTCCGGTGGTGGCGGGGGCGGGGGTGAGAACGAGGCCTCCGACATCGGCGTCACCGAGACCTCGATCAAGCTCGGCGCCCACTACCCGCTGACCGGCGTGGCCGCCCCCGGCTACAGCGAGATCCCGACCGGCGTGCAGGCCTACTTCGAGTGCCTGAACCAGGCGGGCGGGATCTACGACCGGGAGATCGAGTTCATCTTCCGGGACGACGCCTACAACCCGACCCAGACCAGCCAGGTCACGAACGAGCTCGTCCTCGAGGACGAGATCTTCGCGATGATGAGCGGGCTCGGCACCCCCACCCACAGCGCGGTGATCGACTTCCTCAACGACGAGGGCGTCCCCGACCTGTTCGTCTCCTCCGGCTCTCTCCTCTGGGGCGAGAACCCCGAGGAGTACCCGATGTCGTTCGGGTGGCAGACCGACTACATGAGCGAGGGCAAGATCATCGGTGAGTACATCGCCGAGAACTTCCCCGACGCGCAGGTCGGGCTCTTCCTCCAGGACGACGACTTCGGCGAGGACGGCGAGGCCGGCATCCGCCAGTACATCGACGACCAGATCGTCGCGGCCGAGCGGTACACCCCGGGCAACACCAACGTCGGCCCGCAGATCGCTGCGCTGCAGGCGGCCGGGGCCGACTTCGTCGTCGGCTTCAACGTGCCCAGCTACACCGCGCTGTCGCAGCTGACCGCGCTGCAGCTCGGCTACGACCCGCAGTGGTTCTACTCCAACGTGGGTTCGGACCCGACGCTGGTCGGCGGCCTGCTCAACCGCTTCAGCGAGGGCGCCGTCAGCGACGCCGCCCTGCTCGACGGCGCGCTGACCACCGGTTACCTGCCGACGGTCGACCAGGCCGACAACCCGTGGATCCAGGAGTTCCAGCGGATCTGGGACGAGTGCGGCGGCGAGGGCGAGCTGACCAACTACCGCGTCTACGGCATGGCGCAGGCCTACACCATGGCGCAGGCGCTGCAGGCCGCCGGCCAGAACCCGACCCGCGAGGGCCTGGTCGAGGCCGTCGAGACCGCCGGTGCCGAGTGGGAGGGCCCGGTCTACGCGCCCTTCCGCTACTCCGAGGAGAGCCACATGGGCACCAGCGGCATGAGCATCGAGCGCATCGTGGGCAACGGCTCCGAGGAGGTCCAGCCCGTCCGGGTGACCGACATCGGTGACGCCCCGATCGAGGAGTTCGACGGCGAGCCGGCCACCCCGCCGGCGAACGCCATCCCCGACGAGGAGTCCGTGGTCGACTGACGAAGGACCACCCTTCCCCCCACGCCTCGCTAGCGCGGCGCGGGGCCTGAAGGGTGGCCGTTGCAGCACCTCACCGGCGGGCCGCCGGTCTCCTCCGGGAGACCGGCGGCCCGTTCGCTTCCGGAGGCCGTGCAGGCGCGCTGCCCGGCACGGGAGGGCGTGAACGGTCCCGCAGAGCGGGGCGACAGGGGACACTTCGCCCTTGAAGTGTGTGCCGAGTTGATCTAGGGGTAGGACGCCCGCCGAGGTGCGTCCGCAGGTGTGCGCACCGGATGGAGCGCAGGAGGGCAGCGGCATGGTCGACGCACCGTCGTTCGAGGCACGGACCATCCAGCGGGCGGTGGTCACGGGAGGTGCCGGGTTCCTCGGCTCGCACCTGTGCGAGCAGCTGCTGGAGCGCGGGGTCGAGGTCGTCTGCCTGGACAACTTCCTCACCGGCGCCCCGGAGAACGTCTCCCACCTGATGGAGCACCCGGGCTTCCGGCTGGTCCGCTGCGACGTCACCGACTACGTCCACGTACCCGGCCCGGTCGACCTCGTCCTGCACTTCGCCTCGCCGGCCAGCCCGCTCGACTACCTGAAGATGCCGATCGAGACGCTCAAGGTCGGCAGCCTCGGCACCCTGCACACCCTCGGCCTGGCCCAGGAGAAGGGCGCGCGCTACGTGCTGGCGTCCACCTCGGAGGTCTACGGCGACCCGCTGCAGCACCCGCAGACCGAGGAGTACTGGGGCAACGTCAACCCGGTGGGCCCGCGCGGGGTCTACGACGAGGCGAAACGGTTCAGCGAGGCGCTGACCACCGCCTACCGGACGTCGAAGGGGACCGACACCGGCATCGTGCGCATCTTCAACACCTACGGGCCCCGCATGCGTGCCGACGACGGCCGCGCGATCCCCGCGTTCGTCAACCAGGCGCTGGACGGGCGGCCGCTCACCGTCGCCGGAACGGGCTCGCAGACCCGCTCCATCTGCTACGTCGACGACACCGTCGCCGGCATCCTGGCGCTCTCCTTCTCCGACCACCCCGGGCCGGTGAACATCGGCAACCCCGACGAGCTGTCGATGCTCGCGCTGGCGCGGTGGATCGTGGAGCTCACCGGTTCCGACTCCCCCATCGACCACATCCCGCTGCCGGTCGACGACCCCAAGGTCCGCCGCCCCGACACCACGCGCGCCGAGCAGCTGCTGGGCTGGCGGCCCCGGGTGACCTCCGAGGAGGGCCTCCGGCGCACCGTGGACTGGTTCGCCGCCCAGCGGACGGTCGCTGCCCCGCTCTCTGACGGTCCGTCACGGATCGTGCGACGAGGGTCACCCCTTAGCGACGCGGGACACATCTAATCTGGAACGGCGCGCTCGGGGGAGCCGCATCCACCCCGAGTCGACCTCAGAGAGCGAGCATGGGCCGTCACGCAGATCCAGCAGCCACGCGCCGTTCGGTGCCTCCGGTTCTCATCGCCGCGGGCCTGGCGATCGTCCTGGTCCTCGGTGGGCTGGTCTGGTGGCTGGCGGGGACCGGCGGTGGGTGCGACGAGACGGTCACGGTCGACGTCGCCGTGGCTCCGGAGCTCGGCGCGCTGACCGAGGAGCTGCTCGCCGACGTCGAGTCGCCCGACGAGGCGCTCTGCGTCGACGCCGAGGTCACCGCCCAGCAGCCGCTGCAGACCGCGGGTGACCTCAGCGCTCTCGACGAGGACGCGCTGCCCGACGTGTGGGTGCCGGACTCGTCGCTCTGGCCGGCCCGCGTCACCGGCGCCCAGCTGGAGCAGGTCGGCTCGATGGCGATCTCCCCCGTCGTCCTGGCCACCAGCGAGGGCGTCGTCGAGGAGCTGGGCTGGGCCGGGCAGGGCCCGGGCTGGGCCGAGGCGCTCGGCACCGGGCGGCCGCTGGCCGTGCCCGACCTGGCCGCGAGCGCCGAGGCGCTCTCCGCGCTGGCCGCGGTGCGCACCGCTCTCGGTGGCGACACCGACGCCGACAACGCCGTGGTGGCCGCGGTGCTCGCCGCCGCGCGCAGCACCGAGCTCACCGCAGGGGAGGCGCTCACCGCCGGCAGCGAGGGTGGCGCCGACGCCCCGCTGGTGCCGGTGAGCGAGCAGGAGGTCTACGCGATCAACCAGGAGGCCGAGGGCTCGGCCCTGGTCGCGGTCTACCCCGCCGAGGGCTCCCCGGCGCTCGACTACCCCGTCCTCACCGTGGGTGGGGCCACCGGGGCCCAGCAGCGCGCCGTCGAGATCGTCACCGACCGCCTCCTCTCGGAGGACGCGCAGGTCGCCGTCCGGGACGCGGGCTTCCGCGGGCCGGAGGGCGCCGCCCCGCCCGGCGCCGGTGCCGACACCGGGATCGCCGAGGCGGCCCCCGAGCTGCTGCCCCTGGACGCCCCGCAGGTGCAGGCGCTGCTGACCCGGCTTTCCAGCCTCGCCGCACCGTCGCGCGTCCTGACCGTCTTCGACGTCTCCACGTCCATGGAGGCCCCGGTGAACGGCGGCACGCGGGCCACCCTGGCCCGGGACGCCGCCCGGAGCACGCTCGCCCTCGTCCCCGACGACTACGCCCTGGGTCTCTGGGCCTTCGCCTACGAGCTGAACGGCGAGCAGGACTGGACCGAGCTGGTGCCCACCCGCGAGCTCGACGCCGACGTCGGCGGCCAGACGCAGCGCGCCGTCCTCGACGAGCAGCTGCAGACCATCCCCGACCGGCTGACCCCCGGTGGGACGGGGCTCTACGACACCACGCTGGCCGCCGTGCGGGCCGCGCGGGAGAACTACGACCCGACGGCGGTGAACAGCGTCCTGGTCGTCACGGACGGCACCAACGAGGACGACGCCGAGGGCACCAGCCTGGAGAACCTGCTCAGCACGCTGGAGTCCGAGGCCGACCCCGACCGGCCGGTCAAGGTCATCGGTGTCGCCCTGGGCCCGGACGCCGACCTCAGCGCCCTCGAGGAGATCGCCGAGGCCACCGGCGGCGCGGCGTACTCGGCCGTCGAGGAGGAGGACCTGCAGATGGTCCTCTTCGACGCTCTGCGCCAGCGCGGGTAGCCGCCGTCCTCCCTCGTCGTGGAGCGTCCTCCCTCACCGCCCACCGCGAGGGAGGACGCTCCGGGATCAGGTCACCTGATCCCGGCAGCTGGGCAGGGTGGCGAGGGCTTCCAGGACCTCGTCGACGGTGATCTCCTCCAGCGCGGGGTCCAGCTCGGTGCCCCACGGGTCACCCGTGCCGTCACCGTGCCAGAGCACGACGTGCTGCGGGCGCGGCGGCGGCCCCCACAGCGCCGGCGACACCGGGCCGAAGAGCACCACGGAGGGTCGCCGGTAGGCGGTCGCCAGGTGCGCGACGCCGGTGTCGCCGCACACGACCAGCCCGGCGGCGGCCACCACCGCGGCGAGCTCCGTCGACGTCGTCCGTCCGGCGAGCACGGCCGTCTCCGGGAGCCCCGCCGCCGCGGCCACCGACCGGGCCAGCTCCACCTCGGCCGGGCCGCCGGTGATCCGCACGTCGTGGCCGCCGTCGGCGAGGTGCCGGGCGACGGCGGCGAAGCGCTCGGCCGGCCAGCGCCGGCCGGGGAACGCCGCCCCGGGGTGCACGACGGCGGCCCCCCGGACCGGCGGGGGCACGGCCGGCACCGCGATGTCGAGGGCGTCCGGGTCGGCGTCCACGCCCAGCCCCTCGGAGACCAGCCGGCACCAGCGCCGGACCTCGTGCTCGTCGGGGTACCAGGCCGGCCCGGGGTAGCCCGGGCTGGCGAAGGTGAGCAGCCGCTGCGGGTGCAGGTCGGCGACGACCACGTGCGACGCCGGGCCCTTGCCGTGCAGGTCGACGGCGAGCTCCGGGGGCGGGCCGGCCCAGTCCAGGGGCTCCAGCTCGCGGGCGGGCAGGACCTCGTCGACCGCGTCGATCAGCTCGGCCAGCGGCTGCAGCGCCGTCGTCGTCGCCAGCACGAGCCGGTGGGCGGGCACGGCCGCCCGCACCGCCCGGATGGCGGGCACGCCGGTGAGCAGGTCACCCAGCCCCAGCGGCCGGAGGACCACGGCCGTCGGCCTCATACGCGGGAGCGCTCGACCAGGGCCGTGGTCGAGTGGCCGTCGAGGTACGGCAGGACGACGGCCTGGCCGCCCCAGCCGCGCAGCACCTCGGCCTCGGGCAGGTCGGCACCGGCGTAGTCGCCGCCCTTGGCCCACACGTCGGGGCGCAACCGGTCGAGCACCCGGGTGGGGGTGTCCTCCTCGAAGACCACCACGGCGTCGACGAACTCCAGGGCCTCCAGCACGCGGGCGCGGTCGGGTGCGGTGACGAGCGGCCGCGAGGGGCCCTTGAGCCGGCGCACCGAGTCGTCGGAGTTGATGCACACGACGAGGCAGTCCCCCAGGCCGCGGGCGGCGCGCAGCGTGGCGACGTGCCCCGGGTGCAGCAGGTCGAAGCAGCCGCCGGTGGCGACGACGGTGCCCCCGGCCGCGCGCACCCGCGCGATGACGCCGTCCGCCCCGGGCTCGGGAGCCGCCCCCTCGACCCGCTCGTCGGCGTCCCAGGCGGTCGCCCCGCCGCGGGCGACGAACGCCGAGGCGAAGGCCACCGCGGCGGCGACCGCCTCACCGGTGACCGCGCCGTCGGCGAGGGCCAGCGCTGCGGCCGCGGCGAAGGAGTCGCCGGCGCCGCAGGGGTCGCCACCGGTCACCGCGACCGCGGGCACCACCATCGGCGCGCCGGTGCCGTAGGAGAGCAGGGCGCCCCGGGCGCCCATCGTCACCGCGACCGCGCCCACGCCCCAGTGGCGGATGAGCGCCTCCGCTCGCGCACCGACGGCGGCCAGGCCCTCGCCGTCCACGGCCGGGACCACGCGCGCGGCCTCCGCCCCGTTGGGCGTGACCAGGCGGGCGCTGGGCACCGGGTCGGCGCCCCGCGGGTGCGGGTCCCAGACCACGGGGCCGCGGGCCTCGGCGAGGGCGGCGCGCACGGCGGGATCGGCCGTCGTCCCCCGGCCGTAGTCGGCGACGAGGACGGCGGCGGCGTCCCGGATCGCCTCGGCCGCCGCGGCCGGGAGCTCGCCGAGCACCGCGGTGGGCGCCCCGCTGTCCAGCCGGGCGACGGAGTGGTCGCCCACCCGCACCCGCTGCTTCACGGCGGTGCCGCCGGTGGCCGGGATCTCGACCAGGCGGACCCGCCCGGCGAGCAGGGCGCGCAGCCGGTCGGCGTCCTCGTCGGAGTCGAGCGGCGCGACCAGCACCACCTCGCGCGAGCCCGCCGAGGCAGCGATGACCGCCGCCAGCGCGGCGCCGCCGGGGCGTTCCCGCCGCTCGATGTCCTCCACCACCGGCACCGGGGCGTCGGGGGTCAGCCGCGACGCCGTGCCGACGAGGTCGACGTCGAGCAGCGCGTCGCCGACGACGACCAGCGGCCGGGCGGTCACTGCGCCGCCTCGAACGACGGCCCCGTCGGCACCCGGGGCGGGTCGGCGAGCACGGCCGCGTCGAAGGCGGCGCAGACCAGGTGCAGGGCAGCCAGGTGGCACTCCTGCACGGTGGCGGTCCACGGGGAGTCGATGCAGACCGCCTCGTCGGCGGCGGCGGCCAGCGGGTTGGGCGCCGGCCCGGTGATCGCCAGCGTGGTGATCCCGCAGTCCCGGGCCCGCCGGGCGGCGGCGACCGCGTTCGGCGACCGCCCCGACGTCGAGAGCAGGACGAGCACGTCACCCTCCCGGCCGTGGGCCTCGACCTGCCGGGCGAAGAGCTCGTCGGCCGGGTAGTCGTTCGCGATCGCGGTCAGCGAGGAGGTCTCCGCGGTGAGGCAGATGGCGGAGAAGGGCGGCCGGTCGGCGCGGTAGCGGCCCACCAGCTCCGCGGTGAGGTGCTGGGCCTGGGCCGCGCTGCCGCCGTTGCCCGCGGCCAGCAGCCGCCCCCGGGACGGGCCGCACAGGACGTCGGCCAGCAGCCGCCCCCAGCGGTCGAGCACCGGCAGCTGCGCCTCCAGCGAGCGCAGCGCGTTGCGCAGCGAGGCGACGTGGTCGGCCCCGGTCAGGTGGGTGCAGGTGTCCGGCGCCGGGACCTCGTGCGCCGGGTCCTGGGTCGCGACGTTCTCGAAGAACGAGTGCGGGGTGACGCTCATCGACCCACCTCCGGTGTAGGAACGGGACGGCTTCGCCGTGCTGTCGAGCACATCACCTGGCGACCTCCACGGGGCTGCGCCGGGTGAGGACCTGGCGGTAGACGGTTTCGGTGTCGGCGACGACACGGGCCCAGCGGTAGCGGGTGCGCGCCCGCTTCACCCCCGCGGCTCCGTAGGCGGCGCGCCGCTCGTCGTCGGCGAGCAGCGCAGCGAGCACCGCGCCGAGGCGCTCGGGGTCGCGCGGTGGGACGAGGTCACCGGTGACCCCGTCGACGACGGTGTCCTGCAGCCCGCCGACGGCCGTCGCGACGACCGGCCGGGCGCAGGCCATGGCCTCCAGCGGGGTGATGCCGAAGGGCTCGTACCACGGGACGGCGAGGACGACGTCGGCCGAGCGGATCCAGGCCGGGACGTCGGCGCGGGCCACGGCGCCGGTGAAGACCAGCCGATCGGCGACGCCCGCCGCGGCCGCGAGCGCGCGCAGCCGGGTCACCTCGGGGTCGGCGTCGAGCTCCCCCGCCGGCGGGCCGCCCACGACGACGAGCTCGGCGTCCGGCACCGCGCGCAGCGCCCGCACGGCGTCGTCCTGGCCCTTGCGCTCGACCAGCCGGCCGAGGACCAGCAGCCGCCTGCGCTCCCCCCGCGGGGCGACCGCGCCGCGGGGCGTGAACAGCGAGGTGTCGACGCCGCAGGGCACGATCGAGACGCGGTCGGTGGTCAGCCCGAGGCGGCGCAGCTCGAACACCTCGTCGGAGCAGGTCGCCACCACGTGGGTCACGTCGCGGCAGAGCCCCCGCTCGAGGTCGATCCGCTCGGCGGGCGAGGTGTCGGCGTCCCCCTGGTGGCGGCGCTTGACCGAGCCCAGGGCGTGGAAGGTCTGCAGCACCGGGACCGGCGTGAGCAGGCTGGCCGAGGCCTCGACCGAGGCCAGGCCGCTCATCCAGAAGTGCGCGTGCACGACGTCGGGGGGCTGGACCGCCCAGCCGTGCCGCAGCACCCGCGCGAAGGCCGGCATGTGCTCGAGCAGCTCGTCCTTGGGCAGCGGCTCGGCCGGGCCGGCGGTGACGTGGACGACGTCGTAGCCGTCCGGCGTGACCACCCGCTCGGGCAGCGACGCGTCGTCGCGGCGGGTGTGCACGGTGACCTCGTGCCCGCGCTGCGCGAGCCCGGCGGCGAGGGCCGCGACGTGCACGTTCTGCCCACCGGCGTCCACGCCGCCGATCGCGGCGAGCGGGCTGGCGTGCTCGCTGACCAGGTGGATCCTCATCGACGCACCTCCGGTGTCGGAGCGGACCGGCTTCGCCGGACTGACAGGCACATCACCGGGTCACCTCCTCGAGCAGCGCGTCCCAGTCGCGCAGGAACCGCGCCAGGCCGTAGCGCTCCAGTGCCGCCGCACGGGCGGCCTTGCCGGCGAGACGGGCCGCGTCCGGGTCGTCGAGGAACTGGCGCACCCCGTCCCAGAGACGCTCGGGGCGGGTGGAGACGACGCCGGCGTCGGCGGGCACCGCCTCGACCACCTCGGTGGTGGCCAGCGCGACCACGGGCATGCCCAGGTGCATGGCCTCCAGCAGGGAGAGGCCCAGGGAGGTCCAGCGCACCGGGTGCACGTAGACCCGGCGGCGGGCGAGCTCGGCGTGCATCGCCGCCTGCGGCGGGTCGTCGAAGAGCGCCACGCGGTCGGGGTCCAGGCCGCAGGCCTCGTGCAGGCCGGTCAGGCCCATGCCGAAGACGTCGACCGGTGCGACCGCGGCGAGCCCGGGCAGCAGGTCCGCGCCCACGGTGCGCCCCCGGCGGACCGGCTCGTTGGTGACGACGGCGGCGCGGGCCAGCTCGCCGGTCCACCGCTCCCCCGGGTCGACGATGCCGTGCTCGATCACCGTCGTCGGCGCCCGGCCGTTGTCGTAGAACAGCTCGTTGAAGTGCGTGACGTGCACGATCGGGATGTCGTCGCGGCCGGCCATCGGGTGCCGGGTGTGCGGGACCGGCCCGTCACCGGGCTCCAGCCCGGGCGCGTTGTGCTCGAGGAAGACCGCGGGCAGGTCGCGGCCCGGCTCGCGCCCCAGCCACTCGCGGCAGAGCTCGAGGTCACGCGGGCGCTGGAGCACGACGACGTCGGGCTGCTCCGCCCGCAGCTGCGCGGGGGTGACCTCCCGCGCCGACGCCGGCCAGTCCCAGGTGCGGGCGCGACCCAGCCCGTCGCCGTCGCGGCCCGGCGTCACCGGGAGCAGGTACTCGTGGCGGCCCTGGACGAACGCCGTCGTCCAGGAGCCGTGCACGTGCCAGATCAGGATCTTCACGCTCTCACCTGGGTGCTCGTCGCCGCCTCTCGGGCTGCGGGGCGGATGCGGTGGACGGCCGGCTGCTGGACCGCGCGCAACTTCTCCACCGCGGCGACCACGTCCGACGCGGTCACCTCGGTGAGGCAGGGGTGGCCGGGCACGGGGCACTCGCGGGCCCGGGTGCCGGCGCAGGGGGCCGACTGGTCGCCCAGCAGCACGCTGGGCACGCCGTAGGGCGCCCAGCGGACGGCGGGGACCACCGGCGCGAACAGGGAGACGACGGGCGTGCCCACGGCGGCGGCGAGGTGCGCCGGGCCGGTGTTGCCGACGACCACCGCGTCCGCGCCGTCGAGCAGCGCGGCCATCTGGGCCAACGAGGTCTCGCCGCCGAGGTCGACGCCGCGGTCGCCGGCGACGGAGGCGGTGAGCGCGCGCTCGGCCGGACCGCCGGTGACCAGGACCCGGTGGCCGGCGTCGGCGAGCGCCTCGACCGCCTCCGCGCAGCGCCGGGCCGGCCACGCACGCGCGGGCACGGAGGCGCCCGGGTGCAGCACGATGTACCCGGGCGACAGATCATGGCCCCGCGGCTCGACGGCGGAAGGGTGCGCGACCGGGGGCAGGGGCCGGCGCACCGCCAGCCGGCCGTCGTCGCCGGCCGGCAGCTCGAACCCGGCGGCCCGCGCGAGCGACAGCGCGCGCTCGGGCTCCGGGAGGTCGTCCTCGACCCGGTGGCGGACGTCGAGCAGCGCGCCGGGGTAGTCCACGCTGATCGCCGAGATGCGCGGCACGCCCGCCGTGCGGAGCACCAGCGCCAGGGGCAGGGGCGACTGGTGGAACGACGTGGAGATGACCGCCTCGTCGGGCGCGAGCGCCCGCACGCGGTCGGTGAGGGCGGCGAGGTCGTCGGCGTCGACCGGCGGCGCGTCGCCGAGGATCCAGGGGCAGGCCCAGGTCCACACCTCGTCGACGCCGGGAAGCAGCTCCGCCGCGGCCGCACCCGACGGTCCGGCGAGGAAGACGACGCGGTCGGCGCCGTGCGCGACCGCGCGCACGAGCGGGCCTTGCAGGAGGACGTCGCCGGCGTTGTCGAGCCGGGCGACCAGGACGGTCCGCGGGGCCCTCACCACAACCCGGCCAGGACGTCGTCGACGGCCGCGGGCAGGCTCGTCGCGCGCTGTGGCGCCGCGGCCACCTCCTCGCGGCGGGTCACCGGGGTCGGCACCAGGATGCCCCGGGCGCCGGCCGCGGCCGCCGCCTCGACGTCGGCCCCGATGTCGCCCACGACGACGCAGCGGGCCGGGTCGACGCCGAGCTCGGCGCACGCGGCGAGGACCATCCCGGGCGCGGGCTTGCGGCAGTCGCAGCCGTCGTCCGGCCCGTGGGGGCAGACCTGGATCGTCTCGAAGGGGCCGAGCAGCTCGTCGAGCCGCTTCATGCAGGCGTCGACCTGGTCGGGGGTGATGAGCCCGCGGGCGACGCCCGACTGGTTGCTGACCACGCCGACCCGCACGCCGCGGGCGCGCAGCCGGTCGAGCGCCTCCAGCGCCCCGTCCACCGGGCGCACCCACTCGGGGTCGCCGTTGTAGGGGAAGTCGTGCACCAGCGTGCCGTCGCGGTCGAAGAGCACCAGCTCGGGCAGCCCGCGCCACCGCTGCACGCCCACGTGCCGCACGACCCCCCGCAGCCAGTGCCAGGTGGCGAGCGGCGGGATCAGCGCGCTGGTGGCGAGCATCGTCGTCACCTCGGCGCGGTCCCGGGGACCGGGGGCGATCCGCCGCCAGGCGAACTCCGCGGTGCCGGCGGCCCAGGCGGCCGCCGCGGCGAGGGCGGCCCGGGGTCGCCGGGCTGCCGCGAGGCCGAGCGCGGCCACCGCCGCGGCGGTGACGGCGGTGTGCTGCGGCCGGCGGCCGAGGGCGGCGTCGGCCCGCTGCCGCCAGCCGGCGCCGTGCAGCCGCCGCATGAGGACGTCGTCGGCGTTGCCGGCCTGGACCCGGATGCTGATCCAACGGTCCGCGGGCCGGACGGGGTGGGTGATCCACCGCTGCCCGCGGACGAGCCGCGCGCCGGTGTCCATGACGCGCAGCGCGAGGTCGGAGTCCTCGCGGAAGGCCCGGGGGAAGCGTTCGTCGAAGCCGCCGACGGCGGCCAGCGCGCTGCGCCGGTAGGCGAGGTCGGCGGTGATCCAGCTGGAGGTGGCGAGCCCCGCGGTGCCGCGCTCCCAGTCGGTGGGGCGGCGGCCCTCGGGCAGCGGCACCCGGACCCGTCCCTGGCTGCCGGCGACGTCGGCCGGCAGGTCGGCGAGGTCGGCCGCCAGGCGCTCGTACCAGTCGGGGTCGGTGATCACGTCGTCGTCGAGGAAGGCGACCCACTCGGTGCGGGCGGTGCGCCAGCCGAGGTTGCGGGCGCGGGCGGGGCCACCGCCCCCGGTGCGGACCACGCGGACCGGCGGCAGGCCGGGGCGGTCGGGGTCCAGCGGCTCCCCGGTGGGGCGGTCGTCGACCACGATCAGCTCGGCGGGGCGCGGGCCCGGGGCGGCGGCCAGCGCGTCGAGCAGGACGTCCAGCGAGGGACGTCCGATCGTCGGCACGACCACGGTGCACTGCGCGAGCATGATCGCGTCCTGCCCGTTCTCGTACGGGCGAAACACTACGGGCTTGAAGTGTTCGGGAGGGCACGCCTCCGGAGGATCCGCCCGACCCGCGCGGCCGGTCGCTCCGACCCGCGGGAAAGGGTCCCCGACACGTCGGTCTCTGCCCACGCTGCGTGGGCAGAGACCGACATCCCGCGGAACAGGTCGACCGGGAGAGGAACCCGATCCCGGCGCCCGACGGGTCAGCGGCCGGACGGCTCCAGGACGGCGACCTCGTCGGCGAACTCCAGCGGGGCGGCGGTGCGCCGCTGCAGCTCCTCGCGGGTGAGCCCGGTGACCATCTCGCGCACGAGCAGCCCGCGCGGGGTGACGTCGATGACGGCGAGCTCGGTGAAGACGCGGTCGACGACGCGCGCGGCGGTCAGCGGGTAGGTGCACTCCGGGAGCAGCTTGGGCCGGCCGTCGGGGGTCGTGTGCATCATCAGCACGAGCACCCGCTTGGCGCCGACCGCCAGGTCCATCGCGCCGCCGACCGCGGGGGGCAGGTGCGCGTCGTCGGTCGCCCAGTTAGCCAGGTCCCCCTGCGCGGAGACCTGGAAAGCGCCCAGCACGGTGACGTGGATGTGGCCGCCGCGCATCATCATGAACGAGTCGGTGTGGTGGAAGTACGAGCCGCCGGTGACCAGGGTGACCGGCACCTTGCCCGCGTTGATCAGCTCCCAGTCCTCCTCGCCGGGCGCCGGGGCGGGGCCCATGCCGAGGATGCCGTTCTCGCTGTGGAAGACGACCTCCTTGCCAGCGGACACGACGTCGCCCACGAGGGTGGGCATGCCGATCCCCAGGTTCACGTAGGAGCCGTCGGGGATCTCCTGGGCCACGCGGGCGGCCATGTCGGTCTGCGACAGCGGGACGGCGGTCATGCGCCCACCTCGACGACCCGGTCGACGAAGATGCCGGGGGTCACGACCGCCTCGGGGTCCAGGTCGCCGAGCTCGACGAACTCCCGCACCTGGACGACGCTCAGCTCTGCGGCGGTGGCCATGGTGGGCCCGAAGTTTCGCGCCGCCTTGTTGTAGACGAGGTTGCCCCAGCGGTCCGCGCGCAGGGCCTTGACCAGGGCGACGTCCCCGCGCAGGGGCTCCTCGAAGACGTGCTGACGTCCACCGATCATGCGCAACTCCTTGCCGCGAGCCAGCAGTGAGTCGGCGCCGGCCGGCGTGAAGAAGCCGCCCAGCCCCGCCCCCGCGGCCCGCATCCGCTCGCTGAGGGTGCCCTGCGGCACCAGCTCGAGGTCGATGTCGCCGGCCCGGTAGAACTCCTCGAACCAGATCGAGCCGGCCGACCGCGGGTACGAGCAGATGATCTTGCGCACCCGCCGTTCCCGGATGAGCGCGGCGACGTCGGTCTCCCCGCTGCCGGCGTTGTTGGTGACGATCGTGAGGTCCCGGGCCCCCTGCTCGAGGAGGGCGTGCACGAGTTCGACGGGCACGCCCGCCGCACCGAACCCGCCGACGAGGACGGTCGCGCCGTCCTGGACGCCGTCGACCGCCTCGGCGAGCGACGCCACCCGCTTGTCGATCACTTTCCCCCCGATGCGTAGGCCGGTGCGTGGTGAGCGGGTGCTGGCGGCGCTACCCACTCGGTTCGGTCAGGAACGGTCAGGCCCCGGCCCCCCGCCCTGTGCCGTCGAGCCGGTCGA
The DNA here is from genome assembly GCF_054050835.1 of Blastococcus sp. SYSU DS0510. Classification (NCBI taxonomy): domain Bacteria; kingdom Bacillati; phylum Actinomycetota; class Actinomycetes; order Geodermatophilales; family Geodermatophilaceae; genus Blastococcus; species Blastococcus sp. SYSU DS0510. Next base: position 108,874 of record NZ_JBJHAC010000005.1, on the reverse strand, counting down.
GCCGGTCGAGCCGGTGCCCTCCCGCGGCGCTCCGGTCGTGGCGCCCTGCGTGTCGTCGGTGTTCTCGAACCCGGGCGTGCCCTCGGGCTCGGCGGTGGTCCCGGTCGCCGCCAGGTCCTCCTCGCCAGGGACGCTCGGCCGGCTGCGGTTCCGCCGACGACGGATGCCCTGGACGGTGCTCCAGATGATCACCAGGGCCATCACTGCGAAGAGCGTCCCGGACATGGGACGGGTGAAGAACGTGGAGAACTCGCCGCCCGAGATCAGCATCGACCGGCGGAAGTTCGACTCGAGGATCGCGCCCAGGACGAAGGCCAGGACCAGCGGGCCGGGCTCGAACCCGGTCTTCTTCATCAGCCAGCCGATGATCCCGAAGATCAGGACGATCCACATGTCGAAGGGGTCGTTGTTGACCGAGAAGACGCCGGCCATCGTCACCAGCAGGGCGAACGCGGCGAGGATGCCCGCGCGCACTCGCAGCAGCTGGACGAAGAAACCGACGAGCGGGACGTTGAGGATGAGCAGCATCAGGTTGCCGATGGCCATCGACGCGATGACGCCCCAGAAGATCTCGGGCTGCTGCTCGATCAGCTGCGGACCCGGCGTGATGCCCTGGATCAGCAGCGCGCCGAAGATCAGCGCCAGCACCACGTTGGGCGGGATCCCGAGGGTGAGCAGGGGGATGAACGCCGAGGTGGAGGAGGCGTTGTTCGCCGTCTCCGGCCCGGCGACGCCTTCGATGGCGCCCTTGCCGAACCGGGTCGGGTCCTTGGCCCTCCGCTTCTCCATCGCGTAGGAGGCGAGCGAGGAGATGACGCCACCACCGCCGGGCAGCACCCCGATGAAGAACCCGATGACCGAACCTCGCGCGATCGCGCCGGAGGAGTCCTTGAAGTCCTTGCGGGTCGGCCAGATGTTCTTGACCTTGCTCTTGATCGCCTGGGCCTTCTCCGTCTTCTCGACGTTGTAGAGGATCTCGCCGACGCCGAAGAGCCCCATCGCCACCGCGACGAAGTCGAACCCGTCGAACAGCGAGATCGACCCGAAGGTGAAGCGGCCGGTCCCGGTGATCAGGTCCTGCCCGACCGTGGCCAGCAGCAGGCCGAGGGCGGCCATGGACAGGCTCTTCACCGGGTGCCGGGTGCCCAGGTAGGTGACCAGCAGGATGCCCAGCGCGGTCAGGGCCACGTACTCCTGGGAACCGAACTGGACCGCCAGGTCGGCCAGCGGCGGCGCGAGCAGGACCAGCCCGACCACGGAGATCGTGCCGCCGATCCAGGAGCCGACCGCGGCGATGCCCAGTGCCGGGCCGGCGCGGCCCTGCTTGGCCATCTGGTAGCCGTCGAAGGTGGTGACCACCGAGGCGGCCTCGCCCGGCAGCTGCAGCAGAACCGAGGTGATGGTGCCGCCGTACATCGACCCGTAGTAGATGCCCGCGAGCAGGATGACTGCGGTGACCGGCTCGATCTCGTAGGTGATCGGCAGCAGCAGCGCGATGGTCGCCGTCGGCCCGAGGCCCGGCAGCACGCCGATGACCGTGCCGATGAGCACGCCGATGAAGACGTAGAGGAGGTTCGTCGGGTCCAGCGCGACCGAGAACCCCTGGCCGAGACCTTCGAGGATGCCCATGACTCAGCTCCCGGCCGGTGCGAAGAGGATGCCGTCCGGGAACGGTACGGCCAGCGCCTCGACGAAGACGAGGTGGAACGCCAGCGCACCGAGGACGGCGAGGGGCACGGCCAGGCGCCACGGCTCTCGCGCGAAGATCCGCAGCCAGAAGAGCAGCATCAGCACCGCCGAGACCAGGAAGCCGATCGTCTGGAAGAGCACGATGAACACCGCGAGGCTCACCAGCCCCAAGGCGATCCCGAGGGTGCCGCGGGTCCACGGCTCGTAGTCCTCGGGGTCGTCGATGAAGAGCAGCACCACCCCCGTCGCGGTGAGCACGAGCGACACGATGAAGGGCCACAGGCCGGGACCAGGGGCGCCCAGCTCACCGAGACCCAGCCCGCGGGCGCCCAGCATCGCGGCCACACCGAGGGCCACCAGGATCAGCGGCGCGAGCCGGTGCAACTGCTTCGTCATCAGATCTCCGGGGGAAACGGGCGGACGGCACCAGGCGTGCAGCCGCGGGGACCGGCGCAGTGCCGGTCCCCGCAGCTGCGGGGATCACTCCTGCAGGATGGGTCCGTAGGCCTCGACGATCTCGTCGATCCGCGTGGCGAAGTCGTCGCTGCCGATGAACTCGTCGGGAACGTACTGCTCGCCCAGCTGCTGCCGCACCTCGTCCTTCTGGAGGCAGGTGTCCACCGTCTCCTCGAGCGTGGAGACGACGTCGTCCGGGACCCCCGCCGGGGCGGCCAGGCCGAAGACCGAGACGCTGTTGGTCAGCTCCTCGAAGCCGGACTCGGCCAGGGTCGGCGCCTCGATGTAGTCGACCGGCTCCGGCGGGCTGACCGCGAGCGGGACGAAGCTGCCGGCCTCGATGTTCTCCAGCACGTCCTGCGAGCTGTTGATGAAGATGGCGTCGACGTTGCCGCCGAGGATCGCCGTCGTCATCTCGGCGTTGCCCGTGAACGGCACCGCGGTGACCTCGACGCCGTACTCCTCTGCCAGGCGGCGCAGCTCCATCGCCTGCGACGTCGTGGTGCCGGGGACGCCGACGTTGAGCTCGCCCGGGTTCTCCTCCGCGTAGGTGAAGAACTCCTCCGCGGTCGAGAACTGCGAGTCCGCCCCCACGATGAGCGCCGAGGGGATCTCGGTGACCGCGGCGATCGGGACGTAGTCCTCGTTGGTGTAGCCGACGTCGTCCTGCAGCGGGTTGGTGGCCGAGGCCGGCACCGCGATCAGCGACAGCGTGTACCCGTCGTTCCCGCCGGCGAGCATCGCCTGCATGCCGACCGAGCCGGAGGCGCCCTCGCGGTTCTCCACGATGACGGTCTGGCCCAGCTCCTCCTCGATGCAGCTGCCGATGGTGCGCGCCGCCAGGTCGGTCGGGCCACCCGCGGCGTAGGGGACGATCAGGTTGATGCTCTCGGTCGGGTAGTCCGAGGCCGCGGCCTCGCCGCCACCGCCGCCGGTGGCGGCCTCCTCACCACCGTCGTCGCCGCCGCAGGCGGCGAGGGTGAGCACGGACGCGGCGATGAGCGCGGGGAAGGTCGAGCGGGTACGGCGCATGGGTTCCTCCGGTGGTCGGGGGCGGGTCGTACGGGGATCGGATCAGCCGAGGATCGGTTCGTAGACCTCCTGGGTGCGGTCGAGGACCGCGGCGAGCTCCTCGGCGCCGGCGAACTCCTCGAGGACGTACTCCTCGCCGAGCGTCTGCTGGACCTCGGGCTTCTCCAGGCAGGTCTGCAGGGTGTCCTCCAGCGTCGAGACGACGTCGTCGGGCAGCCCGGCCGGGCCGGCGAGGCCGAAGGTCGACCCGGACAGGGTCAGGCCGTCGTAGCCGAGCTCGGTGAACGTCGGGGTGTCGGGCAGCCAGGACAGCCGCTCCTCGGGCGAGGCCACGAGCGGGACGAACGCGCCGGACTCGATGTTCTGCACGACGTCGCTCGAGGCGTTGATGAGCACGGCGTCGACGTTCCCGCCGAGCAGGGCGGTGGTCATCTCGGCGTTGCCGTTGAAGGGCACCGCGGTCACCTGCACGCCGTGCTCCTCGGCCAGCCGCTGCAGCTCGATCGCCTGGGGCGTGGAGGCTCCGGGGGTGCCGACGGTGATGGTGCCCGGCTGGGCCTCGACGGCGGCGAAGAAGTCCTCCGCGGAGGCGTACGGCGAGTTCTCCCCCACGGCCAGGACCGACGGCACCTCGGTCATGACGCCGACCGGGGTGATGTCGTCCTTGGTGTAGCCCACCTCGTTGGCCAGCGGGGTCAGCACCATGGTGCCGGCGGTGACCAGCGACAGGGTGTACCCGTCGGGCTCGGCGGCGATGAGCTCGGTCGTCGCCAGGGCACCGGAGCCACCGGGCAGGTTCTCGACCACCACGGTCTGCCCGAGCTCCTCCTCGATGCAGGCGCCGACGGTGCGGGTGGTCAGGTCGGTCGGCCCACCCGCGCCGTAGGGCACGATCATGCGGATCGACTCGGTCGGGTAGGACGAGGCGGCGTCACCGCCACCGGTGCCGCTGTCGGCCGCCGTGCCACCTCCGCCGTCGTCCCCGCCGCACGCGGAGACCAGTCCGATCAAGGCCACGCCTGCGAGGCCTGCCGAGATGCGCATGCTTCCTCCCCCATCGGTCGTCGTCGACCGCTCGCCACCGCCGGATGCCTCCGGTCGGTGGTGTGGATCACCTGGATACAAGCACAGGGTCCGCGCACGCACGGCCCCGGGAGGCAACGATCCGGACTCGGTCAGCCCACGGAGAGCACGACGTCGATCACGTGCGGTCCGGGTTCGGTGACCGCGCGCCGGAACTGCTCGACGAACTCGTCCGCGGTCGTCGCCCGGCTGCCGGGAACGCCCATCCCGGCGGCGAGCGCGACGAAGTCGAGGTCCGGCCGGTTCAGCTCCAGCAGGTCCCTGGACCGCGGCCCGGAGGCCTCCGCCCCCACGTTGCGGAGCTCGCCCTCGAGGATGCGGTAGGAGCGGTTGCTGAAGACGACCGTGGTGACGTCGAGCTGCTCGCGCGCCTGGGTCCACAGCGCCGAGATCGTGTACATGGCGCTGCCGTCGCCCTCCAGGTTGACCACCCGCCGCCCCGGGCAGGCGACCGCCGCGCCGGTGGCGACCGGCAGCCCCTGGCCGATCGCACCGCCGGTGAGGGTCAGCCAGTCATGGCGTGGCGCGCCCGCGGTCGGGACGGGCATCTGCCGGGTGGAGGTGACCCCCTCGTCCACGACGACCGCCCCCTCGGGCAGCAGGGCGCCCAGTGCCGCGCCGACGGCGTCCGGGGTCAGCGCGCCGGTCGGCAGGTCGGGCCGCCGGAGGGGCTGCAGGTCGGGCTCGACGTCCGGGCCCACGAGGTCGGCGAGCCGGGCGAGCGCCCCGACGACGTCGTCCCCGCCGTCGCCGAGCACGTGGACCTCGCAGCCCTCGGGGACCAGGCTGCTGGGCCGGTCGGGGTAGGCGAAGAACTCCACCGGCGGCCGTGCGCCGACGCAGACGAGGTGGCGGACGCCGGCCAGCCGGGCGGCGACCTGCTGGCCCGCCCGGGGCAGGCGCTCGACGGCCGGCAGGCCGGCCCCGCGCTCCAGCCGCGCCGGGAAGGTCTCGCAGAACAGCCGCGCCCCGGCCGCCTGCGCGACGCGGCTCGCCGCGAGCAGCCCGGGCTCCCTCGTCGCCGCGCCGCCCACGAGGAGCGCGCAGGGCTCGCCGGAGGTCAGCAGCGCGGCGACCTGCGCGACCGCGTCGTCGGCCACGGTCGCCGGCCGGCCGGCCGGCCGGGGAGCCGCCGTCGCCGCTCCCTCGGACCAGGAGACGTCGGCGGGCAGGATCAGCGTGGCGATGCCGGTGGGCGCGGTGCAGGCCGCGGCGATCGCCTCGGCCGCGTCCCCCGCCACGTCGGCGGAGCTCCCCGAGCGGCGCACCCAGCGGGACACCGTGCCGGCGAGCGCGTCGATGTCGCTGTCCAGCGGGGAGTCGTACTGCTTGTGGTACCCGGCGTGGTCACCGACGACGGTCACCATCGGGGTCGCGGCGCGGCGGGCGTTGTGCAGGTTGGCCAGCCCGTTGGCCAGCCCCGGGCCGAGGTGCAGCAGGACGCCGGCCGGCCGGCCGGTCATCCGGCCGTAGCCGTCGGCGGCCCCGGTCGCCACCCCCTCGAACAGGCAGAGCACGCCGCGCATATCGGGGACGGCGTCGAGCGCCGCGACGAAGTGCATCTCGGAAGTGCCCGGGTTGCCGAAGCAGACGTCGACGCCGCCGTCGACGAGCGTCCGGATGAGGGCCTGCGCGCCGTTCACGCGGCACCCCCCGCTCGCTCGGAGCCTGCGTGGCGGGGATCACCCTGGGCACCCATGGAGGGCACCGTACGCAGCACCCCCCGCACGCCGGCGGGTGGGTTCAGCGACGGGTGCGGGTGGCGGCCGAGACCCGGGCGAGGGCGTCGGTGACGACGTCGGCGTCGGTGCCCAGCAGCGTCAGCAGGTGGGCGACGAGCTCGTCGTGCGTGGTGCAGGCCGCCGTCACCCGCGCCCGGCCGGCGGGGGTCAGCCGGGCGTGCAGCAGGCGCCGGTCGCCGTCGACCCGCTCCCGCACGACCAGCCCCTGGGCGACCAGGCGGTTGATCGTGCTGGTGACCCCCGGCCGGGAGAGGCCGACGGCTTCGGCCACCTCTCCCATCGAGGCCCGCTCCCCCGGTGACTCGGCGATGCGCCGCAGCGCCTCGAAGCCGGTGAGGGAGAGGTCGTGGTGGCGGTGGAGCGCGGAGTCGACCCGCCGGGTGATGTGGTCGTGCACCTGCACGATGCGCAACCAGGTCTCGGCGGGGCGGGGGGCGGCTCCGGGAAGAGCGGCGGCGTCCCGGGGGACCCCGCGCGCGAGCGCGTCCTCGGACAGTGGCACGCGATCAGGGTCCCCTGAACGGGCGACGGCGAAACCGACTCAGGCGGCGGAGGCGGATCCGACGGCGCGTCGGCCGGCGTGCTGCTGGCCGGCGACCGAGACGAGCCCGCCGGCGGTCGTGACGAGCGCCAGCGCGGCGATCGCCAGCGAGGCCAGCGAGACGACACCACGGGCGGGCGGCTCCTCCTCGACGGAGGCCGCCACCTGCAGCGCGACACCGGCGCTGACCGCGGAGTCGGCCCCGACCAGGTCGAGCGTGGCGGCGCCCGCGGCGACCCCCTCGGGGATGCGGACGTCGACGCGGAAGGCCCCGCTGGGGTCCGCCGTCACGGTGGCCAGCACGGTCCCGCTGCCGTGGAGCAGCACGTCCACCCGCTCGCCGGGGATGAAGCCGGCGCCGCGCAGGACCACCGTGCCACCCGGCTGCACGGGGGATCCCCCGCCCCGGGAGCCGGCCGGGACGAGCGCGCCCGCCTCCTCGGAGGTGCGGGGCTGCCCGCCGATCGTGGCCTCCGGGCTGGTCGGCGCCCCGGTGCCACCGGGGGTCGTCGGTGCGGGCGCCGTCGTGCCGGCGGAGGAGCCCGGGTCGGCGGGCTCCACCCCGGCGGTGGGCGGGGCCGGCGGTGGCGGCGGCGGGGACATGGCGGCCTCGCAGTCCTCGACCGTGGGCCGGGTCAGCGTGTAGTCCGCCAGCTCATCGACGAAGGTGTCGCCCGACCCGTCCTGGGCGGTGAACTCCAGCCGCGGGTCGATGGTCTCGCCCGGGGCGACGTCACCCGTCCGCAGCACCACGCTCCCGAGGGCCACGAGCACGGCCTCGTCCTCGCCCGAGGGCGTCCGCCCGGTGGCGAGCACGACGCTGTAGGGCACGGTGCCGGCGACGACCTCCACGACGATGCCGCCCGGTCGGCAGCTGGGGCCGTGGGTCACCCGCGCGTCGGGACGAGACGGGTCGTCGAGGGCCTGCGCCGGGGCCGCACCGGCCACGGCGAGGCCCAGCAGGACGACGAGGAGGCCGGTCACCACACCGGCGGGGAGGGCACCGTGGCCCATCCGCGCCGACGTCGTCCACGTCGGCCCGGCGATCCGCCCGCAACCGCTGTTCAGCCCTGCTCCCCTTCCGATGCCCTCGAGTTCCAGATGATGACGGAAGTGACGCTTCGTCGCTAGCCCGTTACGGGCGTGTCGCGCGTGTCGCGCGGTGTGTCGGCAGAAACCCGTCGATCACCCGACGAGGTGAACCTCCGGGACCCGTGATGTCATCCCGCGCTACCCCGCATCCGGCGATCGCACGCGCGTCCTGGCCGGCCACCCGCCCCTGCCGCAGCACCCGTGAGCAGGGTCACTACGGTGGCCGGGTGACCGAAGCGGGCGCCGGCCGACGGCGGCAGAACGAGGTGTACCGGGCCGGCGTGTACGGCCGCTCACCCCGGGTGCCGGTCGGCGTCCGGCGGCTGCAGGAGCGCGCCAAGCGGGCGCTCGACGCCCGGGCCTACGCCTACGTCGCGGGTGGAGCCGGCGACGAGGTGACCCAGCGCGCCAACCGCGCCGCCTTCGACCGCTGGGCGGTGGTCCCGCGGGTGCTGCGCGACGCCAGCGTGCGGGACACCTCCGTGGAGCTCTTCGGGCGCCGGCTGCCCGCCCCGCTGCTGCTGGGGCCGGTCGGGGCGCTGGAGCTGGTGCACCCGGAGGCCGACCTCGCCGTCGCCCGCGCCGCCGCGGCCACCGGCGTCCCGATGGTCTACTCGAACCAGGGCTCGCGCTCCATGGAGGAGTGCGCCGCGGCGATGGACGGCTCCCCGCGGTGGTTCCAGCTGTACTGGTCGACCTCCGACGAGCTCGTGGAGAGCCTCGTCCACCGCGCCGAGAAGGCCGGCTGCGAGGCGCTGGTGGTCACCCTCGACACCACGATGCTCGGCTGGCGCCCGCGGGACCTGGACCTCGGCCACCTGCCGTTCGCCCTCGGCAAGGGGATCGCGCAGTACACCTCCGACCCGGTGTTCCGCCGCCTCGTCGAGGAGCGGGCCGCCGCGGCCGGCCCGCGGGAGCCCCAGCCGCGGCCCACCCCGGCCGCCGTGCGTGCGCTGGTCACGATGGCCCGCGCCTGGCCGGGGCCGTTCCGCGAGAACCTGCGCTCACCGCTACCCCGCGCGGCCGTCGAGACGTTCCTGGCGATCTACTCGCGGCCCTCCATCAGCTGGGCCGACCTCGCGTGGCTGCGCGCCCGCACGGAGCTGCCCATCCTGCTCAAGGGCGTGCTGCACCCCGACGACGCGCGCCGCGCGCTGGACGAGGGCATGGACGGCGTCGTCGTCAGCACCCACGGCGGGCGGCAGGTCGACCGGTCGATAGCCGCGCTCGACGCGCTGCCCGACGTCGTCGCGGCCGTCGGCGACCGGGCGCCGGTGCTGCTCGACAGCGGCATCCGCAGCGGCGCCGACGTCTTCACCGCCGTCGCCCTGGGGGCCCGTGCGGTGCTGCTCGGCCGGCCCTTCGCCTGGGGCCTCGCGCTGGCGGGCGAGGCGGGCGTGCGTCAGGTCGTCGAGGACGTCGTCGGGGAGTTCGACCTGACGCTGGGCCTGACCGGGCACACCGCCGTCGACCAGCTCGGCCCGGGGGTCCTGCGCCGCGTCGGCTGACCGACCCCGGACGGATCGGTACCGCGGGTTGACGACGCCTGTGGCCTGGGTCACAGTAGGGACGGGCGGGGGCAGCCGGGAAACAGTGGCTACCCACTGCTGGGTAGACCGACCAACGCGGCCAGACCGCCAGGACCGGCCCCCCGCCCCTCACCCTCTCGCCCCACCCGCTCTCACTGCACCGCGTCCGGCGGCGTCGTCGGCTCGGCGGGCGGCTCTGCCGGTGGCCGCGGCGGCTCCGGCTCGCCCGGCGGCTGGGGCGGCTCGGGCTCCGATGGCGGCGGGGGCGGCCCCGCCGGCGGCGGAGGAGGCGGCGGTTCCGGCGGGGGCGGCGGTTCCGGCGCAGGCGGCGGCGGCTCCGGCGCGGGAGGCGGCGGAGGCGGGGGCTCCGGCGCGGGAGGCGGCGGAGGCGGGGGCTCCGGCGCGGGAGGCGGCGGAGGCGGGGGCTCGGGCGCGGGAGGCGGAGGCGGCGGCGGAGGCGGGGGAGGCGGCGGCGGCGGCGGCGGGTTCCAGCGGGCGCCGTTGCTGACCAGGACCGTCACGGCCTGGGTCCGGTCCAGGATCGCCCCGGGCCCGGGGTCGACGCCGACGACGACGCCGGGCGGGCGGGCGCTGTCGACGGGCACGACGCTCGCCGTCAGGTCCCGTGAGCCCAGCAGGCCGCGACATCTGTCGGCGGACCGGCCGACGCACCCCCCCGGCACCGTCTCCCGGGTGCCCTGCACGTAGAACGGGTCGGCCGGCGGGAACGGCACCGGTTCCCGCGCGCTGAGGATCGGCTGCATGGCGTCGTGCCAGATCTGCGCGGGGACACCCCCGCCGAAGCCGCCGACGTCCTCGTTCCGCACCGGGTTGTAGACCATCACGCTCGCCGCGACCTGCGGGGTGTAGCCGACGAAGGTGACGGAGAAGTTGTCCTGCGTGGTGCCGGTCTTGCCGGCGATCTGGTGGCCGGGGACGTAGGCCCGGCGGCCGGTCTGGCCGGGGAAGCCTGGCTCGACGTCCTTGCGGAGGGCCTGGTTGAGGGTGTGCGCCAGGCCGGGGGCCACCACCTCCGCCTCGCACCGCGGGCCGCCCAGCGGCTGCCCGTCCTCGCCGAGCAGCGGCTGGCCGTCGCGGTCGAGCACCCGGCTGATCGGCGTCGGGGCGCAGCGGGTGCCGCCGGCGGCCAGGGTCGCGTAGGCGTTCGCCAGGTGCAGCGGGCTGGTGGCCTCGGCGCCGAAGGTGAACGAGCCGCGGTTCTCGGCGATGACCTGGTCGGCGACCGGGTCGAGGGAGGCCAACCCCAGCCGCTGCGCCATGCGCACGGGCGCCTCGACGCTGCCCAACTGGTCCTCCAGCGCGAGGAAGTAGGTGTTGGAGGACATGTAGAGCGCCTGCTCCATGTCCAGCCGCTGCCGGTAGCGCCCGGCGTTCCGGACGTCGTAGGGCCCGTCGCCGTCGCGGTACACCGTCGACACGTACGGGTCCGGCGTGGTGATCACGTGGTCCAGCCCGAAGCCCTGCTCGAGCGCGGCGGCCGCGGTGAACACCTTGTAGGTCGACCCGGTGCCCTGACCGGCCACCACGTTGAGGTTGACCGTCGTCTTCGCCGGGTCACCCTCGGCGGCGCCGAACAGCCGGTTGACCGCCATGGCCAGCACCCGGCCGGTCCCCGGCTCCACCGCGGTGTAGATGCCGGCGCGCGAGTCCTCTCTCGCCAGGGCGTTCAGGACGGCGGCGTCGCCCGCCTGCTGCATCGCCGGGTCCAGGGTCGTCTCGACGGTGAGGCCGCCCGTCTCGATCCGCTCGCGCGAGATGCCGAGGACGCCGGTCAGGTAGTCCATGGCGTAGTCGCAGAAGAACGCGCCGAGCCGCACCTCGCGGCAGCCGCGCGGGTCCCCTGGTCCGGGTGTCAGGACGACGGGGCCGCTGCGGGCCTCGGCGACGGCGGCGGGATCCGCCAGGCCGAGCTCCTCCATCCGCGCGAGGACGACGTCGCGGCGCTCGGTGGACCGCTCGGGGGCGACGAAGGGGTCGTACTGGGCGGGGCTCTGCACCAGGCCGGCGAGCGTGGCCGCCTGCGCGAGGGTCAGCGCGTCCGGCGTCACCCCGAAGTAGGTCTCGGCCGCCGCGGCGATGCCGTAGGCGCCGGCACCGAAGTAGACCCGGTTGAGGTAGCGGGTGAGGATCTCGTCCTTCGTGTACTCCTGCTCCAGCGCCAGGGCGAGCTGGGCCTCCCGCAGCTTGCGGCCGATGCTCTCGTCGGTCGCGGCCTGCCGGGCTTCGGGGTCGGTCGCCGTCTGGACCCGGATCTGCTTGACCAGCTGCTGGGTCAGGGTCGAGCCGCCCTCGACCACCTCGCCGGCGCTGAGGTTCCGCAGCAGCGCACGGGCCAGGCCCTTCCCGTCGACGCCGTTGTGCGAGAAGAACCGGCTGTCCTCGATCGCCACCAGCGCGTCCTTCATCACCGGGGCGATCGCCTCGCTGGGGACGACCGTGCGGTTGCGCCGGTAGAACTCGGCGATGAGGGAGCCGTCGGCGGCCAGCACCCGGGTGTTGCTCGGCGGCGTGCGGTCGAGGAGCTCGTCCCCGACCGGCCGCATCAGATCGGCGCCCGCGCGGGTGGCCATGGTGGCGCCGCCCACCAACGGGAGGGCGAACCCGGCGAGCAGCGCCCCGGCCAGCACGACCGCCAGCGCGAGCTCCAGCAGTGCGTTCGACCGCCGGCGGCGCCGCACCGGCGCCTCCTCCACCCCGGGCAGGGGCAAGCCGTCTGTGACGGGACGGGGCGACACGGAACTCCTCGGCGCAGGGGGCAGCGGCGGCTCCCACGCGGAGCGGGACCACGTCCCTCGGTACCCCGCGATCGGCGCGGTGCCAGCTGGCGGACCGATCTGTCACACGATCGCAAAGAGCCGCCGCCCTGCGTTCCGGGCACTCCCGGGCGGGCACCACTCGCACGGCTGCGGCGGCCCGACGGCAGCCGGCCCAGCCAGCGCGGCAGGGACCAGTTGCGCTCCCCCGGCAGCCGCACCACCGCAGGCAGCAGCAGCGCCCGGCCGACGGTGGCGCCCGGCATGACGGCGACCGCTAGCCCCCAGCCCGCCGACCGGTGGCCGAGGCGGTGCGGGAGGCGATCAGCCGGCCGGCCGGTGGAGCTGGTTCAGCGATGCGACCGACTCCAGGGTGGGGCCGAACCCGATCGGCGCGTGCTGCAGGTAGTGCGACCGCGCGGTGCCGGCCGCCGAGTAGATGCCCTGCTTGATGTAGACCGACTGGTCGACGTACAGGTTGGCGACCTTCTCCGACAGCACCTTCTCCCCCTGGTGCCAGACCTCGATCAGCCCGGTCGTCGGGTCCGGGGACCACACGAAGCGGACCGTGAGGTCGTTCCAGGCACCCTTGTCGATCGGGCCCAGGTCGAAGGTCTCGACGTACTGCGCGTCACCGGCGACCCGGCCGCCGGCACCGCCACGGACGTCGACCATGAGGTGCTCGTCGACGTCGGACCAGAAGTGGACGTTCGGGTTGCCCGAGTTCACCGTCTGGTGCCACTGGGTGAAGATGAGGAACTGGCCGCGCTCGTCCCAGTCGTGGTCCGCCGGGAAGAACGTCGACCAGGCCCAGTACTGCTCGTCGCCGGGACGCACGTCGCCGGAGTCGGCGATCGAGTCGCGCACCTCGGACCGCAGGGTGCCGCTGGTGCCGTTCCAGCCGGTGTCACCGGGGTGGACCGTGAAGAAGGCCGTCCGGGAGCTGCCGGGGTACGGGTTCTCCGTGGTGAGGCCCTGGGTGTCGGACCGCAGGGAGTGGACCTCGTCCCACGGGTCCGGGAGGAGGCCCGTGGAGGTCTCGTAGCCCCAGACGCGGGTGGGCCGCGGGGTGGACTGCTCGGGCTCCGTCGCCGGCGGCGTCGGCGGCTCCGTGGGAGTCGGCTCCGTGGGAGTCGGCTCGGTGGGAGTCGTCGTCGGCTCGGTGGGGGTGGTCGGAGTCGTCGTCGGCTCCGCCGGCGGGGTCGTCGGCTCGGCGGGGAGCGTGGCCGGCGTCGACGGCTGGCCACCCGGGAAGACCTGCACCGGCTCGGTGCGAGCGCCCTGCGTCTTGGCGGAGTCGCGAGCCACGACGACGAACGAGTAGGCCGCGGTCGACAACGGCAGGCGCGGCGAGGTCCACGACGTGCCGGTCGTGGAGCCGACCAGGCGCCCGGCGTCGCTCCGGGTGACGTCGATGACGACGTAGTCGCGGGCTCCGGCCACGCCCGACCAGTCGAGCACCGCCCGCTGGGCGACGGCGTCACCGGTGAAGTCGGCCGGCGCGGGGAGCGCGGTGGCGGCCTGGGTCTGCGATGCCGTGGGGCGCGGTGCCGCGAGAGCGGCACCGGCGAACCCGGTGCCACCGATCACGGTCATGGCGGCCAGGACGGCCAGGGTGCGCTTGTTCACGACGTCGGTCCTCACATCCGGTCGAGCACGGCGAGTGCGGCCCCGCACCGGCTGGCGCGGCCATCTGGAGCGGGGGGCGCCGTGACGATCCCACGCGCAGAGTAGTTGAGCAACTACTCAGCGAGGCGCATCTCGGGTCAGGGGCGTGGCGTCGCGTCGCACGGCCGGGTGGTCGTCGCCGCGGGCGTCCGCGCCCGCGAGCGCGCGGTCGTGCGACCTCGTGGCGATCAGCGCGCCATGGCCTCGAGCTCGCCCCAGCGGACGAGGTCGCAGTCGGCGCCGCCCGGGACCAGGGCCGGCGGGCCGGCCGCCGCGCGCCGCGCCTCGGAGCCGCGGCCGCCCGCGGACGAGGCGGCGCGGCGTGACAGACGAAGCGGCCCCGCACTTCCGTCGAAGTGCGGGACCGCTCGGTGTCTCAACCAGACGTGCACCCGAAGGGATTCGAACCCCTAACCTTCTGATCCGTAGTCAGATGCTCTATCCGTTGAGCTACGGGTGCGTGTGTTCAGTTGTCGTGCGCGGAGGCTCCGGGATTTGAACCCGGGATGGGGATTAACCCAAACCGCATTAGCAGTGCGGCGCCATAGACCGGACTAGGCGAAGCCTCCCGGGGCTCGAGTCGCCTCGGAACCACCGAGGAAAGAGACTACCAGCGCCCCGCGGCCGGTTGTCCCGGGGGTCGGGCGGCGTCCCGTCCGCCGACCGACGAGTGCAGCCACTCGGGCCGGCGCGATCAGGCGGCGACCGGCTCCCGGCGGACGGCGGCGGCGCGCGGCCCACGCCCGGGCACGAGGGTGACGGCGACGGCCGCGGCCGCCCCCGCGCACGCCAGCACGAGCGCACCGGAGACCCCGGCGGAGGTCTCGATCAGCGCACCGCCGAGAGCCGCGCCCACGGCCGAGGCCCCGACGGTGATCGTGGACAGCCAGGTGAACGCCTCGGTGGTGGCGTGCACGGGGGCGAGCGAGCCGACCAGAGAGTTCTGCACGGTCAGGGTGGGCGCGATCGCCGTCCCCCCGAGGAAGAGCAGCACGCCGAGCGCCCACGGGCTCGACACCCAGGCCAGCGGGGCGAGGCCGATGGTCACGCCGAAGAGCAGCCAGCGGTACTGCCGGGGCAGGGAGGCGCTCATCACCCGCGCACCGAACCAGAGGCCGCCGGCGACCGAGCCGAGCGCCCACACGGCCAGCAGCACCCCGGACATCCCCGGCGTGCCGATGGAGTCGGCGAAGGCAGGGATGGCGACCTCCAGCGCGCCGAAGCCGAGCATCAGGCCCGACCCGCTGGCGAGCACGCGCGGCATGCCCGGAGCGAGCACGGTGGAGAAGAGGCTCGCCGACGGCGCCACCTCCGGCACCCACGAGCGAGCGGCCCCGGCGACACCGACGGCTCCCACGACGGCGAGCGCGCCGGCCACCCCGACCGCCCAGGACGGCGCGGCCAGCACCGCCAGCGTGGCGACGAGGGCGGGACCGACCACAAAGACCAGCTCGGTGGCGGTGGCGTCGAGGGCGTAGGCGGTGGACCGGCGCCGCGGGTCGGTGCGCGACCACAGGGCGCGGACGGTCCCCGACACCAGCGGCGTGGTGGCGCCGGCCAGGGCCGAGGCGGCGACGACGGCGAGGTCGGGCGCGCCGCCGAGGGTCACCGCCACCAGCAGCGCGAGCAGCAGCGGGTAGAGCGCCGCCTGGGTCAGCAGGATCCGGCGCGGCCCGCGCCGGTCGGCCAGCCGGCCGAGGACCGGCGCCATGATCGCCGAGGCGATACCGAGCGTGGCCGCCGCGAGGCCGGCGATCGCGTACGAGCCGGTCTGCTGCTGCACCATGAGCAGGAGCGCCAACGGCACCATGGCCGACGGCAGACGACCGGCGAAGCCGCCGAGGAGGAGCACCGGGGCGGAGGGAAGCCGCCAGACGGCGAGGTAGGCACGCACGCTTGCACTCGTTTCACACTGCAGGGAATCGGAACAGTAGGCGGTCAAAGACCGTTGACCGCCTACGCAGTCCCGAGACTAGGGACGAAACGGTAGGGAGTCAATTGGACTACGACACCTACGGGTCGACCGCGGTCGAGCTGGCCATCGATCTGGCCAACGCCGACCTCGAGCCCGACGACGGTGTGGCGCTGTTCCTGGCGTCCCACGGGGAGTGGTTCACGGCCGGGACGTCGCTGGACCTGAGCTCCTCCGACGTCGAGAAGGCCGCCGTCACCGCCCGGCTGGTGCGCGCCGTCGCGCTGGCCGAGTCGCAGGCCGACGTCCTCACCCGGCTCAACGAGCTGCTCGCGCTGGCCCGCCCGCGGCCCTACGCCACCGACCACGACGGCGAGCTGCACCTGCACTACGCCCGCCCCGACGCCCCCGCCCTCGAGCAGCTGACGACGACGGTCGCGATGGGGCTCTCGCAGGTGGTCGTGCAGCACGGCTGGCAGCGCCTGGGCGTGTGCTCGGCCGAGGGCTGCGACGACGTCTACGTCGACACCTCGCGGAACGCCAGCCGCCGCTACTGCTCCAACACCTGCGCGAGCCGGTCGACCGTCGCCGCCTACCGCGCCCGCCAGAAGAGCTGACCCCGCCATGATCAGGGAACCTGATCATGGCGCGTCCTCCCTCAGCGCCCACCGTGAGGGAGGACGCTCGACGATCAGGTGAGCTGATCGTGGCCGGGGTGGTTAGCGTCCGGGCGTGCGCTTCCCTCGCGACCTCGACGCGCGGCTGCACGCCTGGATCGGCGAGCTGCCCACCACCCCGGCCGACCGGTGGCTGCGCCGGCTGTCGACCGCTGCCGACCACGGGAAGCTCTGGCTGCTGATCGCGCTGGCCCTGGGCGGACGGCGTGGTCGGCTGCGCCGGGGCGCACTGCACGGCACCGCCGCGATGGCGCTCACCAGCGCGCTGGTCAACGCCGTCCTCAAGCCGCTCTTCGGCCGCGTCCGCCCCGACCTGGAGAACCTGCGCACCGAGCGCCGGCTGCGCCGCGAGCCCGGCAGCCTGTCCTTCCCCAGCGGGCACTCCGGCTCGGCCGCCGCGTTCGTCACCGGCCTGGCGCTGGAGTCGCCGGCCGCCGGCGCCGCGCTCGCCCCGCTGGCCCTGGGCATCGGCTACTCGCGGGTGCACCTCGGCGTGCACTACCCCGGCGACGTGCTGGCCGGGCTCGCGGTGGGCGGCGCGGTGGCCGCGTCGACGCGGAAGCGGTGGCAGGTGCCGAGGCGGTGGCAGGCTGCAGTGACCCCGCCTCACCCGCTGCCGTAGGCCAGCAGGCCCGCGGCGAACAGCGGCACCGCGACGAAGAGGAAGACGCCGAGCGCGGTCAGCGCCCCGCCCTGGTCGCCCGGCTCCGCGGTGACGGGGCCGTGGCCGAGGAACGCCCGCAGCTCGGCGTCGGCCATGCGGGGCAGCACGGTGCCGCCGGCGAGAGAGAGCAGCGCCGCGACCAGCATCAGCGAGAACGCGAAGCGCGACCGGAACCCCTCACCGGTCACCGACGACCAGACCCCACCGGCGACCGCCGCGGCCACGGCCCCCAGCAGCAGCGAGACGACCACCTGGCGCACCGCGGGGAGCAGCGACATGACGGGACGGTAGCCACCAGGAGGCACCGGCGGACCGCACACGGTCCGCCCGACCGTCGCCGGCGGTCAGGCCGGGGCGAGGAACCGGTCGAACAGGAAGCCGGTGGCCTGCGCCTGCAGGTACTTCTCCCCGACGTCGATCGCCCAGTCCTGCGCCGTCCAGGTGCGGGGCGCGTAGACGCCGAGCGCGGTGGCCAGCGCGACGTCGGCGGGGTAGACCACCGCGAAGACGGCGTTGACGGCCTTCTGGCCACGGAGGCCGCACCGGGCGGCGACCGCGTGCCCGGTGCCCCACATGCCGCCGAGCGAGAAGTGGGACGCGTAGTTGAGGGCGGTGCGCCCCGACTGCGTCGACGGGTGCACCGGCAGCACCCGCTCGGCCAGCTGCGCGGGCGCGAAGCTGGCCGGCCGCCCGGTGAGCGGCATCTCGACGAGCTTCTGGAACGCGGTCATCACGACGGTGCCGGCGACGCCGGCCAGGACGCCGCGCCCGAGCAGGGAGGAGAGACCGGAGGAGGACATCGCCCGGGCCTACCCGGCGCGCCGCGCGGGACACCTCGCCCCCGAGCGCCCGCCCGTGGGACCCCGGTGATTGCCGGGTGGATCCTCGGGGCAGTGCACCGTGCGACTGCCCCCAGACCCTCCGAGGAAAGAGGTTCCCCATGCTGGTTCGCCGGATCGCGCGGCCCCTGCTCGCCACCCCCTTCATCTACGGAGGCATCAGCACCCTGCGCAAGCCGCAGGACCGCGTGGCGGGGGCGCGCCCGGTGGTCGAGAAGATCGCCGAGACCGCCGACAAGCAGCTGCCGGTGCAGCTGCCCCGGGACGTCGAGCAGTGGGTGAAGGCCGACGCGGCGATCAAGGTCGCCGCCGGCACGCTGTTCGCGCTGAACAAGTTCCCGCGGCTGACGGCCATCGTGCTGTCGGCCTCGATCGTGCCCACCACGCTGGCCGGGCACCGTTTCTGGGAGCACGACGACCCGACGGAGCAGTTCGGGCAGATCTCGAACTTCGTCAAGAACACCGGCCTCTTCGGCGGCCTGCTGCTGGCCGCCGTCGACACCGAGGGCAAGCCGTCGGTGGGCTACCGCACGCGCCGGGCCGCGAAGCGCGCCGCCGACGTCACGGAGAAGAACTACGAGAAGGCCACCAAGCGCGCGATGAAGGCGCAGAAGAAGGCCACCCGCACGGCAGGCAAGAAGGCGGGCAAGAAGACCGGCAAGGGAGCCCTGAAGGTGTTCAGCTGAGCACCCCGCTCCCACCCGCGGCCGCGCTCCGGAGGATCGCCTTCCTCCTGGAGCGCGGCCGCGAGGCCAGCTACCGCGTGGCCGCCTACCGGACGGCCGCGGCGATCGTCGACGCCCTGGACGACGCCGAGCTGGACCGCCGCATCCGCACGAACACGCTGAAGGACCTCAAGGGCATCGGCCCGAAGACGGCGACGGCGATCGCGCAGGCCCACCGCGGCCAGGTGCCCGAGGCGCTGGCGTCGCTGGAGGAGGCGTACGCCGGTGAGCTGCCGGCCGCCGAGGAGGTCGCCGCCTTCCGCGCCGCGCTCCGGGGCGACCTGCACGCCCACTCCGACTGGTCCGACGGCGGCAGCCCGATCCGGGAGATGGCCGAGGCCGCCATCGCGCTGGGCCACGAGTACCTGGCGCTCACCGACCACTCCCCCCGCCTCACGGTGGCCAACGGCCTGAGCCCCGAGCGGCTGGAGCAGCAGCTCGACGTCGTCGCCGCGCTCAACGAGGAGCTGGCGCCGTTCCGGATCCTCACCGGCATCGAGTGCGACATCAACGTCGACGGCAGCCTGGACCAGACCGACGAGCTGCTGGGCCGGGTCGACATCGTCGTCGCGAGCGTCCACTCCGACCTGCGCGCCGACGCCCGGTCCATGACGGCGCGGATGCTCGCCGCCGTCGCCAACCCGCACACCGACGTCCTGGGCCACTGCACCGGGCGACTGGTCATCGGGCGCCGGCAGCGCAACGGCACGCAGAAGCCGCGGCCGGAGAGCCGGTTCGACGCCGAGGCGGTGTTCTCGGCCTGCGTCGAGCACGGCACGGCGGTGGAGATCAACAGCCGCCCCGAACGGCTGGACCCGCCTCGGCGGCTGCTCACGCTCGCGGTGGAGCTCGGCTGCGAGTTCGCCGTCGACACCGACGCGCACGCGCCGGGCCAGCTGGACTGGCAGTCCAACGGCTGCGAGCGGGCGGTCGAGTGCGGCGTCCCGGTGGACCGCGTGATCAACACCCGCACCGCCGATGACCTGCTCGCCTGGACCGCGGGCTGACGGCTCGCTCCCCGCAGCGTCCCGCCTTGACCACGCGGGGTGGCAGACCGGCTCCGAGGGGTCGGGGTGGCTCGTTCCGCACGCGACGACGGGGCCCGGGGCGCCCCGAGGAGGCGGCAGGCGACCGACAACCGGCCCGCGCGCTGACGCCGCGGGCCCCTGGTTCAGCGGGCCGGCTTCTCCAGCGGCGCGACCGGCTCCAGACCGTAGGCGTCGTCCGCGCGGCGCATCGCCCAGTCGGCGGGCAGCACCAGGCGCGGCGCGACACCGACCAGGACCGCCATCAGGAGCGCGACGCCGGCCAGCGCTTCGCCCGACTCCTCCACGAAGGTGGCGGCGAGGCGCAGCGAGGCGGGGGCGAGGGCGGAGAGGGCCGAGAGGCCGACGGCGGCGACGCCGTAGCCGGCGAGGCTGCCCAGCACCCGGCGCCGGTCACGGCGCTCGGTGCGGCTGAGGAAGAAGAGGGCGCCCACGACGGCCAGGGCGGCGAGCGCGCTGAGGGCGATGGCCGCGGGCCGGCCGACGGCGGCGTCCAGCCCGGCCATCGCGTCGGCGTGCACGGTCCCGCCGGCCTTGACCGACGCGATGCCGGCCGAGACCAGCCCGACGGCCAGCCACCAGGTGCGGCGGCCGGGGTTGCGGGCGGCGCCGGCGACGGCGGCGACCGCGGCGACGGCGAAGAGCCCGGCCACGAACAGGCGGGGCAGGGAGAGCGGGGCGTCCATGGAGAGGGCCTGGGCGGCGGGGCCCGTGGCCCCGTTCAGGCTCAGCACGAAGCCGGTGGCCATGAGCACCACCGCGGCGGCGGACAGCCCGATCCCGACCGGCGGCAGCGGGACGGCGCGGCGGCGGGTGCGCGCGGCGGTGGCTACGGGGGCGGTCGCGGGGGCGCGGCCCGCCGGGACGGACGCCTCCTGCTGGTCCGCGTGCCGGATGACCCGGCCGATCACGACCCCGAGCACGACGGCGATCGCCGTCCAGACGACCAGTCCGCCGACGATCCAGGCCCACCACACGCGCTGATCATCGGCACGGCGGCGGCAGAACTTGACCCTGTGGCCCACGTGTCGCCACGAGCGGGGCGGAGGGGTCAGCTGGGACCGGCGAGGTGGCGCCGCAGGGCCTCGCGTCCGTGCAGCGGCGCCAGCCCCCGTTCATCGGCCACCGGGCGACGCCGTTCCGACTCCCTCCGGTCACCGAGAGTGAGGCCGGGCCGCATCGGGCCGCTGTTCACCCGCGCGCCACCCGGGCCCGGTTCCCCTCACCCACACTTCGGGCCGAAGGTGTCCTCGAGAGGAGCCACAGGGGGTTCGCATGTCCATCGGTCGGCCGTGGGGCCACGCGCGGGAGCCGCGCGGCCTCCGCACGCCGCCGACCGGACCCGCCCGCTGGTCCTGGCGCCTGCTGGTGACCACGTTCCTTCTCCTGGGCGCCTGGGCGCTGCTCGGCGCCACCGCCGACGACGCGGCGCGGGCCGACGCCGGAGAGCCCCCGGAGGGCGACACCTCCGTCGTCGAGCCGGCCGGTGAGGGGACGACGCCGCCCGACGACGCGGCCGGTTCCCCACCGGGTGCGCCCGTCGACCCGCCCCCGGACCCAGCGGAGCCGCCGCCCGTGCCGGCCGACCCGCCGCCCGGTCCCGCCGACCCCCCTCCGGCGCCCGCCGATCCCCCGCCCGCACCCGCGGACCCGCCGCCGGTCACCGACCCGCCGCCCGCCGAGGAGCCGCCCGCGGAGGAGGTTCCGGCCGCGCCCGAGCCGCCGCCCGCCGCGGAGGTCCCGCCGGAGCCGGCCCCCGTCACTGACGTCCCGGCCACGGACGCCCCCGCCACGGAGACCCCCGCCACGGAGACCCCGGCCACCGAGACCCCGGCCGTCGAGACCCCGGCCACGGAGACCCCCGCCGTCGTGGAGACGCCGTCCACCGACACCGCGACCACCGACACCGCGACCACCGACACCGCGTCGACCGACGTCCCCGTCACCGAGCCCCTCGCTCCCGCCGAGGTGCCCGCCGACCTGCCCGCCGAGGGCACGGAGGAGACCGAGCCGGCGCCCGCCGATCCCGCGGCGGCCGACGAGGCGGCCGGCCCGACTCTGCTAACGGTCTCGGTCACCGCTGCGGAGGCGGCGCTGATCGCCGCCGCGTCGCCGGTCACGACCCTCACGGCCCCCTGCCCGGAGCCCGGCGCCGTCACCGTCTCGTCGACGCCCCCGTCGGGCGGCGGGGCGGCGGTGGTCCGCGCGACCGGGCTCGCCACGGCCGCACCGGCGGACGACCCTGCTCCGGAGCGCGCGCCACCGGTCCGTCGACCGGCGCCCCCGGCCCCTCCTGCCACGCCGGTCGCACCCGTGCCGGCGTCCGCCCCCGGCGGCCCTGCCTCGGCGTCGGTGTCGGGCGGCGGGTCGTGCGGGACCGGCCACACCGATCACGCCGACGCCGCGCTCGCGGTGCTCGACGCGGGCTTCCCCGCCTTCCTCGTCGGCTCGATCCGGGCCGCTCGCGGGCACGACGCCGCCCTCCTGGGCCGCATCGACGAGCCGGGTGCCAGCCCCGACTGACGGGCGCACCCCCCTCGTCCTGCCCCGCCGGTCCCTCGATCGGCTCGTCGACCAGTCCATGACTCGCACGCGCGCGACCACTCCCGGTGCGCTTCTCCGCACCGGGCGCCGGATCGCCGTTCGCACCGCAGGGAACTCACGCGATGAGCAGTGAAGCCATTCCGTCCGAACACCTCACCGAGCACCCGTCCGCGCCGCTGCCGGGGCTGCCGCGGCCGGATCCGCTGCGGGGAGCCGGTACCGCCGCGCGGCGAGCGTGGCGCGCTCCCTACGTCCGCCGGCTGGTGGTCTGGGACGCCCTCTGCGCGAGCGCGGCCGCCGGGAGCGGTCTGCTCGCCCGCTTCGCCCCGCCGGACGTCGGCGCCACGAACGCCTCCCTGGCCATCGCCGTGGCCCTGCCGGCCGTGTGGGTCTTCGCCATGGTCGTCGCGCGCAGCTACGAGAGCCGCTACCTCTGGGAGGGCCCGGAGGAGTTCCGCCGGGTCTTCTTCGCCGCCGCGCTGCTGCTCGCCATCGTGGGCACGGTCTCGTGGGGGCTGAAGCTGGAGGTGGCCCGCGGCTTCGTCGTCGTCGCCCTCCCGCTCGCCACCCTGCTCACCCTCGCCCACCGCCAGGCGCACCGCTCCTGGCTGCGCCGCCAGCGGGCGCACGGCCGCTTCCAGCAGACGACGCTGCTCGTCGGTCACCGCAACGGCGTCGCGGCGCTCCGCGAGCAGCTGCACCGCGAGGCCGACCAGGGCTACCGGGTGATCGGCTACTGCATGCCGCACGGCTCGGGGCGCAGCAGCGGCCCCGGCGGGCTGCCGGTGCTCGGCGGCCTGGGTGAGGTCGTCGACGTCGTCGAGCGGTACGAGGTCGACACCGTGGCGGTGCTGCCCTCCCCCGAGCTGGACGGCGCGGCGCTGCGCCGGCTGGGCTGGGAGCTCGAGAAGACCGAGGCCGACCTGCTGCTCGCGCCGTCGGTCTCGGAGGTCGTCGGGCCGCGCATCCGCGTGCGCCCGGTCTGCGGGCTCTCCCTGCTCCAGATGGAGCGCCCCGAGCTGCGCGGCCTGCACCTGCTGGTGAAGGAGACGTTCGACCGGACCTGCGCGGTCCTGCTCCTGGTGCTGCTGGCGCCGGTCCTCGTGACCGCCGCGCTGGCCATCCGGTTCGACAGCCCGGGGCCGGTGCTCTTCCGGCAGGAGCGGGTGGGCCGCGACGGCCGCCGGTTCGCCATGCTGAAGTTCCGCAGCATGCACGTCGGGGCGGAGCGCCAGGTCGCCCGCCTGGCCGCGGTGGACGAGGGCAACGGGGTGCTGTTCAAGATGCGCCAGGACCCGCGCGTGACGCGGGTGGGCCGGACGCTGCGGCGGTACTCGATCGACGAGCTGCCCCAGCTGCTCAACATCCTCCGGGGCGAGATGTCGCTGGTGGGGCCGCGGCCGCCGCTGCCCTCGGAGGTCGAGCGGTACGGCGTGGAGATGCACCGCCGGCTGGTGGTCAAGCCCGGTCTGACCGGGCTCTGGCAGGTCAGCGGGCGCTCCGATCTGTCGTGGACCGACTCGGTGCGGCTGGACATCCACTACGTGGAGAACTGGTCGCTGACGCTGGACCTGATGATCCTCTGGCGGACGGTGGGGGCGGTCTTCACCGGCCGCGGTGCCTACTAGGGACGACGAAGGGGCGGGCGCCGCGCGTCTGCGCGGCACCCGCCCCCTCGAGCGGTCAGGTCAGCGGTAGCCGGGAGAGACGTACCCGATGCCGACGGAGCCGGCCGGGACGAAGTCACCCGACGCGGGCTTGCCCTGGGTGAGCGTGCCGCTCAGGTTGCCGATCGAGGGCCACGAGACGACGCCGTTGCTGATCTTCGCGGGGCAGCTGCGGTCGTCGGTCTGCGGCCACACGCTGTAGCCCATGTCGCGGCCGGCGCGTGGGTCGATGAAGACGTTCTCCAGGGCCAGCGGGTAGGTGTTGCAGTCGATGCGGATGAACTGCCCGCCCCGCTCGATGGGGGTCACCCCGGAGCTGCCGACGTTGGTGTTCCGGATCGTGCCCTTGCCGATGGCGCCGAGGTCCTGGCGGACCTGGATGCCCTGGTAGTTCGTCGTGCCGCTGAGCCGGTCGATCCGGTACTCCCGCACCCCGCCCCACGGCTGGAAGACGTCGGCGTGGTTCACCGAGTAGGTGCCACGCAGGGCCTCCATGCGGACGTTCTGGATCTGCACGGTGGCCTCGGGGGCGTTCACGGCGATGCCGTCGGCCTGGGAGCCCGGGACGTTGCCGTTGATGAGGACGCCCTCGATGTGCACGGTGCCGGTGCACTTGTGCACGTAGATGGCGCGCTGGTCGTCGTTGCCGAAGCGGGCGGTGGGCGCGACGGTGATCTGCCCGCCCATGATGACGGCGTTGCGGCAGTTGGCGATGGTGATCGGCCCGGCCGGGCGGTCGGCGGGCAGCTTGATCAGGACGTCGCCGTTCCTGGCCCCGATGGTCGTGACCGAGTTGCTCGGGGTGACGTTGTGGACCGGGTAGTTCTCCCAGCCGGCCGGCGGGGCCCAGCTGAGGGCGCCGGTCGACGGGGTCGTCGCGCGGGTGGCCGGGGTGCTCGGGGTGGTCGCGGCCGGGGTGGTCGGGGTCGGGGCGGCCGTGGTCGGCTTCGGAGCCGCCGGGGCCGGGGTGGCGGTCGTGCCGGTGGAGGCCGGGCTCGTGCCGGAGCGGGAACCGGCCACCGCGGTCGGCTGCTCCGTCGGCGTACCGGCGGTGGGCTGGTCCACGGGGACCTCGCCGGCCGGCGCCACGTCAGGGGCGGGGGGGCTCGTGGGCGGCTGCACGGCGGGGCGGGAGTCACGGGACTCCACCGCCGGCGGGGTCGCGACGGCGTCGGACCCTCCGTCCTGCACGAGCGGATAGCTGAGGGGAAGGATCCCGACGAGCGCGAGGAGCAGCTGCGTCATGCGTCGGCGCGACATGCGCCGCCGGCGACGGGGTCGGATGCTTCGCCACTGTCGGTGAGCGTTTCGTGACACGCCGCTAAAGGTAGCGTCACGGTTCCATAACGCCAAGCCCGTTCGAGTGAATTTTCTCGGGCGCACGGCGAGTCGTCACCGGTTCTGTTAAGCGACTCGCGCCCCGACCAGCACGGATACCCACACATGCGGGGATGGACTTTTTCGGCAGCTTCTGCCCGCGTCGGACCCGCCCGCGGCGCGTCGGGGCCCCTAGGAAGGTCCCATGACGTGGGTGCTGGTCCTCCTGACCGCCTGGACGACGCTGGCGGCGCTGCTGGCGCTCGGCATCGGCCGGGCGGTCCGCACGGCCGACCGGCGGCAGGCGACGGAGACCGCCCCGGTGCCGGACTTCGTCCCCGCGGAGTGGACCGCCTCCCCGCCCGTTCCCCGCTAGGAGCCCGAGCCGGCCCGCCGGCGGCGGCCGAGCGCACCGAACGCGCGCCGGGCAGGACCCGGGCCGGCGGAGCGGTGGTCGAGCGGGGCCGGCTCGGCCCAGACCTCCGGGTCGCCGGGCAAGCCCAGGACGCCGCCCGGGTGGATGTGCGAGGCGTTCGCGACCGGATCGGGCAGCTCCGCGGCGTCGACCGCCGGGTGCAACCGCAGCACGGCGGTGAGGACGGGCAGCAGGGCCTCGGACACGGCCTGGCCCACCGCCTCGTGGCCCTCCAGGGAGCGGCCGATCGGATCACCGATGTCGTCGCCGTCCCCGCCGCTCCGCCCGGGACGGGCCGCCGCCAGGGCGGACACCAGCCCGCGCACCCGGTCGGCGAACTCCTCCCCCTCCGGCTGCCGGTCGCCGAGCGCGCCCAGCAGCGCCGCGGCCTCCCGGAGGGTGAACGTGCGCGCCAGCGCCCGGGGCGCGAGCCCCAGGACGTCGCGGCGGTGGTCGCGGGTCAGGGTGAGCACGAGATCGGCCTCGTCGACCATCGCCGGCTCCAGCTGCCGGGCCACGAACCCCTCGGGGTCGCCACCGAACCCGGACAGGACCAGCGCGCTGCGGGGGTGCATCGGCGAACCGGCGACCGCGCGCGTGCCCGCGCTGACCAGGCGGACGTCGTCGGCCGCCGCGCCGAGGTGCTCGCGCAGGTAGGACCGTCCCAGCCCCTGCCCGAGGGCAGAGCGGCAGATGTTGCCGGTGCACACGAGCAGGACGGTGACGGGCGGCGGGGGGCTCTCCAGGGCGGGCACGACCCCAGTGTGATCGGTGCCGGCCGCCGCCCGACACCTCCGATGGGGTGGTTGCGCACGGGGAAAAGGCCCTGGCCCGCACCGGGTACTAGGCTCGCCGCGACACCGGACGCCCGGATCGGGCGTCCCCGGCGGACACCAGCCGGCGTGCCCACGTCTCACACCTGGAAGGGGTCAGGATGCCCCGGAGCGGCCTGAACGAGAGCCTCCGACATTTCTTCCAGCCGGCCCACCGCAGGGTCGCCGGGCTCATGCCCCTCCCCCTCCGGCGGCGGTACCTCTACCTCGCGGGGCACGGCAGGCTGCCGCGTCTGCGCGACCCGCAGACCTTCGGCGAGAAGATCAACTGGCGGATCATGCACGACCGGCGCCCGCTGCTGGCCTGGACGTGCGACAAGCTGGCGATGAAGGAGCACGCGGCGCAGGTGCAGGAGGAGGCCGGCATCTCGGTGCCGGAGACCTTCTGGTCCGGCACCGACCTCACCGAGGTCGCCGGCCGGATGTTCGACCGCCCGTGGGTGCTCAAGCCCAACCACCGCAGCGGCCTGGTCCACTTCGGCCGCGCGGACGAGTCGGTCGACGCCCGCACGATCGCGGCGACGAAGAACTGGCTGCGCGACGACCAGAGCGTGCTGCTCGGCGAGTGGGCCTACAGCCAGGCGCGGCCGCTCTACGTCGTCGAGGAGGCCATCGGCGACGGCGTGACCCCGCCCGACGACTACAAGTACCTGATGTTCGACGGCAAGATCGCCGCGATGTCGGTGGACACCGGCCGGTTCACCAGGCAGCACTCGCGGACCTTCTACACCGCCGAGTGGGAGCCGCTGCGCATCGCGACCGCGCTGGGCAGCGGCGAGCCGAGCCCGCCGCCGGAGAACCTCGCCGCCCTGAACCACGCGGCCGAGGTGCTCGCCCGCCCCTTCGACTTCATGCGGGTCGACCTCTACAACGTCGACGGCGTCATCTGGTTCAGCGAGTACACGCCGTACCCCGGCGGGGGCGTGCTGCCCTTCGAGCCGCCGAGCTTCGACGCCTGGCTCGGCGAGCAGTGGACCCTCCCCGACCTCGACGACGTCGCGGCCCGGTGAGCACCGGGACGACGCGGGACGGCACGGCCGGCCACGACGACGACGGCGCACTGCGCGTACTCAGCGTCGGCCCGACGGGCGGCCAGCCCGGCGGGATGGCGTCGGTCGTCGCCGAGCTCGAGACCCAGAACGGCCTGACCAGCGCACCCGTGGCGCTGCGGGTCGTGGACTCCGGCGGCATCGGCCCGGCCCCGCGGCGGGCGGTGAACTTCGCCCGCAGCCTCCTCACCACCGCCACGGCCCGCGCCGACGTCGTCCACCTGCACGTCGCCAGCCGCGGCAGCACCTGGCGGAAGATGGCCGTCGCGCGGGCGTGCACGCTGCGCGGCCTGCCGTACGGCATCCACCTGCACGGCGCCGGGTACCGCGGCTTCCTCGAGGCCGTCTCCCCCGCCGCGCGGCGCCGCATCGAGCGCTTCTTCGACCGGGCGGCGTACGTCGTCGTCCTCGGCGGGCCCTGGGCCCGGCTGGTGACCGAGGAGCTCGGGGTGCCCGCCGAGCGGGTGCGCGTGGTGCACAACGGCGTCGCCGACGGCGCCCCGCCCACGACGCCCTGGCCGGCCGACCGCGCCCGGCGGGTGGTCCTGCTGGGCCGCATCGACGAGTCCAAGGGCGTCCCCGAGCTGCTGCGCGCCTTCGAGCAGCTCGGCGACCTCCCCGACGTGGAGCTGGTGCTCGCCGGCCCGCCGGCCGACCCCCGCGTCGTCGCGCTCGTGGAGGCGGCGGTCCGGGCGAGCCCGGGCCGCCTCACCTACGCGGGCTCGCTGCCCCGTGCCGCCGCCCAGGAGCTCCTGCGCGAGGCCTACCTGCTCGCCCTCCCCAGCCACGCCGAGGGGCTGCCGATGGTGGTCATCGAGGCGATGTCCCGGGGCATCCCCGCCGTGACGACGCCCGTGGGCGCCATGGAGGAGCTGGTCGCCCACGGGGCCAACGGGTTCCTCGTGCCCCCCGGCGACGTCGACGCCCTCGCCGAGCACCTGCGGCGCCTGCTCGCCGACACGGAGCTGCGCGACCGGATGGCCCGGGCGGCCTACGACACGTGGGCGGCGGGCTTCGACGCCCGCACCATGTACGCCGACATCCGCGCGTGCTGGCGGACGGCGGCCGGCGGTCAGTAGGCGCCGCGCCCGCGGAGGACGGCGCCGAGGGTCTTCCAGAGGATCATCATGTCGAAGCTCAGGGACCAGTTCTCCACGTAGCGGACGTCGATCCGCACCGAGTCGTCCCACGAGAGGTCCGAGCGCCCGCTGATCTGCCAGAGGCCGGTGATGCCGGGCTTGACCAGGAAGCGGCGGCGCATGTCGAAGCCGTAGCGCTCGGTCTCGCTGGGCAGCGGCGGGCGCGGGCCGACCAGGCTCATGTCCCCGCGCAGCACGTTGAGCAGCTGCGGCAGCTCGTCGAGGGAGTAGCGGCGCAGCACCCGCCCGACACGGGTCACGCGCGGGTCGACCTTGCGCTTGTAGAGCACGCCGTTGCCGTCGTTGTCGGCCTCGAGCACCTCGGACATCTTGTCGGCGCCGTGGACCATGCTGCGGAACTTGAGCATGGAGAAGGTCTGCCCGTCGCGGCCGACGCGGGTCTGCTTGAAGAACACCGGCCCGCGGCTGGTCGTCTTCAGGGCCAGCGCGATGAGGAGGAACAGCGGGAGCGTCAGGAGCAGCGCCGTGGCGGCCAGCGAGGCGTCGACCGCCGTCTTGGCCAGGCGGCGCACCCCGCGGAGCTCGGGGCGCTCGACGTGCAGCAGCGGGAGACCGCACACGGGGCGGATCGCCACCCGCGGGCCGACGACCTCGGTGACCGCGGGGGCGAGCAGCAGCTCGGCCTCGGTCTTCTCGAGGTCCCAGCCGAGCCGGCGCAGCGACGGCCCGTCCAGCTCGGGGCAGGGCATGACGGCCACGGTGTCGACCTCGAACCGCTGCACCACGTCCAGGACCTCGTCCAGGCCGCCGAGGACGGGCAGCCCGTCGAAGTCGGTGGGGCGGTCGCTGGCCCTCCCGTCCGGCAGGCAGCAGCCGATGACCCGGTAGCCGTGGTAGGCGGCGCGGTCGAGCTCGGCGCGCAGCGACGCGACGGCGTTGCGGTGCCCGACGATGACCGTCGTCTGCTCGAAGGCCCCGCCGCTGCGGGCCCGGTGCAGGGCCTGCCGGCGCAGGTAGCGCTGCAGCAGCGTCAGCAGCGTCGCCAGCGGGAGGGCGATGACGACGAAGCCCCGGGCGACCCGCAGGTCCAGGCCCCAGGAGACGACGGCGACCGCGGCCAGCAGGACGGCGGCGGCGTGCAGCACCCGCCGGAACTCCTCGGCACCCACCCAGAGGAAGCGCTCCTCGTAGCTGCGGCCGATGTGCATCGCGGCCACCCACACGACGGGCATCGCCAGCGCGGCCCACAGCGAGTACTGGGCCGCGCCGTCGACGTCGGTGCCGAACCGGCCGAAGTAGCCGATGGTGGCCGCGAGCACGGCGGCGACCGCGTCCCCGAGCACGATGCTGCGGACGTACGCGGCGCGCCAGGCCCGGCGCGCCGCGGTGCCCTCGCCGCGCAGGCGGCGCAGGCCGGGGAAGCGGGACCGCCCCGTGGTCGGCAGGACCTCACGAACGGTCTGGTCGTGAGTGACGTGCATGGAGATACCGAACTCCCTGGGTGCGTGTGGTCGTCGTGGCGACGACCGTCCACGCACCGACCCACCCACGATTACACAGAGTGGCCGCGCGCGATCAGAGAGGCACCATTGCCTGGCCGGTCGAGCCGCCAGGTGATGACGTTAGCCGCTCGGAGACGATTTGGCCCGCTCACGACATAACTGTACGTAACGAAAGTGTCCGCCTACGCTGCGTCAGCGGAGTAGGTCACATCCGTGTCGGCGGCTGCGCGCCGCCCACCCCGGATCAGCTCCGGCTGGGCGTGTCCTTGCGCTGGGCCGCCGTGGGCTCGCCCACGGTGCGCGGGGTGTGCGAGGCCGGCGGCACGGCGGTCGGCCCGTCGGCGGCCGGCTCGGCCGCCGGCACCTCGACGCGCGTCGCGCCCCCGGGCTGGGTTCCGCGGTCGCCCCCGGTTCGCTTGCCCGGCGCCTGGGGGGTCTCCTGGACGGCGGCGGGCCGGGGCTTGGGGTCGGGCTCCGTGGGGGCCTCGACGTCGTAGCCGTAGGCCTGCGGCGTCGACGACGCGGGGGCCATGTTGAGGATGACCCCCAGGGTCCGCGCCCCGACCCGGTCGAGGATCCCCACGGCGCGCTCGAGCTCCTCCCGCCGGGTCTTGCCCTGGCGCACCGACAGCAGCACGCCGTCCATGGCGACGGCGACGGCGCTGGCGTCGGCGACCGGCAGCAGCGGCGGGGTGTCGAAGATGACGTAGTCGTGGGTGGCCCGCAGCTGCTCGACCACGGTGCGGAGCTGGCTGGACGCGAGCAGCTCGCTGGGGTTGGGCGGGATGGACCCGGCGGCGAGCACCGACAACCCGGTGCTGCCGTAGGGCTGCAGCACGTCGTCGAGGTCGGCGGCGCCGGCGAGGATGCTGGTCAGCCCCGCGCCGTCGACGAGGCCGAGGTACTTGACCACCCGGGGGTGGCGCAGGTCGGACTCCACCAGCGCGACCCGGTGGCCGCCCTCGGCCAGGGTGAGGGCGAGGTTGACCGCGAGCGTGCTCTTGCCCTCGGTGGCGACCGCGCTGGACACCATGATCACGCGGGGCGGCTCGTCGACGTTGAGGAACTGCAGGTTGGTGCGCAGCTGGCGGAAGGCCTCGGCGTTGGCCGACCGGCTGTTCCGCTCCAGCACGTGCGACGACCCGAGCTTCGAGTCGCGGGCGATGGTCCCGATCACCGGGGCGCCGGCCACCTCGGCGGCGACCTTCCCGTCGCGCACCGAGCGGTCCAGCCGCACCCGCGCGTAGGCGAGCACCAGCCCGACCAGCAGGCCGATGAGGACGCCGACGGCGATGTTGGCGTACAGGTCCGGCGACGAGGGCTCCGAGGCGACCTCGGGGGTGTCCAGGACGGTCACCTTGACCGGGATGGTGGTCACCGGGTCGACCGCGGGGTCGGTGGGCGTCGTCGTCGTCGCCTCGACCTCCTCCACCAGCTCGGTGAACTCGGCGGCGACGGCGGCCGCCAGGTCGCGCGCCCGCTCGGGCGAGGTGTCGGTCACCGTGATGTCGAGGACGCTGGTGTCGGGCACCACGGCGGCCGCGATCCGCTCCTGCACGGCCCCGGCGGGGAGGTCGAGGTCGAGCCGCTCGACGACGCCGTCGACGAGGCGCTCGCTGCCGAGGATCTGCACGTAGGAGGCGACGCGGTTCTGGGCGAACTGGCTGCCCTGGAAGGCGGCGGTGGTGGAGGTGGCGTCGGTCGACGTCACCCACAGCTGCGCGCCAGACGTGTACGTCGGCGTCATGGTCAGCGCGGTCGCGGCCCCGACCCCGCCGCCCAGCAGGATCCCGATCACGGGCAGGAACCACCCGGCCTTGAGCGCCGCGATGGTGTCTCTGAGTTCCACTACTTCCTCGTCTCCATGATCGACACCCACTGACGTGGGTTGCAGCCGGGCTCAGCACTGCCGTCCAGCCGACCCAAGCAGTTGCTGAGCAGTCCAGGCTAGATATCCGGCGGATCCGAGGGGGGAGCCTCACCCGTACGTGTCGCACCGACACACCTGTCCCAGTGCTCGACGAACACCCGCCGGACGACGGCGTTGGAGTGCCGCGCCCGTACACGGTCCCACGCGCGGCGCCCGAGCCCCTGCGCCAGCTCCGGGGAGCCGGCCATCGTGCGGATCGCCGTCCCGAGGGCGTCGGCGTCGGCCGGGGGCACCACCATGCCGGTGTCGTGGACCACCTCGGCGATCTGGCCGACGTCGCTGGCGATGACCGGCGTCGCCAGGCTCATCGACTCGAGGATGATCATCGGCATCGCCTCCGCCCGGCTGGGCAGGACGAGCGCGGTCGCCGTCCGCAGCCGGGCGCGCACCGCCTCGGGGGAGACCGGCCCCTCGAACACCACCCCGTGCGGCAGCGGTTCCGGCAGCTCGAACTGGGGAGCGAGGTCGCCGAAGAGGACGAGCTGCTGGCCGTCTGGCCGGGCGGCCGACCACGCGTCGAGGAGCACGTCGGCGCCCTTGCGCGGCCCGATCTCACCGGCGAAGACGAAGCCCGAGCGGCCCGACCCCACCGGCTCCTCCTCGATGGGCACGGAGTTGGCGACCCGGACGGCGTCGATGCCGAGCGAGCGCAGCACCTCCGCGGCCGGGTCGGTGAGCACGAAGACGACCGCGGGCTGGCGGAGCACCAGGCGGGCGAGCCGGCGGTTGCCCTCGGCGAACGCGACGAACTGCGAGCCGTGCACGAGGACGGTGCAGCAGACCCCGCGCCGGCGGGCGAGGGCGAGCAGCAGCCCCTCGCGGAGGAAGGAGCCCTCCTGCGTCAGGTGGAAGTGCCACACGTCGGTGGGCTCCACCCGGTCGGTCAGCACCTTCAGCGCCGTGCGGGCGAAGGTGGCGAGGGTGCGCCGGCGGTCGCCGTGCCAGTAGGAGGGCCACTCCCGCATCTCCAGGTCGGGCCCGGCCCAGGTGTTCATGGTGCGCACCACGGAGGAGACACCACCGCGCCCCTGCGACGCGTTGCCGATCTGCGTGACGCGCAGGGCGGGTCGCGAGGGGCGGCTCACGCCGACGTGTCCCCGGCTCGGCGGATCACCACGCCGGAGGGGTCGAGCTCGTCGGAGGTCAGGTCGCCGGGGGCGCGCAGCAGGACGAGGTCGCGCTCGGCGAGCTCGCGGGCCACCTGCACCTGGTGGTCGTCGACGTGCTCGCCGCGCTCGGCCAGCCGCGGGACGACGACGGGCCGGACGCCGAGCTCGAGGGCGCGGAGCAGCGTCCCCACGCCGGCGTGGGTGACGAAGACGTCGCTCTCGGCCACCAGCCGGTCGAACTCCTCGGCGCGGAGCTCCAGGTTCACGTCGCCGGGCAGGTCGTCGCGGGTCGTGGCGCCCAGCTGCCAGGTGACGACGTCGCCGGGGCGCAGCCGGTCGCGGACGGCGTCGACGAGCGCGTCGAAGCGGAACGGCTTGATCGTGCCGAGGCTGACGAAGATGCGGCGGCCGTCGCCGTTGCGGGCGGGGCGGTCGGTCGCGGGGACGGCGGTGTAGTCGTCGAGCAGCGAGGGGCCGAGCTGCCAGCCGGGGCGGTCGGCCCAGGCGGCGTGCTGGCAGTAGCGCTGCGCCCGCGGCAGCCGCTCGAGGATGCGGCCGGTGGCGGAGGGCCCGTCGAAGCGGGAGACGCTCTCGATGTAGACGAACGGGATGCGGCGCAGCTGCGCGATGGCGTACGCGGGGATCGCGACGGCGGCCCCGGTGCTCAGGACGACGTCGAAGCGCTCGCGGCGCACCTCCCGGTGCAGCCGGAGGCCGGCGCGGACCGCCGGCGCCAGGCCCCGCGGGGGGACGTAGTCGAGGGTCACCACGCGGCGGCCGCGCAGCAGCGACCGGCTCTGCTCGGAGTCGAACGTGGCGAAGACCGAGTCCGGCTGCAGGCCGAACCGCTCGGCCCAGCGGACGATCTGCGCGAGGTGACCACCGGTCGAGGCGACCAGCAGCGCCCGCTTGCCGCTGAGCGCGGCGGACAGCTCCACCCTCTCACCTGCCGGTTCGGCTCGATCGCGTCGTGGTGGCACGACCGAAGCGTAATGGGGCGCGGCGGCGCAACCGCCTCCGCGCGCGCCTTTTCGCCGGTTGGTGTGGACGGCGTCAGCCGACCGGCGCCGGGCGGGTGACGCGGGCCACGCGGCCCGCTCCCCGCCGGTCGGTCGACCCGGCGTCGGCGGCGGGCCGGCCGGCTCCCGCGTCGCTGTCGGCGGACCGGGCACCGAACGATCCCAGCAGACCGATCAGGAGGAAGAGCGGGATGTAGGACGGCGGGGAGACGAACACCGGGTTGCCGGTGGACTCGAGCAGGTACTGGACGATCCAGGCGATGCCGGTCAGGCCGAGGAAGCGGGCGGCGGGCTCGCTGTCGCGCGAGAGCGTGCTCAGCCGCCGGAAGACGACGACGAGCGCCCCGAGGAACGCCAGCATCCCGATGAAGCCGCTCTCGGCGAGCACCGCCGGCCACATGGTGTCGGTGAGGAACATCGCGTTGCCCGTGCGCTCCGACAGGCCCCACACGTACTGGTAGCCGCGCTCGAGGTAGAGCGGGCTGTAGAACTCCGAGGCGGTGTCGGAGCCGAAGCGGCCGAACCCGGCGCCGAGCGGGAAGTAGTCCTGGGCGACGAAGAAGGAGTCGCGGGTCATCAGGGTGCGCGCGGCGGTGCCCTCGGACTGGTCGACGTAGGTGGCGACGATCCCCTGGATGGCGTTGAGCAGCGTCGACCAGAACAGGATGACGATGGCGACGACGACGGTGACCGCCGTCGCGAAGACGCCGGGGCGCCCCGCCCGCGAGCTCAGCCACAGGAAGCTGCCCATCATCCCCAGCCAGGTCTTGCGCCGGAAGGAGAGGACGGCGACCAGGGCCATGCCGCCGGCGAGCAGCCAGGTGAAGCGGGTGGAGCCCATCGTGGTGTTCCACGCGACGACCCCGAGGAAGCCCAGCGCGGCCATGATCCCGAGCGTGCCGGGCTCGACGAACGGGCCGATGAGCGAGGGGATGGCGGCGCGGAAGCTGAGCTGGTCGATGTTGCCGACCGTGCTCTGCCAGGTCTGCGGGATGGCGAGGTTGACCAGGCAGCAGGCGATGATGAAGAGCAGGACGCCGACCCCGCCCTTGGCCAGGCGGCGCACGTCGTCGCTGGTCCACTGCAGCTGCGCCACGGCCAGGGCCAGCAGGATCCCCTTGCCGGCGAGCGCGGCCCCCGAGCCGAGGACGACGAGCGGCACGTCGGCCACGAGCCCGCTGACCACGCCGAGCGCCCCGTAGAGGGCGAACAGGCCCAGGCCCGGGAAGCTCCGGATCGGCTGCCCGCGAACCAGCCGGGGCCCGACGCACACGAGCACGGAGGCGGCGATCGCGAGCTCGTCCAGCAGGTCCACCGCGGAGCTGCCGGTGATCTGCGCCGCCGTCTTGCCGAACAGGCTGACCAGGACGGCGGCCGCGATGAAGCGCTTGGGGTGGCGGACGCCCCACGCCAGCACCGGGACGCCGACGACCGCGAGGAGCACGAGCACCGGCTCGTAGGCCGCGGCGTACGTCAGGCCGGCGACCGCCAGCACGCAGACGGCGAGGGTGCGCGGCATGGTCCTGGTCAGCGCGTCGCCCACCTCGACCCCTCCGCTCCCCCGGCCGATACGGTTCCTCCCGGTCCGCCGCGCAGCGTTGCACGCGGGCCGACCCTCGACAATGCCACGCCCCCGCAATCCACCCGGGTGCGCGGCGACGGCGGTCACACCCGTTCGGGTGAGCTGCCACCTGCTCGGACGATTCTCCGCCTCCCGTGGCCGCTCCGCTGGCGTCCGGGCCCCCGCGTGGTCGAACATGGCGGGGGCCTGCACACGGACGGACGGGGAGACCCGGGACCGGGCTGCCGGTCCCACCCCACACTCGGACCACCTGGAGCACTGCGTGAAGATCTCGGTCATCGGCTGCGGATACCTCGGAGCCGTGCACGCCGCGTCGATGGCCGAGCTGGGTCACGACGTCGTCGGCATCGACGTCGACGAGGCGAAGATCGCCTCGCTGTCGAAGGCCGAGGCACCGTTCTTCGAGCCGGGGTTCGAGGAGCTGCTGGAGCGCACGCTGGCCACCGGGCGGCTCCGCTTCTCCACCGACTTCGCCGACGCCGCGGGCTCCTCCGTCCACTTCGTCTGCGTGGGCACCCCGCAGAAGCGCGGCGAGTACGCCGCCGACATGCGCTACGTGCAGGGCGCGGTCGAGTCGCTGCTCGACGTCCTCGCGCCCGGCGAGCTCGTCGTCGGCAAGTCCACGGTGCCGGTGGGCACCGCCGCGCAGCTCGCCGAGCTGATCGCCGACAAGGCGCCGGGCGCGCTGCTGGCGTGGAACCCGGAGTTCCTGCGCGAGGGCTTCGCCGTCGAGGACACGCTGCACCCCGACCGGCTGGTCTACGGCCTGCCGGCCGGTGCCGACGGCGACACCGCGCGGAAGCTGCTCGACGAGGTGTACGCGACGATCGTCGAGCGCGGCACCCCGAAGGTGGAGAGCGACTACGCCACCGCCGAGATGGTGAAGACGGCGGCGAACTCGTTCCTGGCCACGAAGATCTCCTTCATCAACGCCATGGCCGAGCTGTGCGAGGCCACCGGCGCCGACGTGAAGCTGCTCGCCGACGCGATCGGCTACGACGACCGGATCGGCCGCAAGTTCCTCAACGCCGGCCTCGGCTTCGGCGGCGGCTGCCTGCCCAAGGACATCCGCGCCTTCATGGCCCGCGCCGGTGAGCTGGGTGCCGACCAGGCGCTGACGTTCCTGCGCGAGGTCGACAACATCAACATGCGCCGGCGCATCCGCATGGTCGAGCTGGCCCGCGAGGTCTGCGACGGCTCGCTGCTGGGCAAGCGGGTCGCGGTCCTGGGGGCGGCGTTCAAGCCCGACAGCGACGACATCCGCGACTCCCCGGCGCTCAACGTCGCCGCCCAGCTGCAGCTGCAGGGCGCCGTCGTGCGGGTGACCGACCCGGCCGCGGTGGAGAACAGCCAGCGGCTGTGGCCGCAGCTCGACTACGCCGCCACCCCGGAGGAGGCCGCCGAGCGCGCCGACGCCGTCCTGGTGCTCACCGAGTGGAAGCAGTACCGGGAGCTCGACCCGGTGGCGTTCGGCCGGGTCGTCAAGCAGAAGCGGGTCCTGGACGGGCGCAACGCGCTCGACCGCGAGGCGTGGACCGCGGCCGGCTGGAGCTACCGGGCGCTCGGCCGGCGGGCCGGCTGATCCCCGTCCCGCCGACTCCCCCTGCCGTGCCGCCGACCCGCCGATGGTGATCCGACGGGTCGGCCGGGCCGTGCGCGGGGGCAAGCTGGTCAGCCGGGGCCTCACCGTCGCCGACCAGGCGATCTCCAGCGCCAGCAACATGCTGCTGTCGGTGGCGATCGCCACCGGCGTCAGCGCCGCCGTCTTCGGTGAGTTCGCGCTGATCTACAGCATCTACTGGCTGCTGCTCGGCGGCACGCGCGCCGCCGTCCTGGACCCGCTGCTCATCACCCAGCGCAACGTGCTCAAGGGCGCGCCGGTGCACCTGGTCGCGGCGGTGTCGGCGACGGCGGTCGGCGCGCTCGGCATCCCGGTCGGGCTGCTGCTGCTGGCCACGCCGCTGGACCTGGCCTGGGCCGTGTTCTTCCTCGGCCTGCCGGTCCTGCTGCTGCAGGACGCGCTGCGCTACGTCGGCTTCCTGGAGCAGCGGCCGGGCCGGGCCGTGCTGCTGGACGGCGTGTGGCTGGTGGTCATGGTCGTCGCGACGGTCCTGGCGCTGACCGGGGCGATCGCCGGCACGGCCGCCGTCCTGGCGCTGTGGATCCTCGGTGCGCTGCTGGCCGACGTCATCGGGCTGGTGGCCTTCGGCATCCGGCGGGAGCCGGTGCGGCTGCGGGCGCGGCTGAAGGCGATGTGGCCGGTGTCCGGCCCGCTGCTGGGCGACTTCGCGCTCTCCTCCGGCTCCGGGCAGCTGACGATCTTCGTGCTGCCGCTGGTGGCCGGCACAGCGCTGCTCGGCCAGCTCAAGGCGGCCCAGGTCGCCAACGGCCCGCTCAACATCACCGTCGCCGCGGCCAGCGTCATCTGCCTGCCGATGGTGGCGAGCGCGGTGGAGGCCGACGCGCGCCGGGCGCTGCGGATCGGCCGGATGGCGTCGCTGGCGCTGGCCGGGGTGGCGGTCGTCTACGGGACGGCGCTGGTGCTGCTGCCGGAGAACGTGGGGCGGGCGCTGTTCGGCGAGTCGTGGGGCTCGGGCTGGCTGGTGGCCGCGGTCAGCGCGCAGATGGTGCTCTTCGGCGTCACCCACGGGGCGCTGCTGGCGATGCGCGGCTCCCGCAACACCGCGGCCGCGCTGCGCGTGCGCATCGCCGTCGCGCCGATCGCGGTCGTCCTGCCGGTCGCGCTCACCGCCGTCTGGGGCCGGAACGGCCTGATGGCCGGGCTGGTGATCGCCGCGGCCACGATGTCGCTGGTGAGCTGGCTGGTCGCCGTCCGGGTGGTGCCGCAGACACCCCCGGCGGAGGACCCGCACGTCGAACCCGTCGACCCCCGGGAGAACGCCCCGACCGGCAAGAACCCGCTGGGCTCGCCGGCGTCGGCGACGCAGTAGCTCAGTCCGCGGCGGGCTCGAGGGCGACGCTCTTCCGCGACTCGCCCCAGCGGGCGTCGGAGAAGTAGACGGTGTGCTCGCGGCGGGTGTTGCTCGCCGCGTAGATGCCCTGCTTGAAGTAGATGCTCTGGCCCTCGAACAGGGTGGCCCCGACGGCGTTGACCAGGCGTTCGCCGTCGATCCACACCTGGACGTTCCCCTTGTCGGGGTCGGTGGACCACTCGATGCGGACGGTGTGGTCCAGCCACTCCCCCAGCACCAGCGGGCCCAGGTCGTAGGTGGCGACGTACTGCGCGGACTCCTGGCCGAGCAGGCCGCCACGCAGCGAGAGGCGGATCTCGGGATCGGGGCCGTCGGTCACCCAGAGGTCGACGTTGGGCGAGCCCTCGTTGGCCGTCTGGTGCCACTGCGTGTAGATGAGGAACTCGTCGCCGCCGTCCCAGAAGAAGTCCTCGGGGAAGTAGGTGGACCACGAGTACCACTGCACATCGCCCTCGCGGGGGGCGCCGGCCTCCTCGATCGTCGAGCGCACCTCGCCGCGGATGGTGGTGTCGACGCCGAAGGTGAAATCGCCCGGGCGGGCGGAGAAGGCGGCGGAGTACTCGTAGCCGGGGCGGACCGGCTCGTCGACGACGCGTACCTGCTCGGGCCGGGCGGCCTGGACCTCGCTCCAGTCGTCGAGGTCGCCGTCGGCGTAGCTCCACACCTGCACGGGCTCCGGCGTCTCGTCGGGCGACTCCGAGCCGGAGGGGGACGCCGCGCTCGACCGCGACGGGTTGAACCGGTCCCCCGTCGTCGGCACCGGCTCGAGGTCGGACCGCGGGATCGCCGTGCTCTCGATCGGGGTCGACGTCGGTTCGGCGGTGGCGTGCGGGGCCTCGCCCTGGCCCTCGCTCTCGTCGGGACCGCTCGAACCGCAGGCGCTCAGGACCAGCGACGCCGTCACCACCAGGGTGAGCGGGAGCGAGCGGCGTCCACGTGTCACAACGGTTCCCTCTTCGTCCTGGTCTCGGCGCGGTGGGCGGCGCAGCGCCCCGGACGGCGGCCGGCTCGCGCGGTGCGAACCCGCGCCGGGTGACCACGGGCGGGATGCCCGAGGTTACTCATCGAGAGCTCGTGACCGCAGAGTCACCGCCACGCACCGGGGAACGAGGTGTTCACGTCCCGTGTTCCCCGGCGTACAGCGGCGAGAGCGAGCAGGCCTTACTGTTGGAGGTAATGATCATCTTCCCCGGGCGTGTCGACGAGCGACCAGCGGTGCCCGGCGTACCTCGGGAGGGCTAGCGGTGTCGGCACCACGCCCCACCACGACCTCACGCGGCACCCCGGCCCGCTCGGCCGGTCAGGGCTCGGGTGAGCGGCCGGCCGGCCGTCCGGCGGCGATCCCCGCCCGGCCCCGGGCCTCGTCGTCCGGCCCCACCCCCGCCCGGCCGACCGCCCGGCTGGACTCGCTGACCGGGCTCCGGTTCATCGCGGCGCTGCTGGTGTTCGGCTCGCACACGATCGCGACGTTCGAGACGACGCCGGTGGGCGACGCGGTCTACCCCTTCCTCGAGCCGGGCGCGGCCGGGGTGAGCTTCTTCTTCATCCTCAGCGGGTTCGTGCTCACGTGGACCCACCGCCCGGGTGACAAGGCGGGCCCGTTCTACCGGCGCCGGTTCGCCCGCATCGCGCCGGCGTACTGGGTGGCGGTGATCGCGTTCATCCCGCTGAACGCGCTGGCCCGGCCGGAGGAGACCGGGGAGCTCCTGTGGCACATGGCGCCGTCGTTCATCGGGCTGCACGCGTGGATCCCCGACAACGAGTACTACTGGGCCGGCAACGGCGTCACGTGGTCGATCTCGTGCGAGATGTTCTTCTACGCGATGTTCCCGCTGCTCATCGTGCAGGCGCTGCGGCTCTCGCAGCGGGCGCGCTGGTGGGCGGCCGCGGTGCTGTGCGTGCTGGTGATCGTGCCGCCGATCGTGCTGGCGCCGCTCACCCACGGCGAGACGGTGGCCGACTGGGCGATCTTCATCTTCCCGGTGCAGCGCCTGTGGGAGTTCTGCCTCGGCATCCTGATCGCCCTGTGGATCAAGGAGGGGCGCCGCATCCGGCGGATCGGGCTGGGCGGCTCGCTGGCGCTGGTCGCCGTCGCCTACGTCGTCGCCGCCTACGCCCCGGCGTACCTCATCTGGGTGGCCATCCCGTTCATCCCCTTCGCGCTCACGATCGCGACGGCGGCGCAGGCCGACCTGGACGGGCGCCCGTCGATCTTCCGGCACCCGGTGCTGGTGAAGCTCGGCGAGTGGTCGTTCGCCTTCTACCTGACCCACCAGCTGGTGATCAGGGCGGTGGACTACGTGCTGATGCCGACCACTCTCGCGGTCGCGCTCGGGGCGACGGTGCTGGCGCTGGTCGTGTCGATCGCCAGCGCCTACGTGCTGTTCACCGTCGTGGAAAAGCCCCTGGAGCGGCGGCTGCGCGGCGGCTCGCTGCCGGTCAGCACCGGCGGCGCGGGCCACACCCCGGACCGCTAGCTTTCGCCTCGCCAGTTAAGAGCTGTAGCGGGCAGGGGTCATCGGGCCTGGGGCTTTGGCGTCCGGCCGTCGGTGCAGCGCGGTGGTCGAGTCCGGCGGTGGGGCCAGGTTCGGCAGGCTGATCAGACGCCGTCGAGCGGCTGGCTTTCGTGTGCGCCGTGGGCGGCCCCAGGGCGAGCGGGCGGCAAGCTAGGTTGCGCCGTCGTGCGGCATAGCTGTCGCAGCCGTCACCGCTCGCTCTGGTGCCGGGCTCGACGGTAGCGTTGTTCGTCGAAGGGTTGTTGGGTCTTCAGCAGCGTGTAGGCCAGCCGGCAGGCGTGGCGGGCGAGGGCGACCCGGGCCTGGATCGGGCGCATGCCTCGGGCGCGCAGTTCGTCGTGGCGCTCGATGAAGACGCCGCAGTGTGGGAGAGACCCCAGGCCAGGTTCATCAGGGCGTCGCGGTGCTCGGGCAGCCCCTGGCGGGAGATGCGGCCGCGCCGGTTCAGGGTGGCCGACTGGTAGCTGGCCGGGGCCAGGCCGGTGGCCGAGTAGAGGTGCTCTGCGCTGGGGAAGCGGGCGATGGGGAGGCTGAAGGCGGCGAACGCGGCTGCCCGGCTGGTGGCCACGCCGGGGAGCGTTGTGAGGATCTGTCCGTCGGTGCCGGTCAGCAGGCCGGTGAGGTCGTCGTCGACAGCGGTGATGTCGGCGGCCTGGCCCGCCAGCGGGCCAGGCCGCGGCCCAGCCGAGCAGCGCGGGCCGGCGCGTCGGACGGCGGTGGCAGGCAGGTCCGCCACCGGTCGACCCAGAACTGCGCCTCGGCGTCGAGGATCCGGCCCCGGGCGCGGGAACGCAGCGACCGGATCGAGGGCGGCCGCCCGGCGAAGGCGACCGCGCAGTCCAGCACCGCCTGCCCGATGACCCTTCCAGCTTCAGCGCCCGGCCCTGCCCGACCGGCGCGGACAGGCCCGGGCATAGCGCGTTGAGCTGGTCGTGCAGCCGTTGCTGAGCGACCTTGCGTTCGGCGACCAGGCCCCGGCGGTGCCGGACCGCGGCGGCCAGCGCGTCCTCGATCCGGTCGGTGACCAGCCGGCCCTGCCCCTGGCGGGCCAGATAGGTCAGCGCGGCGCAGTCCCGGTCATCGGTCTTGAAACGGCGCGAGCCAAGCTGCGCGCGGGCGGCGGTGGTCTCCGACGGCGCGAACAGCCGCACCGATCCGGGGAACCGCTGGTCCAGGTCGCGGACCCAGACCTGGTGCAGGCCGCCGGTCGCCTCGATGGCGAACACCGGATCGCAGCCATCCGAATGCTCCAATACCAGCCGCTGCAGTGTCTCCAGGCCGGGCCGCAGCACCGGCAGAGACAGCGGCTCGACGACCATTCCGGCCGCACTGGAGCTCAGCCAGACCCGGTTGCTGACCTTGCCCGGATCGATCGCGATCACCAGCGTCGACGCCGGCAACGCCTCTTGCAGCAGTCACACGACAGCCTCCCGCCCTCCGCAGCAACGTCAGGGAGACGCTTCCGCAGAGGGCGGGTCGACGGCTATCAGCTGTACTGACCGTGCAGGTTGGTCAAGCGGCTGATGGGTGGGTGGCCGCCGATGCCGGTGTGGGGCCGGTGGTGATTGTAGGCGTGTAGCCAAGCAGGAAAAATTGCCCGGCGGGCGGCCTCGCTGGTGAACATCTCGACGAAGGCTGATTCGCTCGTCATGGTGCGGTAGGGCCGGGTTCGTTTAGGGATGATGAACCGCCCCGGATTCAGTGGAGGCTCTGGGATGTCCCGGGTCTGGCGCAGACGGCAGCCCAGTCGCGGCTGCAATAGCAGCCGCCGTTGTCGGTCAGTACCCGGCGGGCGGTCACACCGCGGTCGGCGAACCAGGCCACCGCGCGCCGCAGGACAGCGGTGGCGGTGACCCCGAGTTCGTCGTCGTGAATCTCGGCGTAGGCAAGCCGGGAGCGGTCGTCGAGGATGACATGGATGAAGCCGTGGCCCATCAGCGGGTGGTGGTGACGGTTGCGCGCGCGGCCGCCGTCGAGGTGTCGGTGGCCTTGCCGGCCTGGCGGCCGAGGAACCGCCAGCCACCGCCGGCGGGGATGTTGCCCAGCTTTTCTTCACATCGGCGTGCAAACAGATCCCCGGGTGCGGCGTGTTCGGAGCGTACGACTAGGCGCTCGCGGCGCTCGAGTCGTGACAGCCGGCTGATTCCGCAGCGGCGCAGCACCGCCCCGGCGGTCGAGGGCGCCACGCCGGTCTCCGCCGCGAGCCGGACCGCGCCCCACCGCTTGCGCAGCCGTAGCGACACGAACCGCTTCGTCGTCGCCGCATCGGTCTTGCCTGGGCTGGTGTGTGGTCGGCTGGGAGCGATCGACCATGCCGGCCTTGCCCAGCAGCCGGTATCGCTCGGCCCACCGATTGGCGGTCTTCCACGCGACCCCGAAGAACTCCGCGGCTCGAACCTTCGGCCAGTTCTCCTCGACGACGAGCTGGGCCAGCCGCAGACGCTGGCGTGGGGTCAGGGCGGCATTAGCGTGGAAGACGAGAACCTCCGGTGCTTCGTGCAATGGGTGCCTTCAGCAACTCCACTCCACGCCCGGAGGTCCTCCCCTCACGAGATCCTTCATTCAGGTCCCGGATTCACAGCTCGATCTGCGCCCACGTCGCCAGCCTCGGTCTGCCGGCGCGAACCGTCGGCGACGTCCTCGCCAGGCACTAGCCGCAAGGAGGCCGCCCCCGCCTTAGGGTGAACTACGCTTCGCGCCATGACTTCACCGGCCACGCGGGGGTGGCCGGCGGCGCGACTGCTCCTGACCGCCATGATCCTCGCAATCGCGCTGAGCCCCCGTATCCGCGTTCCTGGTCTCGTCGACAGGGCCGTGGACCTGCGCCTGCAGGACTTCCTGCTCGTCCCGGTGTTGATCTACCTGGGGGCGCGGCTGCCCTCACTACGGCGGACGTGGGGACCGTGGCCGGCGCTGTTCGCCTTTAGCGCCACCTGTCTCACGGCCGTCCATCTGTTCGCCAACCCGGACATGTCGGCGCTTCGCGCGATCGGCTACCTCGGCCGCACGCTCGAGACCTTCGTGCTGGCCGCCGGCATCGCAGGCCTGTATCGACTGGCCGGAGATGGGGCGTGGCGCACAGCCCTGCGCGCGCTGCACCTGGCGATCGCCGCGAACGTCCTATGGGTGACCTACCAATACGTGACCGGCGCCCAACGCACTTTGATCGGTTCAAGCGTCGGAGACCTGGTGGAGGCCTACGGTCCAAAGCTCGTGGGTGAGCCCTCAGCGTTCGGTACAGGCTTCTTCTTCGTGCTGGTGACCGCCCTCGGGGCCGCCGAACTTCTCACCAAGCTGACACCGCGGTGGGTGGGAGGCGGTCTGATCGCCGCGGGTCTGCTGGGCGCCTACCTGGCGCAGTCCCGCGTCTCGGTCATCGCGGGAGTCCTGTGCGCGGTCGCCGTTCTGCTCTTCCCCGACGATCGCGGCCGGTACAGGGTGATCGGCGGGCTGACGCTCGTAGGGGCAGCACTCATCGTGGTGCCGCGCCTACCCGACGCCGGACGGCTGTCCGCGGCTGGGGTGGGAAACGGGATCGGCGTCCGCACGACACCCATCTGGGAACCGCTCTACGCCATCGCTGTCGAGCACCCGCTCCTCGGGATCGGCGTCGGCCGCCTCGGCACCCCGGCCTACCCATGGACAGAAGCGCACAACGTGGCGCTTCGCGCGGTCCTCGACTACGGCATCGTCATCGGGGCCCTGTTCCTGGCCATCTACGTGGCCATCGGCTGGCGCGCACACCGCACCGCCTTCGCCGTGGATGCGAGCCCCCCGGCGAAGCTGTGGGGAACGCTGACGCTGCTCCTGGTCGGTAGCGCGCTGGTGGCGGGCACGGTGCAGGACACGCTCATCGCGGTGAT
The DNA here is from genome assembly GCF_054050835.1 of Blastococcus sp. SYSU DS0510. Lineage (NCBI taxonomy): Bacteria > Bacillati > Actinomycetota > Actinomycetes > Geodermatophilales > Geodermatophilaceae > Blastococcus > Blastococcus sp. SYSU DS0510. The sequence goes on along the minus strand of NZ_JBJHAC010000005.1, from coordinate 63,966 downwards.
GTCCACCCACCTGGTGATGCTGTCGGCTGGCCTTCTCGGCGGTGAGCGTCTCGGCCCCCTGCCAGACCCGCCCCCACGACTCACCGAGGTCGAGCGACGTGCGAAGCAAGCACTCCGGTACGTCCGGCGACCGTCGGCCGTGACTGGATGACCCCGGAACTCGCGAGAAGCTGTTTCCGGTCGTCGTCGGGCTCGTGGCCGCGGCCATCGCCGCCGTGGCAATCGTCTCCGGTGGGCGTGCCTCCTGGCCATTGGCGACGCTGTCCTCGTCCGGCTCGCTCTGGCTGGGGCTGATCGTCCGCGTCCAGGACGCGGTGCGGGGCCGGGACCACGAGGACGAGTAGCCGCAAGCTGGCCGGCTCTCGATGAGAGGCTCGAGACCTTCGGCGGCGCCGGCGCCTCGCTCCACCGCCGATCGCGCCCGCTCATCCTCAGCCAGGACTCCGGCGCCGGCATGGAGCTTCGCTGGGCGCACTCAGCTTAACCGGACGTCTAGGTTGAGGATGGTCGGCTCTCCGTCTTCAGCGGCCTGGCCGGCGACGCGATGCAGGCCAGTGCTCTCCGCCGTGAAGGCGAAGGGGAGCGGCTGGCTCAGGAGGCGCTCCTCACGTCGTGAGCCGGACCAGTACCTGCTCGTGGAGCGCGTTGTAGGCCAGGTACTCAAAGCCGTGGCCGGTGCGCTCGATGAACTCGCCGAACGCCTTGTGCTCGTGCTGCTGCCAGCCCGGGTAGTTGAGGTACTCGTCGAACAGCAGCACCGTGCCGGCTATGAAACGGTCCTCGCCCTCTCGGAAGATGGTCGCAGTGGAGCTGTAGAGGTCCGCATCCAGGTGGGCGAACGCGATGTGTCTTTCGTGCTCCTTGAAGAACTTGGGCAGGGTGTCGTCGAACCAGCCGACGTGCATAGTCGATCCGGGGATGACCGGCGGCGTCCTGGCGAAATGTCCCTGGTCGTAGCCCGTGCGCCAGTCTTCAGGAAGGCCTTCGAACGAGTCGAAGCCATGTGTGGGCGAACGCCGGGCAGTGATGCGACGCAGCGTGTCTCCCGTGTGCACTCCGAACTCAAGGACTAACCCCTCGGTGGGGCTGGTATCGACGGCCCAATCCAGCAGGCGGTACTTGGCGTCCAGGGCGTTGGCGCCGCGGAACGATCGAGCCTGGGGCATGTGCTCGGTCACGAAGGCAGCGGAGGCGGCGAGCGCTTGTCGCTGACGTTCAGCGTCGATGTCACGCGCCGCCAGGTTCGTGTGGAACTGCGAGGCCTTTCCCATCGCGCCTAGAACCGCACGCTTCAACGAGGACATGCGCAGCACCCTATCCATGGATGAATGACCGGCACGGTTACCTGCATCAGGTTGCCGCTACGTGGCGTAATCCGCGCCTACGCATACTCGGGGCAGCAGGCAAACGAGATACCAACAAGGGCGCCCGCCTCCCAGGCGTCGAAGCCCGAGTGGATGGCAATTGCGCAGGGTCCGACGACGCGGTTGTCCGCGTCGTCGAACTCGCAGATGCGGTGCCCGAGGTCGGCCAGGTCCGACCTGTCAGCACCAACGACGTGCCGCCCGTAGCCGTCCGGCCGGCGGTCTCCCTTTCACTCTGCACCGATCTGGGGGGCTCCCGTCGCGCCCTCTCGCCAGCGGGCGAGCGCCGCCGCGGCCCCGAGCCAGAGGGCGGACACGGTGGCTACCAGAGCCCAGACGACCGGTCCCCATCCCCATCCCCACCGGCCCATCCCGCCTCCTTGCGCGAGAGGGTGCCGGGCTCGTGCGCACCTGACCAGTGCCGTTGAACCGACCCGCCGCCCGCGCACAGGACTACTGGACTCGACGCGTCTGGTCGTTGGGCGATGGCCGTCCACGTCCTCCACCAGGATTGGGGGTCGATGAAGTCTCGAAGCCGTAACACGCTGTCTGACATGCGCGCGTACCTTCGAGGGCAGTAGCAGACCACGGGGAACGGCACGTCCCTGTCGGATCCGGCGTCAGCCGGCGACACCTAGGAAGAGCCCATGAGCTGGGTGCTGATCCTCATCGTGGTGTGGGTGGCCGTCGCCCTGGCCGTCGCACTCGTCCTCGGGCGCAGCATCCGCCTGGCCGACCAGCGGACGCAGGCCGCCCTGGACCGCAGCTTAGAGATGGACAGCGGGCTGTTCACGGAGCCGTCGGTTCCCCGCCCGGCTCGGTCGGCGGACGACCTGCCCAGCCGGATCCGGCGCAGCGCCGCGGCACCAAGCCCTCCGCACACAGCCGAGCCGTACGACCGCTCCGCCTGAGCCTCGCCCCCGACGCACGGTGGCCGGGCGCGAGCACGGCCGGGCATGAGCTCACCCCCACGGGGCAGGGTCTGAGCCAGCCCCTGTGACGTCGCCGTACCCTCGGCCGGGTTGTCTGACGACGGGGGTCCGAGGAATGCGCAGCGACGGGAACAGCGCGCCGGAGCAGGGCGGACGCGACACGTCGCCCATCCCCCTGGTCTCCGACGACGACCACGGGGACGGCGCCGGGAGGGAGCGTCCCCGCCGTCGGGGCCTGCGGCGGGTGCTGATCGGCCTCGGCGTCCTGGCGCTCGTGCTCGGGCTGGTCGTGGGCGGCGGCTTCTGGCTCCTCGCCGACCGGTGGGCCGGCAACATCGACCGGGTCTCCGACGTCTTCGCCGATCTGGAGGACGAGGCGCGCCCCGCGCCGGCCACCTTGCAGCAGAGCGCCACCGAGGAGCCGATCACCTTCCTGCTGGTCGGCTCCGACACCCGTGTCGCGGCCGAGGACGGGGCTGACCCCGGTGGCCGGTCGGACGCAATCATGCTCGCCCGCCTCTCGGCCGACCGGAAGCACGCTCAGCTGATCTCCATCCCCCGCGACTCGTGGGTGGAGATCCCCGGCCACGGCATGAACAAGATTAACGCGAGCTACGCCTTCGGTGGGCCGTCGTTGCTCGTGCAAACCGTCGAGCAGTTCACCCAGGTACGCATCGACCACTACGTCGCCATCGACTTTGACGGCCTGATCAAGGTGACCGACGACCTCGGCGGCGTGGACGTCGTGGTCGCCGAGACGACGCAGAACGGCCCGTACACCTTCGAGGCCGGCCTCAACCACCTGAACGGCGCCCAGGCGCGCTGGTACCTCGGGCAGCGCTACGGCCTGCCCGGCGGGGACTTCGACCGGGTGAAGCGGCAGCAGCAGTACCTGCGGGCCATGTTCGACAAACTGTTCAGCTCCGAGACCTTCACCAGCCCGCCGAAGCTCGACGCGGCCATGCTGGCCATCACCAGCGCCGTGAGCGTCGATGACACCCTGACCAACGCCGACCTGGTGAGCCTGGCGTACTCGATGCGGGGTGTGACGCCCGGCGACATCGAGTTCTTCACCGCCCCGGTCATGGGTCTCGGCACAGAGGGGGCGGCCAGCGTCGTCTACCTCGACGGCAACGCCTCCGAGCGGATGTGGGGCTACCTGCGCAGCGACTCGCTGGGGCAGAACGCCGACGAGTTCGCCGACGAGGCGCTCCCCGACGTTCCGCGCTGAACCCCTTTCTGAGATGCCGCCCAGTGCTCAGCGGACCCCCAGCCGTCCCGGCATCTCGCCGCTGTCCCCGAATCGCCTCCGGCCGCTCACCCGCCGTCGGGCGTCGACAGCCGGCGCCTCGTCGGGGGATCCGCAGTCTTGGCGGAGCGCCGCCAGGCTGTCCAGGATGACCAGGAGCGGGGTGGCGATGAGCTCGCCCACCTCCTCGTGCACCTCCACGGGCAGCCCGATGGGATCACGGATGTCGTCGTCCTCCCCGCTGGGTCGGCGCCCACGCGCCCGCCCCATGGCTCCCACCAGATCGCGGGCGCGTGCGGGCAGATCCGGCGCTCGGAGATCTTCGGTCAGGGCCGACACGAGTACTGCAGCTTCGCGCAGGGTGAAGCTTCGCTGGAGTGCACGAGGAGCTCGTTCGACGACCACTTGGCGGTGAGCACGCGTCATGGTGAGGACCAGATCCGCGCCTTCCGCAATCGCTCCGTCGAGTTGGCGGGCGTGGAAGTCACCGGCGTCCGCACCGTATCCACGGAGCACCAGGGCGCTGTCCGGGTGCATGCTCGAGCCGACGACAGCATGTGTCCCTGCGCTGGTGACCCGGATGTCAGCTGCCCGCTCACCGAGCAGGTCGTCGAGATACGCCCGGCCGAGCCGCTCTGCCAGCGCCGAGCGGCAGATGTTGCCCGTGCACACCAGCAGGACGGAGAACGCGGGACTGGAGGAGGGGGCAGACATCACGGCAAGTCTCCCGCCCTTCCTCGCGGCCTGCAGCGATTCCTAGGCCCGCCGTGAGGACGTCCCTGCCCCAGGCTTCAGCGAGGAACCCACTCAAGGTGGGGTGGTTCGCTGCCGAACACTCGCTCATGAGGTTGCTGTTCGTCTGCACCGGCAACATCTGCCGCTCGGCGGCAGCCGCCGTGCTCGCGGGCGCATGGCCGGCGGGCCATTTGGGGCTCACGGTGGAAACCCGCAGCGCAGGCACTCGCGCCCCCGCAGGGCGGGCGGCGCACCCCCTCACCGCCGCCGCTCTCGAGCAGCGCGGGTTGACGGCCGAGCACCACGTCGCCCGCAGGCTGTTCGCGGCAGACCTGGCATGGGCCGACGTGGTGCTCGCGATGAGCGTGGAGCACCGGGAGGCGGCACTAGCGCTGGATCCCCGGTGCCTGCGGAAGACGTTCACCTTGCTGGAGGCGGCAGCGCTGTGCGCCGTGCTGCCGCCACACAGGTTGGCAGGTGTGATTCCCGAGGAGCGCGGCAGTGCCCTGGCCGAAGCCCTGATGGAAACGCGCGGTCTACACCGGGCTCGCTCCTCCGACGGGGTCGAGGACCCGATCGATGGCGGGGCAGCTCTGCACACCCAGGTCGTCGACGAGATCGCGGCGGCCCTCCGGACCATGCTGATAGCGGTCAGCCGGCAGATCGGCGGCGCCCGGCAGCAGACGGTCCGCGTCAACCGCCTGCCACCGGTGCCGGCCTAGTTCGGGACGGCCGGCAGCGTGTCGACGGCGAACTCGCCAACGTGCTTCGCCAGAGAGTCCTCGCGCAGGTACCGCCACATCTGCTCCGAGCGGTCAGTGTCGAGGTAGACGACGCTCTGCGCCCCTTCCCGGCCCGTACCCGCAACCGGCGCGGTGAGGAAGGTGACCGCGCCGGGGCGGAGGGACCGCAGGTCGTAGGCCATGTCGAGAAGCGCTGTATTGGACAGCGTCTCGTCGACCGCCATGGCATCGGTCAGCGCGACCAGGAAGCCGTCGAGGGCGCCGACGTCGGTGAGCACGTTCTGCTCGGAAACCTTGGCGAACATCGAGCGCAGGTAGGCCTGCTGGCGCTTCACCCGGTCGAAGTCCCCACCGGAGAGCCCGTAACGCTGCCGCACGTAGTACAGCGCCTCCTCGCCGGCGAGGTGGTTGAGGCCGGCCTTATAGGTGTACGGGCCGTGAGTGGTTTCCTCGGCCACCTGGACGTCGACCCCGCCGAGGGCATCTGTCATGCCGACGAAGCCCTCGAAGTCGATGGCGGCGTAGTGGTCGATGCGCACACCGGTGAGCGTCTCCACCGTCTGCACGAGCAGGCTGGGGCCGCCGAAGGCGTAGGCCGCGTTGAGCTTGCTCGGGCCGTGGCCGGGGATGTTCACCCATGAGTCGCGCGGCAGGGACACGACCTGTGCGCTCTGCCGGTCGCTCGTGATGCGGAGCAGCATCATGACGTCGGAACGACCGTCGGGAGCCTCACCTGCCGGCACGTCGGCGCGAGTGTCCGACCCGACGACGAGGAAGGTCAGTGGCGTGCTCGCTCCCGTGGGGGCCGCCGGGCGCCGCGCCTCATCGAGGCTCGCAAAGGCGTCTACCCGCTCGAGGTTCCCGGCGTACCGGTTCGTCAGGTACCAGGCGCCACCGCCCAGCAGCAGGACGATAATCAGGACAATTACGCCCAAGGCGATCGACGCGCGCCGCAGACGCCGCCTGCGCGAATCCGCCGGTGCGGGCCCCTCGGGCTCATAGACGTAATTCCGGTCTATCACGTCGACAGACGCGTCATGGCCGTGCTTCCCCACCGTTCCCCCGCTCGTTGCCTGCTGTCGTCCCCCCAAACGTAACTGCGCAGGTCCTCCTCTTGTGGCACTGCTCAGCCAAGTTGTGGCATCCGAGGCCTCACCTGACCGCCCGTTCACTCGCGGATCATCGTGCCCCAGTGGGAGCGGGGCGGCTCAAAGGCGCTCGACCACATCCCCCACGAGGACGCCGCGGGTGTCGAAGATGCGGACGCCCTCAAGGGCTCCGCCGAGGTATTCACGGTGAGCCTGCACCAAGACGACGGCGTCCGCCTCAGCGATCGCCTGGGAAAGCTCAGGCTCCCGCTTCATGGGCTCCGCCGCTTCGCCGTGCTCCGCGGCGTTCCAATTCTCCACATAAGGATCGTGAAACCGCAGGTCAGCTCCCATGGACCTGAGCTTGGCGGCGAGCGGAACTGCCGGCGACTCACGCTCGTCGGCGATGTCCGCCTTGTAGGTCACGCCGAGCAGAAGGACCCGGGAACCCCGCACCGCCTTGCCGTCGTCGTTGAGACGATCTTGGATGCGGCGTGCTACATAGGTCGGCATAGAGGCATTCACCTCTTCGGCCAGCTCCACGAAGCGGAACGGGTAACCCAGACGAGCCTGGACCGTGTGCGACAAATAGTTCGGGTCGATGGGGATGCAGTGTCCGCCTACACCAGGACCGGGGTAGAAGGCGTGAAATCCGAACGGCTTGGTCTTCGCACACTCGATGACGTTCCACAGGTCGATGCCGAGCTCGTGGGAGAACCGAGCCATCTCGTTCACCAACGCGATGTTGATGTGCCGATAAGTGTTCTCGAGCAGCTTGGCCATTTCTGCCTCGCGAGTTCCCTTGGCGGGAACGACGGTATCGATGAAGGTGGCGTAGAAGTCGACCGCACGCTGGGTGCACATCGAAGTGACACCGCCTACGACCTTGGGCGTGTTTTTGATGCCGTAGACCTTGTTGCCAGGGTCGACGCGTTCGGGCGAGAAGGCCAAGTTGAGCTCGACGCCCACCTTGAGACCACTGGCTTCGATCAGCGGCTGGAAGAGCTCTTCCGTCGTACCTGGATAGGTGGTCGACTCCAGGATGACAAGGGTGTCCCCGGTGACTCGCTCGCCGAGAATCCGCCCGACCCCCTCGACGGCGCCCAAGTCAGGTGCGCCATCCTTAGATAGCGGGGTGGGCACGCAGACAACGACGGTGTCAGCCTCGGCGATACATGCGGGGTCGGTCGTCGGGCGAAACCCGGCCGCGACGATCTCGCTGACGGTCGCCTCGGCGATGTCGTCGATGTGTGACAAGCCGCCCTGAAGGCGGGCAACGATCGCCTCGCTGCGGTCGAGCCCCACTACGTGGTGACCCGCTCGCACCATCTCCACCACAAGCGGCAGCCCAACGTAGCCGAGTCCGATGACGACTACAGTCGAACATTCACCCACTTCCCGTCGCTGCTGGGCAGATTTCTTCGGGCACGTCTCAGTAATCTTCATGGCCATCTCTCTTCGTTGGGTACCAACACAAGACGCATACGACGCGGTATAGCGTCACCGCCCGCTATGGCCAGCGCCCTAACATCGCTCGCTGCAAGGCACGGTAGCGGACAAAGGAAACGTCGTAATCCCCTGCCAGGGCAAACACCGTCGCACAGTCGGCATGTTGGGCGCAGCGATACCAAGCCACGGCCAGAGTTCCACTCCAGGAAGCGGCTGACGGACGCGGCGGAGCTGAAAGCTTCCTTCGTGCGCGACATCTGCGGCTGTGGCGACGGAACCGACCGGCTCAGGCATCATGTGCTCTCGCGACGGGGATATCGGTGTTAGGGCGCGCGCCCTCACATCGCGCGCGCCTGCCCCAAATAGCCTTCCCACGATAAGCATGAAACAGACCAATCGCCTGGGCGGCGGTCACGGCCGTCTCGCTGATGGCAAAGGCTGCCGCAGCGCCCGGAGCACCCAGGATTAACCCGAGCGCCAGCATGCTGGGCACCCCAAGGACTGCACCAGCCAAGGTGCTCACCAATACGACTCCGGTCAGACCAAGTGGCACAAGCGCATGTTTGCCAAGCGACGTGTTCAGGGAGATTGCAAGGAAGGCCAATGCAAAGTATGCGAAGACATCTCGCTCTGCCGCGAGACCGCCACCGAACAACAAAGAGGACGCCCAAGGGCCCAGCAGGACGATGCCAAGACCTCCGACGAGTCCGAGCGCCGCGTGAGAGAGTAGGGCCAGTCTGACCCGATATTGCGCTGCCTTTCCGCGCACTTCCGCCACCCAACCCTGGACCGAGTTGCTCAGGACGACGACAGGCGCCAGTGCGAACCGGTAGAGGCGTTCCGCCGATACGAATGCCGTGAGCGCTCCCAGGGGAAGGACGAGCGCAGCGATGGCAACAGGGGCCGCAGAGTAGGCGCCCGAGATACCCACTGTCACGGCCGCCCGGGCGTTGTCCACGAGCACCGAGCGCACGCGATTCAACCTTGGCCATCTAGCGCCGGGCCCACACCGGTGTCGCAGGCTGAAAAGGAGAACACCCGCAATAGCGCAGGAGCCTAGCGCCAATGGGTACCAATACAGCGTGTCCGTGGCAACCACAAGGAAGGCCGAGGCAAGCACGCCGACGAGGCGTGGCCCGGCGTCGTAAATCCCCAGCCATAGCGGCCTACCGGCACCGATACAGAACCACGCAGGGGACAGCCCCACAGTCATGATGCTCAAGGCCATTGCACTGGCCAACAGTTGAGACTCCGCCGGCACGAGAAAGCTCACCGCAACGACCGCGACAGGCAAGAACAGCAGAAAGAGGCACAACCGAACCACGAGGCTCTCTCGGTACAGCGCCGAGCGCTCTTCCGCGCTAGCCCGCGCTACTTGCGACGGTCCGACGAGATTCCATCCGTAGACCACGACAAGTGCAAGCATTCCTCCCACGGCCTGCCCGACACCAATGGCGGCCCAGTCAGTGCCACTGCTGTGACGAGCAACGACAGGGAGGATGGCCAATGGGCCTAGAGCGGAGATGAGCGAGAGACCGGAGAAGCCAAGAAGGCGTCCAACAACCGCACCACCTACTCGCCATTGCCCCACCTGGCGCCCTATCGTAGCCAACCTTGAGCCAAGGAGTCGCCAGGCATATCGGAGCCGTACTCACCGCGCACAAAGAATGCGGTCACTTCGCGCTCGAATCGCGCGTACTCGCCGAGTACGAACCGCCTATAGGCGCCTTGCCGCTCATGGTGTTCCGAGAGGTCGGAAAAGACAGATCGCAGTCTTGCAGTTGCGCCCTCTACCGGATCGACGGCGACGCCAACCTTGTGTTGCCACGGTAGGGGAACGTCCAAGGCGTTAGCCGCGGAACCCTGCCGAGCCACGATGACCAAGGCGCCGGCTAGTGCAGCCTCCCTCGGCATACGGTCCTTGCCAGGGTGATGCCCCACGTCAAGGTACACAGCGGTTCGGCGCAGCAGGTCTATAACTTGGATTCGAGACATTCTCTCGATGGGTCGAAACTCGATCGCCAAGTCTCGCTTGCGGACCTCATCTACCAGCCAACGCCCCTTCTTCGTGTTGTAAGCCACGGTGCGCCCTCTATCACTAATTGCTGGCGACTTGTGTGCGCCGGGCGCGCCGATTGAGGTGTAGTCGGTCACCAAAGAGGGCGTCACATTGAGTCGGCTATACAGGAAATGCCATGCGTAGTGTGACTGAGCAAGATGAAAAACGCCGCTAGGACCCAGCCGGCGCATTTCGACGCGATACTTCATGGCGATGGCGCTTCGCGCGAGGTTCTTCAACCGAGCAGAAGAACTCAAGGAGGGAGAGTATAGCCGCTCTCGTTCAGCGAAGAAAAGCGGAGAGTTGTCGATGCTGAGCCACCAACAGACGCGCGCTGCCTTCTTTATGCCACTCAGCAGAGCCCAATCCGTCTCTGCCACCACGACGGCGCATTCTGGCGAGTCTCGAAGAGAGCCCTCCGGCGCGTCGTAACGCTCATACTCCTGCACACGTTGGGCACCCAGCGACCGAGGATTAGGGACCAAGTAGGCCTCCTGCCCCAGTTGACGAAGCATATCCACCAACTGATGCAAGGCCTCTGGACCCCCGGTCCGCACGCCGCGGTCGTACATCACGTAGACGGTTCTAAAGGGCGGCATAAGGACTCCTGCAATTGACCCAATAAAAGGTGACGGCTTGGACGACCGCGCGCGGCAGGATAACTCGACAGTGGGACTCCTCGATACCCCAACTAACGGCGCGATCCATCCTTCCACACCGAAGAGGGCAGGACCCAAGGTCACTAGTCCTCCCGCCTATGCCTGTCGACCAGGTACCGAACAGCCAGAGCTGTGCCTCGGTCCTTGGAGCGCCGTCTGCGGCAAACCGGGTGATGATCGCTACCGCCTCCCAAGGCCTTCAGCATCACGCTTGACGCCCCGAGCTTCGGCTACTGCGTCAACAAGCACGGCTTCAAAGTGCTTGGCCAAGCGGTCACGGTCAAACTTGTCTTCTGCGAGGCGCTGAGCCGAACGCCCCGCTCGCATCAATCGCTCGGGGTCGCTCAGGAGTTGGGCTACCATATCCGCGGCCGCGGACGGATCTCCTCCCGGCAGGACGATGCCGGCTCCCGAACTCTCGAGCTCCTCTGCCAGCCAACCGCCGTGGTTGATTGCGACGGGGATACCAGCAGCGAGCGCATCAAAGAACTTGTTCGCCGAGTTGGCCGTCAGCTCTGGCACGTCGATCACTGTAGATGTAGCAATGGCACTCGCCCTGAACCATGCCGCGACCGTCTCCTTCGGCACTCGACCGAGAACAAAACAGTTGCGGTCCAGGACCCGCAGTTCAGCCGCACGTAGCCGCGTGGCTTCGAAGTCCGCCCCTCCGCCCACTAGAACAACGGCGACTTCAGGCATTACGACGGCGAGACGGGAGGCCATATCGACCAAATAACTCACACCGTTCACGCGCCCGAACGTCCCGGCATACAGGACTATTGGGCGCTTCGCTGCCCACGGGTATTCCAACAGCAAAGCCTCGTCCGCGGCTGACGGCTGCCCGAAGAGGTCCCGATCGGCCGCGTTCGGGATGACGTTGATCGGCACTCGACCGTCAACTGCGCGGATGCCGGCAGCCATGTCGGGAGAGAGGGCAATCACTTTGCTGGATCTGGCATAGGCCCACTTCTCCAACATGATGGCCAACTTGCGCATTGGCCAAGCGCGAAGTGCGCCCATGGCGATCGGAACGGTTGGCCAGAGGTCTCGGACCTCCAACACGAGCGGCACTCGATTTCTGAAGGCGGACCAAGCGCCGGGGATGGCCACTGTGAGCGGGGTGCTGGTGGCCAATACCACGTCCTGCGGCAAAGCAGCCGCCCTGCGGCTTGCTGCTAACAGGAAGTGTCCGAAGGCCAGCAATCTCCGCCACGGCGGCATCGCGTTGTCGTAGCGGACAGTTACCCAGTGGACGTCGATTCCGTCCTCTGTCGAGGTGCGCCAGCCCCGTGTATCGGGGGACTCCGACTCTGCGGTTACTATAGAAACTCGATGGCCTTGGGTTACCAGTCGCCTGGCAAACTCGTAGGATCGCGTGCCACCGGCCATGCGAGGTGTTCGGAAGTACTGGTGGATGTAGACGACGTTCACAAACTCAGCCTTCTCGACTCACTAACTAAGGTGAAGCAGATGGTTAAGGGAGGCCCGCCTTAGTCCGCCACTTCTTTCCCGGCAATGAGGCGATAGCCGTGCACGACCGCCTCTCGCTGCGCCCGGAATAGTGTACCGGTACGAACCGTTCCCGTTGCTTGGTGTTCGAGGTGACACACCTCGAGGGTGGGCTCATAGACAACACGAAGGCCTAACCTTCGCACCCTCTCTGCGATGGTAATTTCCTCCCCGAACAGGAACGTCCCATGCCGAAGCGAGCCACCGTGCTCGAAAAAGACCCGATTAAACAACATGAACGACCCGTGGGGCGCATAGATATCCCGGGGACCCAGTGGTGGCGCCACCGTTTGCTTCTTGCGCGAAGCTGCCAGCTTCGATGCAAGTCTTGCCGACCATCGGAAGGATAAGACGAGTCGCCGACTTGCCATTCGGCTAACTGTGGGTCGTTTCTTCATATAGGGGTTCTGCCTGCGAGCGCTCGGCATGGCCACTATGTCGGGCGCAAGGACGGCGGCATCCGAGCGAAGCGCCGACAAGCGACTAACGAAGGACTCGCTCAAACTGAGGTCCGTGTTGCACACGGCGGTCCATGTGGCATCGTCAGGCAGGACGCTTCTCGCCCACTCAGCAGCGTGTATGTAGCCCAGGTTGCTCGGGGCGACGAGAACCTCAGTGCGCGAGTCCGACGAACAGATGGCGCGCAATGCAGATGCCTGGTGCTCGGATTCACTGTTGTCGACGACGACCAAGTGCCAGTCACCGTGATGTTGCGCGACGAGTGAACGCAGAAGCCCTTCTACCAGGCTGGCGCCGAAGTAATTGACTGCTAGTAGACGAAGGAAAGGCATGCCCGATCCATATCATATTGCTTTCGTCTTTGGCCCTGGCCGTTATGGACTCCCAAAATATGACTCAGGAGGGAGTAGATGCGCCGGAGTAATCGTGCACTGCCTCGTGGATAGTAGCGGGCGTCATCGCGCGGGTACGCCCTTGACCTTCGTGTGGGAGTCGACATTGCGAGTTACACATGCACCCGCTCCTACGAGGCTCCATGGGCCGACCGTCAAGCCCTGAAGCACCACGGCGCCTGCACCGATGAGCGAGCCGGCGCCCACTGTGCAATCCCCCGAAATGACCGCGCCCGGATTGACAGAGGCGAAGTCGCCGATGACGGCATCGTGTCCCACTGTGGCGTTCGGGTTGAGATGGACCGATCGACCCATAATGACGTTGGTCGAAACTTGCACGCCTGCGCAAATCACAGCGCCTGGGGCGACCTGGGTCATGGAACCGATGCCAGCCCGTGGGTGCACCACGGTCGGCTGATCTAAGCCCATACCCGCCAGCTCCACGTCCAGCCGCGCCCGGACAGTCGGACTCCCGATGCCCAGCACGTAGGCGGAGCCGTCCCGCAACTCCGCCACGGCGAGGTCGAGCGGGCCAAGGTACGGAATCCCTCGTGCAGCGAGGCGTCTAAGGTTGATCTCGCTTGGGGCGTCATCGACCACGCCTTGAACGTCGAACACCGGTCGAGGGCCGACTGCGTTCACCGCCTCGACGACATCCAGGGCTTCCCTGCCGAAACCCCCGGCCCCGATGACGACCAACGGCTGGGGGACGGTCACGCGGCCCCCACTCGGCTGCCCTCGAAGACGGGCATGGTCTCCACGCCAGGCGAGGAGATGCCCGACTGGCGAATGACCGCGATTAGCGTCGCCCAGAGAATCCGGAGGTCCATGATCGGGCCGAATCCGTCGACGTACTCGGTGTCAGCCGCGAACTTCTGCTCCCACGTCAGGGCGTTGCGACCCCGCACCTGGGCCAGGCCCGTCACACCCGGACGCACCTCGTGCCGCCGTCTCTGCTCGGGGGTGTAGCGACCGAGGTACTCCATGAGCAACGGCCGAGGACCGACCAGACTCATGTTTCCCCGGAACACGTTCCACAGCGTGGGCAGCTCGTCGAGGCTCGTGCGCCTGAGCCAGCGACCGAGTGGCGTCAGACGTTCGGCGTCGTTCGCGACGCTGTCGGAGCTGCCGAGAGTCCGCATCGTGCGGAATTTGATCAGCTCGAAGGGTCGTCCGTGCAGGCCGGGTCGCTGTTGCCGGAACAAGACAGGGGATCCGAGGTCGCGCCGTACGGCGATGGCCACTGCGGCCATTACCGGGGCGCTCAGAGCCAGGCCGAGCCCCGAGACCGCGACGTCCGTCGCGCGCTTGAGTGGGAGATACGCTGAGGCGCGGGGAGTCATACCGGCTCCAGGAATCTGCTGACGGCGCTCAGGACGCGCTCGACATCGTCCGGACGCAGAGCGGAGCCGCTCGGCAGGGTGAGTCCGCGGTCGAACAACCCGTCGGCCACACCGCTCACGAGCGAGCGCGCGCCGACGAACACCGGCTGACGATGCATCGGCTTCCACAGGGGACGCGACTCGATGTCTGCCGCATCCAGGGCCTTGCGGAGGTCTTCGCTCGACCAGCCGGCCGCCTGGGGGTCGATCACGACGGCGGTGAGCCAGCAGTTGTCGGACGCATCCCCGTCACGCTGGAAGACGCGCACGCCATCCACCCCGGAGAAGATCTCGGCGTACTGCTGCCGCACGGCCCGGCGGCGGCCGATCATGCCGTCGAGCCGCTCGAGCTGGGCCAGCCCGAGTGCGGCCAGCACGTTGCTCAGCCGGTAGTTGTAGCCGATTTCCGTGTGCTCGTAGTGCACAGCGGGCTGGCGGGCCTGTGTGCTTAGGTAGCGTATGCGGGCAGCAGTCGCCGCGTCATCGGTGAGCAGCATGCCCCCGCCGCTCGTCGTCATGATCTTGTTGCCGTTGAACGACAGCGCCGCCGCAGCGCCGAATGCCCCGGCCGGGCGGCCGGCATGGGCTGAGCCGAGCGATTCGGCGGCGTCGGAAATGACCGGCACCCCGAAGCGCTCACAAATGGGCAGGATCCGCGTGTAGTCGGCGCAGCGCCCCAGCAGGTCCACCGGCACCACCGCGGCCACCTGGGCGCGTTCGCCGGCCAGCTGCTCCAGCGCCGTCTCCAGCGGCTCAGGGTCGAGGTTGCCGGTCGCCTCGTCACAGTCGACGAAGAACGGCTCGGCACCGGTGTAGACCACGGCGTTCGCCGTCGCCGCGAACGTCAACGTCGGCACGATGACGACGGTTCCGGGTCCGGCTCCGACTTCCAGCAGCGCCAGGTGCAGCGCAGCGGTTCCAGATGACAGGGCCACCGCGTGTTGCCGGCCGCATCGCTGGGCGATCGCCGCCTCGAATGCATCGACCATTGGGCCCAAGGGCGCGATCCACCCCGAACGAACGGCCTCCACAACGAGTTCTTCTTCCCGCTGGCCGACATCCGGAGACGACAACAGGATGCGGGGACGCTGCTCGGCCTCGGCGGTCACGATCGCCCCGCCGTCTGGACAAGACGTGTCTCGATGGCGTCAACGTGCAGGATGTCCTCCAGGGGCGGGAACGGCCGCTGCAGCCAGGTTTCCAGGTCCCCCTCGACCGCAGGCACCGCCACGTGGCTGATGAGGGGGTGCACCGGCCGGCTGTCAACTTCCTCCCGGCCGAACAGCTCTTCGTGCAGCTTCTCTCCCGGCCGCAATCCGGTGTACCGGATGTCGATCGATCGGCCGTCCATCGCGATGAGTTGAGCAGCGACGTCCGCGATCCGAACGGGCTGACCCATGTCGAGCACGAGAGCTTCCCCGTCGGTACCGATCGCGCCGGCCTGGATGACGAGTTCGACCGCCTCGGGGATGGTCATGAAGAAGCGTGTGACGTCAGGATCGGTGACCGTGACCGGCCCGCCGCAAGCGATCTGAGCGGCGAAGGTCTCCAGGACCGAGCCGCGACTGCCCAGCACGTTGCCGAAGCGCACCGAGAGGAATCGGCCTTCGGCGCGCTTCGCGTAGGTGGCGGTCAGCCGCTCGGCCATCCGCTTGGTGCGGCCCAGCACGTTGACCGGGTCCGCCGCCTTGTCCGTCGACACGTTGATGAAGTGGCTCACCCCGACTGCGACAGCCGCCTCGAGCACGTTTCGCGTGCCGAGGACGTTCGTCTTCCAGCCTTCACTCGGGTACTGCTCGAGCATGTTGACGTGCTTAAGCGCGGCAGCATGGAAAACCACGTCCGGCATCCGGTTGAGGAAGAGCTCACGCAGCGCCTCGCCATCCCGGATGTCTGCCAGGATCACTTCGGGAAGGTGCAGTTGGGCCTCACCGTGGATGCTGAGGCTCACGGCGTGCAGGGCCGACTCGTCGCGGTCGAGCATCATCAATTCGGCGGGGCCGAACCGATGAATCTGCCGGCACAGCTCAGAGCCGATGGAGCCGCCGGCTCCGGTGACCAGCACCCGCTTGCCCTCGAGGTAGCCGGCGATCTCGCCGACGTCGGTGTCGATCTGGTGGCGCCCGAGAAGATCGGCTATGTCGATGTCGCGGACGTCCCGGATGCCGACCCGGTTGTCGAGCAGGCCGGACAGCGGGGGCAGTACCTTGACGCCGAGGCCGGCGGCGGTCGCCCGCACGGAGATGTCCCGGATCAGGGCGGAGTCCGCCGAAGGCAACGCGATGATCAGCGAGGACGCGCCAGACTCAGCTGCAGCCTTCTCGATGTCGCCGCGACCACCGAGCATGCGCACGCCTCGGATGCGGGCGTGCCGCCAGCGCGGGTCGTCGTCCAGCAACCCGACCGGCAGATACGGGCTCTCCCGATTGGTGAGCATGGACGTCACCAGCTGGTGTCCCGCGTCGCCGACTCCGAAGACGAGCGAGAGTTCGGCTCGGCGTGGCCGGGAGGCACCTTCCCGCTGCCGCCGGATGGCCAGCCGCAGAGCAGTCATCAGGGCGACGGCCAGGACAGCGCCGACCGCCGGCGTCGAGAGCGGCACCATGCGAGGCACTCCGGCCACCGCGTTGACGACCGTCTGGACTCCCGCAACGGAAGCGACGCCGAGACCCAGAACGAGCAACTCGTCGACGCTGCCGACGGGATACCGCCCGTGGTGCAACCGAAGCAGCGGCGAGAGCGCCACGTACGTCAGGACGCCCGCCAGGCCGATGATCACGACCCCCTGCGTGTCAATCCTGCCGATGTCTCCCTCGTAGCGCGCCGCGCTGGCCAGCCAGAGGCCGACAACGAGGAACAGCCCGTCAGCCGCCAGCAGGCCCCAGCGGCGCAGTCTCCACCGCCACGTTCTCCGTCGCTCCGTCATGCCGACCCCCGTCCAGCACCGCACGCCGTTCGGGCGCGCACCGATAAGGAATTCACTGCGTGGGCGGCTGGTGCAGACACACCGGCCGCGGATACACCTGTCGCCGCTACCGCCTCGGCGGTACGGCCGGCAATGGCCCGGTCACGTCGTACCGCGGCCGGCCACGTCTCCGCGCGGCGCCGGGGCTGACCATGTTGCCGGTGTCGGCCGTCGTCTCCCGGCCAGGATCGGCCTCGTACGTGTAGCCGTAGCCGTAGCCGCGCGCGGCCCCGGCAGCCTGCGGTACCCGGTTCAGCACCACGCCGAGCAGCTTGGCGTCGATCCGCTGCAGTGCGCCCGCCGCCTCGGCGAGCTCCTCTCGGCGGGTCTTGCCGTAGCGAGCGGTGACTACGCAGCCGTCCGACAGCACCGAGAGCACCGCAGCGT
The DNA here is from genome assembly GCF_054050835.1 of Blastococcus sp. SYSU DS0510. Classification (NCBI taxonomy): domain Bacteria; kingdom Bacillati; phylum Actinomycetota; class Actinomycetes; order Geodermatophilales; family Geodermatophilaceae; genus Blastococcus; species Blastococcus sp. SYSU DS0510. The sequence continues at coordinate 46,594 of NZ_JBJHAC010000005.1, read as the reverse complement.
CGGTGACCGGCAGCAGCGGAGGCGCATCCACGATGACGTAGTCGTTCGTCGCCTTGAGCTGGTCGAGCAGTGCGCGCATCTGCGCGGAGCCGAGCATCTCGCTGGGGTTCGGCGGCATCGGGCCGGCCCCGAGCACGGTGAGCTTCCCGTCCCCCCAGGGCTGCGCCACCTCGTGGAGGGCGGCCGTGCCGGCGAGCACGTTGGTCAGCCCGGCACCGCTGATCAGGCCCATGTAGCGCGTGATGCGCGGCCGGCGCAGGTCGGCCTCGATGAGCATGACGCGGCTGCCCTGCTGCGCCAGCGCCGTGGCCAGGTTGACGGCGAGCGTCGACTTGCCCTCACCGGGGATGGCGCTGGAGACGATGATCGCCCGCGGCGGGTGATCCACGTCGAGGAACTGCAGGTTCGTACGGATCGCGCGGTAGGCCTCCGCGCTGATCGAGTGGTCGTCCAGGTCGGCGACGAGGTGCTCCTCGGCCAGACGCGGGTCCTCCAGGACGGTGCCGATGACGCCTGCACCGGTCAGAGCCCGGATCTCCTCGGCAGTCTTGACCGTGTTGTCCAACCGGCTACGCAGCAGGGCCAGCCCGAGCCCGAGCAGCAGTCCGAGCACAGCACCGAGGGCGATGTTGCGGACCGGGTCCGGGCTGACCGGCGCCTCGTTGAGGTCAGCATCCTCCACGGTGGTGACCTTGACGGTCGAGGCCCCACCGCCGTCGGGGGTCTCCAGCTCGGTCACCTGCTGGGTGAACTGCTGCGCCAGGGAGGCGGCGATGTCCTGGGCGCGCTGCGCCGACGAGTCCGTGACGCTGACCTCGAGGATCACGGTCTCGGGAACAGCCGTGGCGGTGACCTTGTCAGCCACCTCTGTCGGCGTCAGCTCGAGGCCGAGATCAGCCACCACGCGGGAGGCGAGCTCCTCGCCGGTGAGCAACTGGGCGTAGGAGGTGACTCGCTGCTGGGAGAACAGGTTGCCCTGGTACGCGGTGGACGTGTCCGTCGTCGTCGACGTCGAGACGAACAGCTGGGTGGAGGACGAGTACAGCGGCGTCGCCTGCCACGTCAGGAAGCCAGCGACGCCGACCGCCAGCAGCACCGTGCAGACCAGGATCCACCAGCCCGAACGGATCGCCTGCAGCACGTCCTTCAGTTCCACCCAAGCCCCCGCTCACCAGGTGAGCCCCCCGTGAAGCCCCACCTCTTGCCCCGGTCGTTGCCGGGGGAAACCTCGTAGGACGGTACAGCGCCGATCCGTATTTGTTGAGCCCTCAGCAACAGGAAGTTGACGGGGTGTGACGTGTGTGACCCAGGGGTCCCCCCGGACGGGCGACACCCCGCCGGCGGCCAGCCTTCCTGGAGCGACCCACAGTCACGTGTTGACTCCGTTCTGTGCGGATCCTCTTCGTGTGCACCGGCAACATCTGCCGCTCCCCCATGGGTGAGCGACTGACCCGCGCCTTCCTCGACGACGCCCTCGGGGCGTCGGCGGCCGCCGTCGGCACGGCGAGTGCGGGGACGAATGCGGTCGTCGGCAAGGGCATGGAACCCAAGTCCGCCCTCGCACTCTCCGGCCTGGGAGGAGACCCCTCCGGGTTCGTCGCCCGCCAGCTCACGGCGGACATGGTGGACGAGGCGGATCTGACGCTGACCATGACCCGCCGGCACCGCCGCGACGCCCTGAAGCTTGCGCCCCGGGCCATGTTCCGCACCTTCACCCTGCGGGAAGCGGCCGGCCTGCTCGAGCAGGTCGACCTTCGCCGACTGCCCCGCGCCTCCTCGCTCGACGAGCGCGCCCATGCTCTCGTGGCCGCGCTGGCCGCTCAGCGAGCAACTCGCCGCCACACCGAGCGTGATGCCGACGACGTCTTCGACCCCATCGGCCGCAAGGCCGACGTCCACCAGCGGGTGGGGGAGCTGATCTTCGACTCCCTGATGCCTCTCTTGGAGGCGCTGTGCGGCGATGGAATGGGAGCACCCGCCCCGCGAGCCTCCTCGTACGCCGCACCCCCGGCGACCTCGCTCATCCCGGCCGTCGCCGTTCCGGCTGATGCGACGATGCTGCCGCCGTCAGCGAGGCGATCCCTGCCACCGGTGCCACCGCGGATGCGGGCGAACAGCCTGCCGTCGACGCGTCGATGAACTGATCGGCCCTCGATTAGAGGCGTGCGCTACGCCGGCGGGTCCGCCTGTGCGACTGCCGCCTGGATGAGCGGGGTGACCCGGTCGGCCAGATAGATGTGCCCCTGGTCGTTCGGCGACACCCCGTCCGCGGCGATCAACCCGGATCCCTGGGCGAACCAGCCGGCCGCCAGCGGGTCGACGAAGGCCACGCCCGCTGCTCGGGCAGCGGCCTGCACGGCATCGCGCACAGCGAGCAGGGCTTCCGGTGCGTTCCCGTCGTCCCACACCGGTCCGACCACCACGACTGACGTGTCCGGTGCCTGCGACTGGACCGTGGCGATGACCGCTGTCGCGTTCTCCTGGACGACGGTGAGCGGCTCGTCGAGGTCGTTCCGGCTGCCGAACAGCAGCGTGACGTCCGCGTCAGGGACCGGGTTGGACTGCACGACGTCGAGGAAGTTCTGCCCTGTGGCCCCAGCTGCCGCATAGCCCGAGCGCGACACGGCATGCAACTGCAGTTCCGCGTCCGTGCGCTCGGCGACGATGGCCGGCCAGCCGGCCGCCCCGAGTCCTCCCGACTCGTTGCCAGCGGCGTAACCGTCTCCGTAGACGGCGAGCACGGGAGGGGGCTCCTCTTCCGCAGGAGAGAGGCCGTCCGTGTTGGCGGGGGGCGTCGACGTCGGGGCCTCTGCTCCGGTCATGCGTGAGCCACCGTAGGGGTCCGCAGGCTGTCGGCTGAGCGCCATGACGCTGAACAACCCGACGTTGGCAAGCACGAGAAACACGAGCGCGATCAGGCCCCACCGAGGTGGCCGATCCAGATTCCATCCCCGCACCGCCGGAGGGTATCCGCGAGGCCGCTCATGCCGACGGAACACACGTCATTCGAGCCCCATCCGTGACCAGCGGTTCCGCACGGACCGGCACGCTCTGGGAAGAGGCGGGACCACCCCTGTGCACTGCTGCAAGCACTCTCAGTGACGACACGAGCCGTATGGCGCCTCCGCGTACCACCGGACGCGTTAACGGTCTTCCCGTGCGTTGCACGGCAGCGCACGCACGGTAATCATCGTCGACATGACACTCCGCGAACGCCACGTCCTGGGTCCGGCGAGCCGTCCGTGCTCGCTGTGCGGCAACACCGAGGTCGTGCTCGTCGAGTCGCGGAACGTCCGGCGGTTCCACAACCGCCTCAACCCGGCGTGGGACCCGCACACCCGGGTCTTCGAAGCCTGCAGCTACTGCGGCGCCCGCTCCGAGGTCTCGTTCCAGGACGTCGCACGGGCCAGCTGAGCTCTCCCCTCGGCGCACATGCGTCAGCGCCGCGGGAGACCCCTTAGTCCCGCAGCTCCCGGACTGCTGACCTGTGCTGGCGTTACCGGACCCGGCATCCAGGTGCCCATGTGACCTGGGTGCGTGCGAGTGGCGACACGTCGCCGACCTGGGCTCTGCCCCGGATCACTCGTCCTACGCTCCCCGCTATGCCTTGTCCCTCGTGTGGGGCGACGGCCACGCGCACGCAGATCCTGACCGGCTACTGGCGGTGCGATGCCGACGTCCGTGTCGATCAGCTCGTCGGTGTCCCCGCCGGCGCCGGGTCACCGGCCGTTTCGTCACAGGCGGAGACTCGTCGCTGCGGCACCGTCTACATCCAGACCTGCGACGACGACGCAGCCACCTGTCGCTGCGGCGAGCCCGCGATCGGTGAGTGCACCGAGTGCACCCGCGCCGTCTGCGCCGACCACTCCGACCTGTGGCAGGGCTGGCGGGTGTGCGACCGCGACCTGGCCAACGCCCGGCTCCGGGCCCGCGCCGCCGCGGCCGCCGAGGAGAAACGCCGCGAGGAGGAAGCCGCCGCCGCGGAGGCCGAGCGGCTGCGGCAGCGCACCACCCTGCTCGAGCTCGCCGACGAGGACGCCGTCTGGCTCCTCTACGCCCGCGACGACCGGCGCACCGAGCAGGAGGTCCGCTCAGCGGTCCACCGGCTGCGCCGGCTCTCTGCGGTGCAGTTCACCGACGTCTGCCTCTACCTGCTCCCCTACGCCCGCGAGGCCGAGCGCCGGCGCACCGGCCTCACCCGCCTGACCGGCTGGGCGTTCGAGGGGGCCGACTTCCACGGCCGCTCCTGGTTCCTGACCCGCAAGGGCGAGTGGCACCGCAGCAGCACCAAGGCGGGTGCCGACGGCCGCTGGAAGAAGGTGCGCTTCGACGACGTCGAGAAGCGCGCCGTCATCGACGAGATGGCCTGGCAGCAGTCGATCGACAGCGGACTCGTCTGACGCCTGGCAGGCTCGCCGGGTAAGGACAACTGCGGGAGGGGTGCCGGTGCCCTCTCGCGCGCGCCGGGTGGTGCTGCCCGTCGTCGTCGGCGTCCTGGCGCTGGCCGTCACGATCGGAGTGGTCACTGCTGTGCGATCGACGCTCACGCCCGACGGCGCAGAGAATGCCCTCCCCCGCGCCGTCGTCGCCGAGTACTGGCGCGCCGACGGCTCACCCCGGCTGACCACCGCCAGCGACCGGGTCACCGTCTTCTTCCTCGCCTTCGCCACCAGCGCGCAGCCCGGCACCGGCCGGCTGCAGTTCGACCCCGACCAGGGCAGCGGCGTGACGCCCGAGCAGCTGCGCACCGACATCGCGGCGGTCCAGGCCCGGGGCGCGAAAGTGCTCCTCTCCGTCGGCGGCGCGGAGGACGGCGGGATCGTCGTCCGCACCGACGAGCAGGTCGACGAGGTGGTCAGCAGCATCGAGGCCATCTGTGACGCCTACGGCTGCGACGGCGTCGACTGGGACCTCGAGCAGGGCGGCCGGGGCACCGACCTGCCGGCCCTGGTCAGCGCCAGCGCCCGGCTCAAGGCGAGCCGAGGAGCCGACTTCGCCGTCACCGTCTCCGCCGAGCCCGGCCTGCGCCTGTACGAGGACTTCGCCCTGACCGAGGGCGAGGCCACCGTCGACGGGCGCACCTGGCGGGGGCGCGTCTGCGACCTCTACGGGCCGCAGTTCTACGACTTCGCCCAGACCCCCGCGCAGCGCCGGGCCGACATCGTCGCCACGGCCCGGCGGCTGTTCGACCGCGGCCTGGAACCCTCGCGGTTCGCGATCGGCACCACCTACGCCGGCTCCGCCCTCGGCGACCCCGGGCAGATGCCGGTCGAGGACTACCTCGCCGCCTACCGCGCCCTCGCCGACGCCGGCCACCGCGTCCGGGGCGCCTACGTGTGGGACATGACCATCGAGGCCGCGAACGGCTACCCGTTCGCCGAGGCCTTCGGCGCCGAGCTCCGCACCTGAGCCGAGCCGGTGAGGTCGAGCATCCGCCCGGTGGCATCGGCCCGCACCTCGGTGGTCGTGCAGAGCCCACGCTCGTTCATGGCGTCGACCACCGCCTGCAGGGCCTCGATCGAGTTGAGCGTCGCCTGCCCGAGGCCGTCGTGCATGGTGATGATCGAACCGTCCCGCATCGGGCCGACGACGTTCGCCGCGATCTCCTCGGCGGAGATGCCCTCGGTGTCGTGCGAGTCGACCAGGTTGTCGCTCGCGTCCCGGCCGAAGGACATGACCAGGCGCAGGCCCAGCGTCTGCGCGACGTCGTCCACCTGGCGGTTGATCGCCCCGTACGGCGGCCGGTAGAGCTCCGGCACCGGCGCCCCATGGGCCACCAGCAGCTCGTTGGCCCGCGCCAGCTCGTCGCGGATCTGAGCGTCCCCCCACGGCACCACCTGCTCGCCGGAGGGCAGCTCCCCGGTGGTGAGGTCCGCGTGCGACTGGGTGTGGTTGCCCAGGACGTGCCCCTCGGCGACGGCCCGCCGGACGAGTTCGCCCCGGCCCTCGATGTTGTGCCCGCTCCAGAAGAAGACGGCGGTCAGCCTGAGGTCGCGCAGCCGGTCGAGCAGTGCACCGGTGTGCTGCCGCGGCCCGTCGTCGAAGCTGAGGACGACGTACCCGCCGGAGCAGTCGCTGGCGAGAGGGCGGAGTTCCACCGGCTCACCATCCGAGGCCGGCCCGGCCGACGTCGTCGCGCTGCCCGATACGTCGGAGACCACCCGGTAACCGGCGAAGGTGAGCCCCACCACGACCACGAGCGCGAGCAGCAGCATCCGTCGCCGGCGGCTCACCGGCCCACTTGCCGGTAGACCAGCCAGACGTCGGCGTCGGCGACGCCCGAGGCCGGGATCGCCGCCACCAGTTCGTAGTCGGTGTAGTTGTCGTGCAGCGCCGTGAGGATGACCTCCTCCATGGCGTCCTCGGCCGGCGAGCCGGTGCTGGCCGAGTGCAGGACGATCGTCTCGTACTCGAGGTCCTCGACGGCCACCCGGACGGCGTCCTCGCCGCGGGCGTAGAGGCCGTAGGTGTCGGCCCACTGCACCGCCGGCTGGTCGAAGGTGTGGAACTCGAGCGCCTCCGCGGCGGTGCCGCTGGCCAGGTAGGACCCCGCCGCGGGGTCGTCGAGGATCTCCGCGACGACGGGCCGGACGTCCGGCCAGGCTGCGTAGACCGCCCCCGACCGGGAGAACCCGAACAGCACCAGCACGGGCAGGAGCAGCAACACCGGCCCCAGCCGCCACGTGCCCCGCGACAGCCGGTTCAGCGCAAGCCCGGCCAGGGGCGCCAGGAAGAGCGCGGAGTACGCCAGGTTGCGGTCGAACGCCACCGCCGAGCCCGTCCACAGCTGCGCGGCCGGGACCACAGCGCTCCCGGCGAGCAGCGCCGCCGCCAGCACCGCGTTCGCCCTTCCCGTGGCCGCGACCAGCACCGCACCGACGCCGGCCAGCAGCACGAGGATGCCGATGTCGAGCACCAGCCAGCCGACCAGCCCCGTCCACGGGTGGGGGCTGAGCGGCACGTTGCCGAAGAGGTCGGTCCAGGCCCGCGTGCCGGCCCCTGCCCCCAGCAGGTGCACCACGGCCGTCAGGAGCACCGCCGTGCCGCCGACGAGGACCGCCCGGCGGAGCGCACCGGCGCCGGCCAGGGCCGCCCCCGCGACGAGGACGAGCGGGACGAGGAGGGCGGTGGAGTGCTGGACGACCGGCACCAGGGCGAGCAGGGCGCCGGCTCCCAGCGCCGATGCGGCGCCACCGCGCGCGGCGATCGCCCAGAGGGCGCCCGCCAGGCCGGCCAACGCCACCGCGTCCGCCGTGCCGAGCCCCGCCACGAACACCACCGGCGCGCTCAGCGCGAACGCCACCGCGGTCAGGACGCCCGCCCGGTGCGGGAAGCGCGCCGCGACCGCGCCCGACAGCAGGACCATCGCGGCGACCACGCAGGCCAGCCCGAACGCGCGGACGAGGAACAGCCCGCCGACGCTGTCGAGCCCGGCGGCCAGCACGGGGTAGAGGAAGGCAGCGCCGGGCAGCGCGTCGCCGGGCACGCCGGCCGGCGCCTGCGCGATCCACTGCCCGATGACGTCCCGGCCGGTGTTGACGGCGAGCGCCTCGTCGGCCGAGGCGCCGTTGCGCAGCCGCAGCGCCAGGACCGCGAGCACGACGGCCGTCACGACCAGCGGCAGCCGGGCGATCCACCGGCGGCTCGCCGGGCGGACCAGGCGAGGGGGGAGGGCCAGCAGCAGCGCGTCGTGCCAGTGCGGCGCCCGGTAGGCCCCCGTGGGCGCGGCGGAGGTGGTGGTCATCGTCCGCCCTGCTCGCGCGCCGGCAGGGTCTCGTCACGGTCGTTCTTCGGGAGGATGCGTCGTACCGCCAGGGAGAGCATGAGCACCGTGACCGCCGTCAGGACGGTCGTGGCGCCCATGAACCCGTCGTGGCTCACCTGCTCGAGCAGGGCGGGGAATCCGCCGTCCATCAGGTGATCCACTCGGGCTCGGCGCCGTGCAGCGCGCGGGACAGCGCCTGCCAGTTCACGATCGCCTGGGCCATGTCGTAGACGACCATCGGGAGCAGGAACGCCGCGTAGACGCGGCCCCGCCGTCCCGCCCGCCAGGAGGCCAGCACCTGGTCGAGGACGAAGACGGGGATGATCACCAGCCAGATCAGGTGCAGCGACGGCTCCTCGAGGGCCAGCGCGTAGGACCAGGCCGCGACCATGAGCAGCGGCACGAGGCTGCGGAAGTAGGTCCACGCCTGGACCAGCCAGGCCTTGCGGGTGTGCTCGACGAAGCCGTACGTCATGAGCGTCTCCAGCGTGCCCCGCTGCCACCGCAGCCGCTGGGTCCGCCATTCCGCCCAGGTCGGCATGATGTCGGTGATCACCTGGCAGTCCCGCGCGCACCGGGGGTCGTACCCGAGCCGCTGCAGCGCGACGGTCAGCTCGTAGTCCTCGGTGAGCGACGCCTCGTGGTAGACCTGCCCCGGCACGCCGGGCAGCAGGGCGGAGCCGCGGGCGCCGGCCACGGCCCGCAGCGCCTCGGCGGTGAACATGGTGGCCGCCCCGGAGAGCACGTGGATCCGGCCCGCGCGGCGGTGCACCGTCCGCAGGCCCTGGGCGTACTCGATCTTCTGCAGCAGGCCGATCCGGGACGGGTGGTCGGTGGCCTCGTAGGAGCCGCTGATCCCACCCCGCTGCCGGTAGGCCTCGAAGTAGCGCATCCCGCGCTCGATGAAGTCGGGGCTGAGCCGGCTGTCGGCGTCCATCGACAGTACGACGTCGTCGGGCTCCAGCGCCGCCAGGACCAGCGCGAGCCCCTGGTTCAGCGCGCCCGCCTTCTTGGCGGTGTTGCCGCGGGTCTCCAGCACGTCGACGCCCAGCGCCCGGGCGATCTCGACCGTGCCGTCGGTGCAGTTGTCGGCCGCGACGAGGATGCGCTCGGGCGGCATGGTCTGCCGGCGGAGGCTCGCGATCGTCTGCGCGATGCCGACCTCCTCGTTGTGCGCCGGGATGACGGCCGTGACCCGCGCCTGCCGGCGATGGGCGCCCCTGCCCGGCTTCGGGACCGTGCGCGGGATCTCGGCCGGCGCGAGCACCGCAGCGTTGGACTCGAAGCGGTACTGCCGGGGGATCGGCGGCGCGAAGGTCGTGCCTGCCTCCGCGGCGACGCGACGGCCTTCCGCAAGGCGCGTGCGAGCGCCCTCGAACCCTGCAGTTCCCACCGGATCCCCCCGATTGCCGTGAGCGCCCCGGCGAGTGCGCTCCGGGCTCACGAATTCATCCCCCACGTTCCCCCGACATCGCGGCAACGATGGGCGGGCGTCGAAAACGTATGTCGGAGAGAGCCGTCGGAGAAGGCTTTACCGGCACGATCTTTGTGCGCTCAACCGGCTACTTTGGGTAATGCCGATGCATCGACGGCAGCCGCGTGACGTGCGAGTTCGCGCCTCGCTCCGGGTCATCCGAGTGGCTGCGGCCCGGTATCGTCACTGTGAGTACTGGTCCGGCAACTGCTCACCGCACCATTTCCGCGGGTCGCCGGCACATTTGTCCGCCATTCTGCGCGCCTGCCTCTTCGCCATTCCCGGGCACCCGATCAGGCACGCCCACCCGACCCGGGCCGGCGCGCCCGCCCGGCGGAGAACTGCCTGGTGGGGGCGAGGGCAGGGGGCACGCGCCGCCTGCTCCGGCGCGGCTCGGCCGCGAGTTCGCACGGACCGCGCGAAGCCCGGGAACCGTGGTGCGAGACCGGTGCAAATGCATCGCTCGTCACACGCCCAGGTGCCGACGAATACGTTGTGCGCCACCGATCCTGTCGACGCGCGCGGGCCCCGACGACCCTCCCACCGGCGCCTCGGCACACCCTCGCGGAACACAGCGCGGCGAAGGGCGGACGGCTATCACGGAGGACGATCCGGCGGCTGTGCGACACGCAGACGTGAGGGAGGTCACGCATATGGCGGCGGGTCGTCACGCCGATCGGGCTTCTCCGGCGGCGGCCGCCGGCGCTGCTCGTGCGCTACGCCACCTTGGGGAGCAGGCGCAGGCGGGCCAGGAAGCCGGTGGCCCTCGACGTCCCCGTGTCCGCCGACCGGTCCTCGTCGGCGTGGACCCGCACCGGACGGTCGGCCGGCATCGGAGCGACCTCGTCGTCGGCTCGGGCTGCGGCCGGATCAGCGGCCGGATCAGCGGCCGGCACGGGCAGCAGCCGGTGGACGTCGGCCGGACCGTAGGCCGACGGCGGTGCGGCATGGCGGCCGTACGCCGCCGCCTCGGCGCTGCGGCGCACCAAGGTGTCGTCCGTCGGCGCGAGCTCCGGTGCCACCCGCAGCGGCTGCCCTTCTCCGTTCCCACGGTCCATGCACGTGTCATCGGCAGTCCGACGACGACTCGTGACCGGGTGCGCCGTCCGGCACCGGCCGCCGGCGCGACTGCCCCTTCCGGGTGAGCCGGGGCGCGGACGGGTCCAGCCGGGCCGATCCGCTGCCGATGTCCCCGTCCATGGACCAGCGAGATCAGGAGAGGGCCGTGCCTCGTCGTCCCAGCTCCCTGTTCCTCCTGACCGTCGGCCTGGTCGCGCTCTTCGCCACCGGCATCGGACCGCGCCCCGCCGGCGCCGCCTGGGACCGCGCCTACGACGTCGTCCTCTACAACCTGCCCTACCTCGCCGCCGCGGCCGCCTGCGTGGTCGCGGCGCGGCGCGTGCGCAGCGAGCGGCTCGCCTGGGCCGGGCTCGCCGTCGCGCTGCTCCTGGGGGCGCTCGGCAACGCGCTGCGAGTGCTCTCGTCCGGCCTGCAGGGCAACGAGCCGTCGTCGGACCTCTCCCACGCGGTCATGTTCCTGGCCTACCTGGCCATGTACGTGCCGGTCGTCGTGCTCATCCGCGCCCGGGTGCCGCGCTTCCACCCCAGCATGTGGCTGGACGGGGTCGTCGCCGCCCTGGGCAGCCTCTCCGCCGGCGTCGCCTTCCTGCTGGGGCCCTACCTCCTCACCGACCCCGGCGAGACGCCGATCGCGGCCGTCGACCTGGTCCCGCCGATCACCACGGTGCTGCTCATCGCCGTCGTCATGGCCGTCGGCGGCATCCTCGGCGTGCGCCTGGATCGCACCTTCGTCCTGCTCGGCGCCGGCCTGGGCATGATCGCCGTTTCCGACCTCGTCCTCTTCGCCCTCAAGGTGCAGGGCACCTACGTCGACGGCGGCCCGCTCGAGCTCGGCTGGCTCATCACCGTCGTCCTGTGCGCCGCGGCTGCAGAGGGCGCCGTCGAGCCGCCCCGCCACCTGGGCAGCAGCGGCTCCCGCATCGGGTGGCGGCTGCTGGCGGTGCCCCTGGCCTGCCTGGTCGCCAGCCTCCTCGTGCTCAGCCCCTGGTCGCAGCCCGTGCCGGACGTCGCCGGCTGGCTGGCCATCGGCTGCGTGCTGGCCGGCATCGTCCGCATCGCCGTGACCTTCCGCGAGGTGCGCGGCTACAACCAGGTCAAGCTCGAGTCGCGCACCGACGAGCTCACCGGCCTGGCCAACCGCCGCGCGCTGCTCGAGCAGGCGCAGCGGGTCGTCACCGCGGCGAGCCCCGAGCGGCCCGCCTCCCTGCTGCTGCTCGACCTCGACGGCTTCAAGGAGATCAACGACAGCCTCGGCCACACCGCCGGCGACGACCTGCTCCGGCAGATCGGGCCGCGGCTGCGCGGCTCCCTGCGGAGCGGCGACCTGCTGGCCCGGCTCGGCGGCGACGAGTTCGCCGTCCTGATGCCGGCCGCGGACACCGCCGACGCGCGCGCCCTGGCCGAGCGGCTGCGCGACCTGCTGCTCGTCCCCTTCACGGTCGCCGACGTGCGGCTGCACGTCGGCGTGAGCATCGGCGTCGCCACCGCGCCGACCCCCGCGGCGACCGTCCAGGAGCTGCTGCACTGCTCCGACGTCGCCATGTACAGCGCCAAGCGCGCCCGCGAGGGCGTGCACGTCTACGTGCCCGACCCCGTCACCGGCACTGCGGGCAGCGACCGGCTGCGCACCATGGAGGAGCTGCGGACGGCGCTGGCCGGCGACGAGCTGCGGGTGCACCTCCAGCCCCAGATGGACATGCACGACGGCAGCATCGTGGGCGCCGAGGCGCTGGTCCGGTGGGAGCACCCGACCCGCGGGCTGCTCTCCCCCGCCGCGCTGCTGCCGGCGGCCGAGCAGGCGGGCCTCCTGCGACCGCTGACCGACCGGGTGCTCGAGCTCGCGCTCGAGGCGGCCGCCCGGTGGTGGCCCGACCGCGAGATCCCCGTGTCGGTCAACCTCTCGGCGGCCAACGTCACCGACCTCGACCTCGCCGGGAAGGTCGCCGCCGCGCTGCACCGGCACGGCCTGCCCCCGCGGGCGCTCACCCTCGAGCTCGTCGAGGACACCCTCATGGCCGACCCCGAGCGCGGCCGCACGGTCCTCGCCGACCTGCGCCGCTCCGGCGTCCGGACGTCGATCGACGACTACGGCACCGGCTACAGCTCGCTGGCCTACCTGCGCCACCTGCCGGCCGACGAGCTCAAGCTCGATCGCAGCCTGACCGCCGACGTCGACCGCGACCCCCGGGCGGCCGCGATCGTGCAGAGCACCGTCGCGCTCGCGCACGCCCTCGGCCTGAACCTGGTCGCCGAGGGGGTCGAGACCCTCGCGACGAGCGCGGCCCTCGCCCGGCTGGGGTGCGACGTCGCCCAGGGCTACGCGATCGCCCGCCCCATGCCCGTCGACGACTTCCTGCGCTGGCTCTCCGCTTCGGATTCCGGGCTCGTCGACGCGGCGCTCATTCCCCAGCTCGGGCGGGGGGCGACCCCTCGCTGACCCCGGAGGGTCAGGACGACGCCCTGCGGGTGACGCACGACCAGGCGACACGCCGACCTGGGTGAACACCCTGCGCTACCGGGTGTGGACTATGAGCAGGTGACGCCGTCCTCCCCTGCCTCTGACCTGGTCTCTCATCCACTCGCGTGGCGGGAGCTCGCCCCGGAGATCCTTCGCCAGCGACTGGTGATCGAGGGCTACCCGGCCACGCCCGTCGACGACGCGCAGATCCGGACGTACCTCTCGGGGCTGTCCCGCGAGGTGGGCATGGTGCAGCTCCTCGAGCCCGTGACGCACCGCTCCGACCTCTACGGCTGGGCCGGCTGGATCCACTGGGAGACCTCCGGGGCGCACTTCTACGCCTGGGAGCAGCCGCGGCTGTTCTTCTCGGTGGACATCTACACCTGCAAGGCGTTCGACCCCGACGTCGCCGTCGCCTTCACCGCCGACTTCTTCGACGCCGGCACCGTCGTCGCGAAGGGCTTCTGAGATGGGGCTCCGGCTGATCGTCGCGCACTCCCCCCAGGAGCGGGAGGCCGCCCGACAGGTGGAGGCCGACGTCTTCCTCCAGGCCTTCGGCAACACCCCCGAGCTCCTGGCGCAGGAGTACGGCCCGTACGAGGCGCGGTCGCGGTTCGTCGCGGTGGTCGACGACGTCAGCGGCGTCGCGCTGGGCACCGCCCGGCTGATCACCGCCGACGCGGAGCCCGTGAAGACCCTGCTCGACGTCGCCGGCGACCCGTGGCACCTGCCCGTGGCCGACAGCCTGGGCGCCGTCGACCTCACCCCGGGCACGGTGTGGGACGTCGCGACCCTGGCCGTGGACCCCCGCTACCGCGCCGGCGCGGCGGGCGCCGAGGTCAGCGTCGCGCTCTGCCACGGGATCTGGCGGTACGCCCGCAATTGCGGCGTCCCCGGCCTGGTCACCATCCTCGACGACCGCGTGCACCGGCTGGTGCGCGCGATGGGCCTGCCCTGGTACGCCATGGCCGGCGCGACGTCGCAGCCCTACCTGGGCTCGCCCGCCAGCACCCCGTGCGTCTTCGTCGTGGCGACGGCGGAGGCCGAGGTGTACGGCGCCCGCCCCGACCTGGCGCCGGCCCTCGACCACGGTGTCTTCCGCTCCATCAGCGTCGACCCGGCCGACCTGGCGCCGAGCCGCGGGGCCCTCGTCGACTCGGCCGAGCCGGAGCTCGTGGAGGCGCCCCGCCGGGACACCACCGGCTGGCGCCCGCCGACGGCCCGCCGCGAGACCACGCCCCGCGGGTAGGCCGGCCGCGCGCCCTGGCCTGCGGGCGGCACTGCCGGTCCGCGGGCAGTAGGTCTCTGCCCCGCCCTGGTGGGCAGAGATGTACTGCGCGGACATGGCCACGACCGGGCGGCCCGCCGGCCGGACGGGCAGGCGCACAGGGTCCGTAGAGCCCGGCCGGTGGTCAGTCCCCGGAGCGCCCGCTGCCCGTCTCGCGGCGTTGCGCGTCCGCTGGGGAGTGGTCCGGGTCTGAGCAGGGCAGGACGTGTTCCCCGGCCAGTCGCTCTCTGCCCCGCCTGAGTGGGCAGAGAGCGACCACCCGGCACGGCTTTCAGCCTCCGGCAGGGCGGGCGGGAGGGCCCGCGGTCAGGACGTGACCCGCTCCGGGACCATCTCCCGGACCGCGGCCGCGACCATGTCCGCGGCGGCCGCGGTCAGGTGGGTCTCGTCCGTGCGCAGCAGCACGGAGCCCGCGAACGCGGGGCAGCGGCCGTCCGCGCAGAACAGCTCCCGGGTGTCCACGTAGGTGACGTCGGCCCCGGCCTCCTGGAGCGTCTCCACCGCGGCCCGCTCGGCCTCCGTCTTGTCCAGGAAGCCGCGGCTGATCGACCGGACGCAGTCCTGCGGGCCGCTCAGGCGTCCCCCGCACGCGCGGGGGTCGGCGCCCAGCGGCGGGTTGCCGAGGACCACCACGGACTCCACGAGCGGCGCCACCGCCTCGAGGGTCGACTCCAGGCCGCGCTGCCACTCCTCGATCGCGTCGTCGCCGGTGGCGCCGCTGACGAAGTTGCCGAAGTACCCCTGCCCCGCCGACATGACCAGCACGTCGGGGGCGGTCTCCTCGATGAACTGCAGCGTGCGCTCCCGCGCGGCCGCGCAGTCCTCCGGGAAGCCGGGTGGCTCGGCCGGCGGTGCGGCGGCGACGTCGACGAGCGGGCACGAGGCGAAGCCCAGCCCGAGCACCTGCCAGTCGTCGCCCGAGAACATGGCGTCGACCGTGGGCCCCCAGCTCATCGCCACCGAGTCGCCGACCAGGAGCGCCGTGTTGGGCGCGTCCGCCGGCCCGTCCTGGCAGACCAGCGGCCCCCCTCCCGCCGTCACCGTGTTCCGGCACCCCGGCGCCTCGGTGCCCATCTCCTCCGCCTGCTGCGCGGGCCCGAGCCCGTCCAAGGAGGGCGTGAGGTCGTCCGGCCAGGAGTCCGCGGCGAGCGCCGCCTCGATCTGCTCCGCGAGCCGGTCCGCGCTCGGCCGCTCCCCCGTGACGGAGGCCGCCGGGCCCGCGCTCACGGTGTCGCTGCCGCGCAGCCACGCCGGCCCCCAGAACTGCGCCGCACCCACCACGAGCAGCACCCCGGCGACGCCGACCGGCAGCAGGTACCCGGGGCGGCGGGGCCTGGACCACCCGGAGGTCGGGCGGAAGGCGGGGCGCATCGCCAGGACGGGCCGCTCGATCCACCGGTACGAGGCCGCGGAGAGGGCCAGCGTGAGCGCCAGGAGCGCCAGCTGCACCGGGACGGAGCTGCCGAGGATGTCCATTCCGAACACCACGACCGGGAAGTGCCACAGGTAGATGGAGTACGACCACTGGCCCAGGCGCTGCGAGACCGGGTTGGTCAGCAGGACGGTGGCCGCCGACCGCGGCGGGTCGGCCAGCAGCACCATCGCCGTCCCCAGCACGGGCGCGAGCACCCACGGGAACGGGAACGCCGAGGACGGCGAGATCACCACCGCGGAGCCGAAGATGACCGCGAGCCCGCCGACGGCGAGCCCCGCGCGGAACCGGTCGGCGACGACCGCCGGGCCCCCGACGGCGGCGACGAGCCCCCCGATCAGCAGTTCCGAGGCGCGCGCGAGGGTGTCGAAGTACGCGGCCGTCGGGGCGGTGGCCGTCCGGTAGGCCGCCCACGCCAGCGAGATCGCGATCCCGACGCCGAGGATCCAGACCAGCCGGCCCGGCCGGCGGCGGAGGCCGAAGAGGCCGTAGGCGAGGAGCAGGAGCAGCGGCCACAGCGCGTAGAACTGCTCCTCGATCGAGAGCGACCAGTAGTGCTGCACCGGCGACGGCGGCCCCTGCGCCTGCAGGTAGTCCGCCCCGACGGCCACCAGGTGCCAGTTCTCGACGAACAGCGCCGCGGCCAGCGCATCCACCGCGGTCTGGTTGGCCCGCGGCAGGAACCACAGCAGGTACCCGACGACGACGGTCACCACGAGCACGGCCATGGCCGCGGGGAGGATCCGCTTGGCGCGGCGGAGGTAGAAGTCGCGGAAGGAGACGGTGCCCGTCGACGCGAGCTCCCGGAGGAGCAGCGCGGTGATCAGGTACCCGGAGATCACGAAGAAGACGTCGACGCCGATGAAGCCGCCGTGCGGCCAGCCGAAGACGTGGTCGGCGACGACGAGCCCCACCGCCACGGCGCGCAGCCCCTGGATGTCGCTGCGGAAGCGCAGCAGGCCGACGGGCGGCCGCGGCGTGGTCCGGCTCGCGGCCTGATCAGTCCCCGACATGGCCAGGAAGGTACGCGGACCGGGGTGTGCCCGTGGTCACCGAACCGCGCGACTCCCCCGGTCGTGCGTCTGCCCGGCCCCGCCGCCGCGCGCTGACCCGGCGGCCCGCCGCCGCTGCGGGAGCCGCCTCCGCGTCAGCGCGTCGTCGTGTCGGCGTGCTCCTGCTGCCGTGCCGCCAGCCGCTGCTTCTGCGGGACGACCACGTACTTCGGGTCCTTGGTGCTGGCGATGCCGGCCTCGAAGACGCCGAAGCGGGTGAGCAGCGACCCGGCCGCCAGCAGCGTGCCCGAGGCGACCGCGCCCCATCGCCGCCGTCCGGCCACCGCCGTCAGGGTGGCGCCCGCCGCGGTGCACGCCTGCGCGGCGCGCATGAGCGTGCCGGGCCGGCCCTCGTGGAACGGCTCGCTCAGGATCCCGTGGTCGTTCTCCACCTTGTGCATCGCGGCCAGTTCGATCGCCGCGCCGGCGATCGCCATCTTCCGCGCGGGCCCGGCCTCCTCGACCGGCGTGAACATCATCGTGATGCCGCCGCCGGCCGCCATCGCCGAACCACCGAAGACGTAGGGCAGCTGGGTGTACGCCGCGTGCCACGACGGCACCGCGGTGTTGGCCAGCAGCACCCCGGTGTAGGTCGCGAGCGGGCCACCGAAGATCGCGCCCACCACGCCGCCGAAGCGCTTGAGCCGCGGGAACCAGCCCAGCAGCTCCACCGCCGCCGTCGCCGCGGCCGCCGCGCTGAACGGCGCCAGGATGTAGGAGCCGACCGACAGCGGCGAGGTCGGCTTGAACACCCGCAGCATGTGCAGGAAGCGCTCCGGGCGGCCGAGGTCGTGGATGAGGAAGACCACCGACGCCATCGACCCGGCCCCGGCGGTCAGCCGCGACACCCTCGTCAGCGTGGGTCGGTCGGTGAGGTCGGCGAGCGCGCCGAGGATCGCCGAGGAGCCGGCCGCCCCGCCCAGGAACAGGTAGAGCGGCACGTCCGGCGACTTCCACACCGGCGTCTTCACGATCTGCCGGCCGTAGTACGAGGTGAACTCGACGTCGTCCACCATCGCGACCTCGCCGCGGTGACGGCCCCGGCCGTGCTTCCGGCGTCGCTTGCTGCCGGTGCGCTGCTGGACGGCCGGGCCGCGGTCGGCCTGGCGCCACCCGGCGCCGGGGCTGGTGATACCGCCGGTCATGTCAGCGCCTCCGCGAGCCGAGGACGGCGGTGACCGCGACCCCGACCATCATCACCGCGGCCTTGCCGGCCGCCTTCCACATCGCCGGCAGGTCCCGCGTGGTCACCACCGGGTCCGGCGGCAGGCCGTAGACCTCGGGCTCGTCGAGCAGCAGGAAGAACGCCCCGTCGCCGCCGACGCCGTCGTTCTCGTCCCGCCCGTACAGCCGCGCCGTCTCCACGCCCTGCGACTTGAGCGTCGCCAGCCGGGCGTCGGCGCGCTCCTGCAGCTCGTCGAGGTCGCCGAACTGGATGGACTGCGTCGGGCACGCCGTGGCGCACGCCGGCTGGAGCCCGTCGGTGAGCCGGTCGTAGCACATCGTGCACTTGAAGACGCGGCCGTCGTCCTTGCGCTGGTCGATGACGCCGTAGGGGCACGCCGCCACGCAGTAGCCGCAGCCGTTGCAGATGTCGCCCTGCACGACCACGGTGCCGTACTCGGTGCGGAACAGCGCCCCGGTGGGGCAGACGTCGAGGCAGCCGGCGTGCGTGCAGTGCTTGCAGACGTCGGAGCTCATCAGCCAGCGGATCTGCTTGTCCGCGCCGGACTGCCCGGTCTGCGGGTCGAACTCGCTCAGCGCCTCGGCGTTCAGCACGCTCTGCTGGGCGTTGGCCAGGCTGACGTCGTCCCCGGCCACCGCCGGGGACGGGCCGCTGCCGGCGCGGTCGTCGCCGGGGCGGCCGAACGTGGGCATCGGCAGGTCGACGGCGCGGCTCTGCTCGATGAACGCCACGTGCCGCCAGGAGTTCGCGCCCAGCTGCCCGGTGTTGTCGTAGGACATGCCGGAGAGGCCCAGGGCGTCGCGGACGCCGTGGGAGTCGTCCATCGGGAGGGTGTTCCACTCCTTGCACGCCACCTCGCAGGCCTTGCAGCCGATGCAGATCGAGGTGTCGGTGAAGAAGCCCACCCGCTTGGGGTGCTCCTCCTCGTAGCCGGCCTCCGCCGTGACGTCGGGCAGCGGGCCGAACAGCCGGTTCTCCGGGTCGCGGCCGGTGAAGGCCGGGCTGGCCGAGCTGATCGTCATCTCGCTTCCCTCCTCTCGCGGTCGTGCCGACGCGGGCCGTCGACGTCCTCCCTCACCCCAGCGCGTCCACCCTCACCGCACACCCTGAGGGAGGACACGCCACGATCAGGGAACCTGATCCCAGCGGGGGTCACTGGGTGGACCCCTCGCCGGCCTCGGCGGCCACCGGGTCGCGGCCGTTCACGCCGACCTTCCCCGACGGCACCCCGGCCCGGCGGCGGTAGGACTCGACGAACTCCAGCAGCTCGGGCCCCCGCGGCCGCCGCCCCGCGACGATGTCGCAGGTGCTGACCTTGGACTCCTGGATGTGGGTGTTCGGGTCCATCACGATGCCGAGCAGGTCGTTGGCGGCGTCACCGGTGGAGATGCCGGCATAGGACCAGTGGTACGGCATGCCGATCTGGTGGACGACGGTGCCGTCGCGCAGCTTGATCGGCCGCACCCGCTCGGTCACCAGCACCTTCGCCTCCACGGCCGTGCGCGCGCTGACCAGCGTCGCGAACTCGCCGTTGCTCAGCCCCCGCAGCCGCGCCAGCTCGGGGCTCACCTCGACGAAGAACTCCGGCTGGAGCTCCGAGAGGTAGGGCAGCGTGCGGCTCATCCCGCCGGCGGTGTGGTGCTCGGTCAGCCGGTAGGTGGTGACGGCGAACGGGTAGACCTCGCTCCGCGTCGGGTTGGCCCGGTTCCACGGCCCCTCGATCATCTCGAGCGTCGGGTTGGCCTGCTGCTTGTAGAACGCGTTCTCCACCACCGACTCGGCCGGCTCGTAGTGCGTCGGCAGCGGGCCGTCGACCACGCCCGCCGGCGCGAAGAGCCACGCCTTGCCGTCGCCCTGCATGACGAACGGGTCGGTGCCGGCCAGCGCGTCCTGCGCCTTGGCGCCGTCCGGCGGCACGTAGTTCGGCCGCTTCTTCTTCTCGAAGTCGGGGACGTCGTCGCCGGTCCACTCGCCCGCGGCCTCGTCCCAGTACACGTACTTCTTGCGCTCGCTCCACGGCTTGCCGTCCGGGTCGGCCGACGCGCGGTTGTAGAGCATCCGCCGGTTCAGCGGCCAGGCCCAGCCCCACTCGGAGGCGACGGCGCCCTGCTCCTTCGCGGGCTTGCGCCGCGCGGACTGGTTCACCCCGTCGGCGTAGACGCCGCAGTAGATCCAGCAGCCGCCCGTGGTCGAGCCGTCGTCCTTCATCTGCATGTAGGAGTTCAGCAGCTGACCGTCGGGGCCGTAGCCGTTGATCTCGCGCAGCACCAGGTCCGCGCTCGGCTCCTCGTGCTCGCCCTCGGGCAGGTAGTCCCAGGTGAGGTCGAGCAGCGGGCGGTCCCGCGGGTCGGTGGAGTCCTTCAGCCGCTCGCGGAGGATCCGGCCGAGGTGGAAGTAGAACCACAGGTCGCTGCGGGCGTCGTTCGGCGGCTCGACCGCCTTGTGCCGCCACTGCAGCAGCCGCTGCGTCTGGGTGAAGGTGCCTTCCTTCTCCACGTGCGTGGCGGCCGGCATGAAGAAGACCTCGGTGCCGACCGTCTCCGGCGCGAGCTCGCCGGTCTCGTGCTCCGGGCCCTCCTTCCAGAAGGTCGCCGACTCGATCATCTGCAGGTCGCGGACGACCAGCCAGTCCAGGTTGGCCAGCCCGAACCGGTTCATCCGGCTGTTCGGGTGCCCGACCCCGGGGTTCTCGCCGACGAGGAAGTAGCCGGAGACCTTCCCCTCGATCATGTCGGCGATCGTCCGGTAGGAGCTGTGGTCGCCGTCGATCCTGGGCAGGTAGTCGAACGCGAAGTCGTTCTCCGGCGTCGCGGCGTCGCCCCACCAGGCCTTGAGCAGGCTGACCATGTAGGCGGGCTTGTTGCCCCAGAAGCCGCCCTTGCCGGCGGCGTCGGCGACGTAGTCCTCCAGCGTGTCGTGCTGGTGGGAGTGCGGCATCGGCAGGTAGCCCGGCAGCAGGTTGAACAGCGTCGGGACGTCGGTGGAGCCCTGGATGCTCGCGTGCCCGCGCAGCGCCATGATCCCGCCGCCGGGGCGGCCGATGTTGCCGAGCAGCGTCTGCAGGATCGAGCAGGTGCGGATGTACTGCGCGCCGACGCTGTGCTGCGTCCAGCCCACCGAGTACACCCACGCCGTCGTCCGGTCGCGGCCGCTGTTGCTGGTGACCCACTCGGCGACCTGCGCGAACACCTCCGGCTCGATGCCGCAGACCTCGGACACCATCTCCGGGGTGTAGCGGGCGAAGTGCCGCTTGAGCACCTGGAACACCGTGCGCGGGTGCTGCAGGGTCTCGTCCCGCTTGGGCTTCGCCGGGATCGGCGGGCCACCGCTGCCGGCCGCCTGCGCGCGGTCGGACTTCTTGACGGCGGGGTCGTCCTCGAGCCGGTCCTGCTCGGCGGCCTCGGCCGGGTCGTCGGCGCCCGAGTGCGGGGGCTCCTCGAACTCGTACTGCCAGGTGTCCTCGTCGTACACCCGGTTCTCGGGGTCGTAGCCGGAGAACAGGCCGTCGAGGTCCTCGGAGTCGACGAACTCCTCGCCCACCAGCGCCGCGGCGTTGGTGTAGGCGACGACGTACTCCTCGAAGTACAGCTCGTTGCTCAGGACGTGGTTGATCAGGCCGCCCAGGAACGCGATGTCGGTGCCGATGCGCAGCGGGACGTGCAGGTCGGCGATCGCGCTGGTGCGGGTGAACCGCGGGTCGATGTGGATGATCTTCGCGCCGCGGGCCTTGGCCTCACCCACCCACTGGAAGCCCACCGGGTGGCACTCGGCCATGTTCGAACCCTCGATGACGATGCAGTCGGAGTTCGCGAGGTCTTCCAGGAAGTTCGTGGCGCCGCCACGACCGAACGAGGCACCCAGACCGGGCACCGTCGCGGAGTGCTATATGCGCGCCTGGTTCTCGATCTGGATCGCGCCCAGGGCGCTGTAGAGCTTCTTCATGAGGTAGTTCTCCTCGTTGTCGAGGGTCGCCCCTCCGAGGCTCGCTACTCCCATGGTGCGGTTGACGCGCTTGCCGTCGTTCTCGTCCTGCCAGCCCTTGCGCCGGGCTTCCAGGACGCGGTCGGCGATCATCTCCATCGCCGTGTCGAGCTCGAGGTCCTCCCACTCCGTCGCGAACGGACGGCGGTACTTCACCGTCGTGACGCGGGTGGGGCTGGTGACCAGCTGCTTGCTCGCCGAGCCCTTGGGGCACAGCCGGCCGCGGCTGATCGGCGAGTCGGGGTCGCCCTCGATCTGGACGATCTTCTCGTCCTTCACGTAGACGTTCTGGGCGCAGCCGACGGCGCAGTACGGGCAGACGCTCTTCACGATCTTGTCGGCGGTGGCGGTGCGCGACACGGTGGCCTCGGTGGCCTTGCTGCGCGCGGCCTTGCCTCTGCCCAGTGGGTCGGAGCCGGTGAGCTGGCGGTACACCGGCCAGCTGTCGAGCCAGGTCTTCACGGGCGTCACTCTGCCACCCGGCGCCCCGCGCGGCGCGCCGACAGGCCCGCGCTCCGGGTCGGTGCCGCCCGTGAGGACGACGGCGTCAGCCGCGGATGCGTGCCTCCGCGTCCGCGACCCGGCCGGGCGGCGCGGCGAGCCCGACCAGCGCCAGGACGGCGACCGCCCACCCCGCGAGGACGAACAGGTCGCCGGCGTGCACCCCGTGGCTGCCGACCAGCGTCAGGAGCACCGGCCCCTCGTTGCTGTACTCACCGGTGATCAGCAGGAAGGCGAACCCGGACACGACGGCCCCGGCGACGGACGCGCAGAGCCAGCGGAGCATCCGGCCACGGTAACCGCGCCCGCGCGCGGGGCGCTCGTCCCCGGCGACGGCGGATGCCCTCGGCTCACCCACCGGCCGGCACCAGCGGCTCGACGAAGGGCTGCACCCGCTCGGCCACGGAGCGGTGCCCGGCCTCGGTGGGCGTCGCGCCGTCCTCGCCGACCAGCCCCTCCCCCGTCAGCCAGCCCTCCGCCAGCGGGTCGGCGAAGGCGATGCCGGTCGCCGCGGCGGCCGCGGCGACCGCGTCGCGGTCGGTCTGGATGTACCCGGGCGGCGGGAGCTCCGGCCACGCCGGGCCCACGGCCACCAGCGCGGCGTCCGGCGAGGCCGCGCGGGCCGCCTCGAAGGTCGCCTGCGCGGCGGCCTGCACGTCGGGGAAGGCGTCGTTGTCGTGGCGGGAGCCCGAGAAGACGACGACGTCCCAGTCACCGCCGGCGGCCTCGGCGTGCTGGGCGAAGGTCGCGCCCCCGGGCGGCGCGTCCAGGTAGCCGCTGCCGTCGGCCGCGGCGACGGTGAGCTCCACCGGGCGGGTGCCGCCGCCGGAGAGCCCGTCGGCGACCAGCTGCGGCCACGCGGTGACCCCCTCGGGCGCGAGGGCGGTGCCGTCGCCGACCACGAGCATCCGCAGCGGGGCGGCGGCGGGGGCGGTCTCCTCCAGGCCCAGCCCGGCCGAGGCGGGGGCGGTGAACCCGGGCGGGGGTGGCCGGTTCACGAGGAGGTAGGCCAGCGCCGAGACCGCCAGCAGGCCCAGCACCATGACGGCCCACGCCCACCGGGGCGCCGGGGGGAGTCCAGCGGCCACGCCGGGGACGGTACGCCGCGCGACCTCCCCGCGGACCTCAGTTCTGCGCGCCGCCTCCGCTGCGCGGCGGCGCACCGTCGTCCCCCCGGCGCCCGTCCGCCGGGGGCGGACCGGTGGAGGCCAGGCGGGCGGCCTGCGCCCGGCGCTGGGCGGACCGGCGCAGCAGCACCTGCGCCTGGGAGGCATCGGCGGTCCGGTGGGCCCGTTCGGCCAGGACGTCGGCGGTCTCCAGCAGGAGCGCGACCCGCCGCCGGTCCTCGCCCCCCACCTGCGGTCCGGGCAGCTGACCTGGGGTCATGCCCGCATCGTGGAGGAGGCCCGGCCGCCCCGCGACTCGGCGCCACCCCGCACCGGCACCCGATCGGGTGACCGTCCACGAGCCCCGGCCGCTGGAGGCGTCACCGGGAACGTCCGCGTGACGGGCCGGTGAACAGCGGCGCCGCTCCCTGGTGCGCTCTCCCGGCCTGACCCACAGTGTGTGGGTGAGACCCGACGCCCGCGCCTGGTTCGCCGACCGCACGTCGACCGCGACCTCCCTCGACGCGATCGACGTCGATGCGCTGCTGCGGGCGAAACGGCGCGGCGGGCACCGGGTCAGCGTCGTCCTCCCCGCCCGCAACGAGGAGGCGACGGTGGGCCGGCTCGTCGCCGACCTGCACGCCCACTGGGTGCGCGGCGTCCCCCTCGTCGACGAACTGGTCGTCGTCGACTCCGACAGCACCGACGCCACCGCCGCCGTCGCCCGGGCCGCCGGCGCCGAGGTCGTCGCCACCACCGACGTGCTGCCCGCCGCCGGCACCCGCCGCGGCAAGGGCGAGGCGCTCTGGAAATCGCTGGCCGCCACGACCGGCGACCTCGTCGTCTTCCTCGACGCCGACCTGCTGGGCGACGTCGTCCACTACGTGCCGGGCCTGCTGGGGCCGCTGCTGGCCGACCCCCAGATCGCCTACGTGAAGGGCTGCTACACCCGGCCGCTGGAGGTCGGGGACACCGTGGTGCCGGCCGGCGGGGGCCGGGTCACCGAGCTCACCGCCCGGCCGCTGCTCAACGCGCTCTGGCCCGAGCTCGCCGGGATCGTGCAGCCGCTCGGGGGCGAGTACGCCGGCCGCCGCTCCGCGCTGGAGCAGGTGCCGTTCGTCTCGGCCTACGGCGTGGAGGTGGGGCTGCTCGTCGACCTGCTGCGCCTGGGCGGGCTCTCCTCGCTGGCCCAGGTCGACCTCGGCGAGCGCCGGCACACCTCGCAGGACGTCGAGGCGCTGGGCGAGATGGCCGGGCAGGTGGTCGCCACCGTGCTGGCCCGGGCCGCCTGCGCCGGTGAGCCGAGCGGGCTGCTCACCCGGTTCCGGCGCGACGGCACGGGGTTCGTGCCCCGCAGCAGCGCCGTCGCGGTCGACGAGCGCCCGCCGATGATCACCGTCGCCGAGTACCGGGCGCGACTGGCCGTCTGACCGCGGCACCCGTCGTCGCGAGGGCCGTCCCGCACGGGGAAGATCGCTGTGTGCCGCACGACCGCTCCACGCCCCCGCACCCGGTGACCGGCCCCGAGGTCGTCGCCCACCGCGGGGCGACGGCGGAGGCGCCCGAGCACACGCTGGCCGCCTACCGGCACGCCACGGTCATCGGCGCCGATGCGGTGGAGTGCGACGTGCGGATGACCCGCGACGGCGTGCTGGTCTGCGTCCACGACCGCAGGGTCCGCCACACCTCGAACGGCCGCGGCGTCGTCTCCGCCCTGGACCTCGCCGAGCTGGAGCAGTTCCGGTTCGGTGCCCGGCGGGCGCGGCGGATCCGGGTGGAGGACGACGCGGTCGCCGCGGACGAGCCCGACGTCGAGAACGGGCGGGTGCTCACCCTCGACCGGCTGCTGGAGTACGTCTCCGCGACGCCGGGCAGCGTCCGGCTCGCCATCGAGACCAAGCACCCGACCCGGCACACCAACCGCGTGGAGCAGGAGCTGGTGCGCTCGCTGCGCCGCTACGGCCTCCTGCAGGGCGACCGGCCGGCGCAGTGGGGTGGGCGGCCGGCCTTCCGGGTGATGAGCTTCTCCCAGCTCGCGGTGCGCCGCGTCCACGCGCTGGCCCCCGGCGTCCCGACCGTGCAGCTCATCGGCAAGCGGCTGCGCGCCGTGCGGACCGAGCTACTGGCGGGCGCCGCGCACGGCGTCGGCCCCGGGGTCGCGCTGGTGCGGGCCGACCCGGGGTTCGTCGCGCAGGCGCACGCCGCGGGCAAGGAGGTCCACGTGTGGACGGCGAACACGCCCGCCGACATCGACTTCCTGGTGGGGCTCGGGGTCGACGCCCTCATCACCGACCGGCCGGACGAGGCGCTCCGCCGGCTGGGCCGCGGGACGACCCCTGCCGCCTGAGGCACCCGCCCGCCGGCACCGGGCAGGTCCACCCGGGCACGGTCAGTCTCTGCCCACCGGGCGTGGGCAGAGCGCCAGCGTCCGCCGGACCCTCGCTCACCCCGGGCGCGGGCCCGGAGGTCGCGGGCGGGCGGGCCTGATCAGGCCGGGGCGGTGGAGAGGTCGAGGCGGTCCAGCGCGGCGGCGAGGTCGCCGGGGGTGTCGAAGACGTCGAGAGCCCCCGCCCCGCGCAGCTCGTCGTCGCCGAACCCGCCGGAGCGGACCACGAGCGCGGGCATGCCGGCGTTCTTCGCGGCCTCCACGTCGTAGACCGAGTCCCCCACGACGACGGCCGGCGTCGACGCCGGCTCACCGAGCTTCCGCAGGGCCACCTGCAGGAGGTCGGGCGCGGGCTTGCTCGACTCGACGTCCTCGCTGGTCGTCCACGTCTCCGCGAGGTCCCGGGCGCCCAGCAGGTCGAGGAAGTGGTCGACGTGCTGCGCCTTGCCGGAGCTGGCCAGCACGACCCGATGACCGCGGTCGCCGAGGGCGGTGAGCAGGTCGCGGGCGCCCGGCAGGGCAGCGACCTCGTCGATGAGCCGGTCGAACTCGACCACCCAGCGGTCACGCGACTCCTGGCCGATGCGCTCCTCGACGTCGTCCCCACCCAGGGCGGCCGGCAGGCGGTCACCGCCCATGCCGATCAGCCGGTGGATGCGCCAGACGGGGAACGTCTCGTCCAGCGACCGGAAGGCCCGGTACCACGCGAGGGCGTGCTGGTAGTTGCTGTCGACGAGGGTGCCGTCGACGTCGAGGACGGCGATGCGGAGGTCGGTCACCCTCCCGGGCTGCCCACGCGCGGCACGACCGAACCCCGCCCCGCCTCAGCGCGAGTGGTCGAGCAGCCCGCGGACCGTCTCGCCGGCGGCCTGGTCGCGGTAGCCCTGGTTCACCTCGTCGAGCGCGTAGCGGCGGGTGATGAGCCCGTCCAGCTCCAGCCGGCCCTCCTCGTGCAGCCGCAGCAGCCGGGGGATGTCGGTGAACGGGTTGCACGAGCCGAACATCGAGCCCTGCACCCGGTGCTCGAACACCGTTGTGACCTGCCCGTTGAGCGTCGCCCGGCCCTCGTCGGGGCGGTCGGCGAGCGCGGTCAGCACGAGGGTGCCGCCCTTGCCCAGGCACGCCGAGGCTGCCTTGAACACCTCGCCGGTCATCTTCCCCACCGTCACGACGACGACGTCGGCGCCGGTGCCGCGGGACAGCTCGCGGGCCAGGCCCACCGCCTCACCGGCGTCGGCGACCGTGCGGGTGGCGCCCAACGACTCGGCGAACTCCCGCTTCATGGCCACCGGGTCGACGCCGATCACGTGCATCGCGCCCGCGTGCACCGCGCCCTGCACGGCGTTGACCCCCACCCCGCCGAGGCCCACCACGACCACCGTGTCACCGGGCCGGACGCCACCGGAGTAGACCGCCGAGCCCCAACCGGTGGGCACGCTGCAGGCGACCAGGGCCGCGGTGTCCAGCGGCAGCCAGGGGTCGATCCGCACGCAGGAGAACTCGCTGAGCAGCGTGTGCCGCGCGAAGGCGCCGATCATGCAGAAGCCGCCCAGCGGCTCGCCGTCGAGGCGGTAGGGGAACGTGCCGGTGGGCAGCTGACCGGTGGCGATGGTGGCGCCCTTGTCGCAGAGGTTGGACCGGCCGGAGGCGCAGAACCGGCAGTGCCCGCACGCGGGCAGGAAGCTGGTGACGACGTGGTCTCCCGGCGCCACGCCGGCGACGCCCGCGCCGACGGCCTGGACGACGCCGGAGCCCTCGTGCCCGCCGACGATCGGGTAGCGCCCGCCGGGGTTGGCGTGCCGCAGGTGCTCGTCGGAGTGGCAGAGGCCGGCGTACGCCATCTCGACCAGCACCTCGCCGGGTCCTGGGTCCAGGACCTCCAGGTCCACGACCTCGTACTCGGTCCCCGCCTCGCGCAGCACCGCAGCTCTCGTCCGCACCGGGCGGCCCCTCCTCGCAGTCGTCGTCCGGGGCGCCCCGGCCCTCCGCGGGGGTCGACCCGCGGCCATCGTGCCTGGTGGGCCCGGACGTTCGGCGCACACCCCCGGCGCGGCCGGGCCCGGGCATACCGCTCGGTCGGTCGTCCGGGCGAGACACCACGACGGTCACGGCGGCCACCTGGCTCGCTGACCCGGCGGAAGGGGCTCAGACGGCGACGGCCTCGCCGACCGGCCGCATCAGCGGCAGCAGCACCTCGTCGGCGACGAACTCGACCTGCTCGGCGGTCAGCGGCTCGGCCATCCGGTAGCGCTGCCACCAGAACGCCTCGAGCACCGAGGTGAGCAGCCGCAGCCGCTCCAGCCGCACGGGCTCCCCGCGCTGCTGGGCGCGCTCCCCGAGGGTCTGGACGGCGGCGGCGAGCGGGCGCACCAGCGCCTCGTCGAGCCCCGCGCGCAGCTCCTCGTCGTGCCGGGCCGCGCCCACGAGGCTGGCCACGGCGCGCTCCTGCCGGTCCAGCGGGCGGGTCCAGCGGTCGGTGATCAGACCCAGCAGGTCCGCGCGCAGCGAGCCGGCGTCCTCGGGGACGACCACCAGTTCGAAGCGGCTCACCGCCGCCCGGGCCATCGCCGCCATGGACGGCCAGCGGCGGTAGATGCCGGCTTTGCCGGCGCGGGCGCGGGCGGCGATGCGGTCGCTGTTCAGCCGACCCCACCCCTCGTCGGCCAGGATGTCGACGGCGACGGCGAGCAGCTGCTCGGACAGCTCCGGGCTCAGCGGACGCCCCGGCGTGCCGCTCACGACGCCGTCCCGAAACGGCTAGTCATATGCACCGGGACATACTCACCCGCGAACGGACCCACCACAACGATCTCGATCATCTGGGTGTGGCCGACTTCTCTCCGCAACCGCCGGGCGGACCCGACCGCGCTGCTCAGGCGCCCGCGGCGCTCTCGACCTGAACCTTCAGCTTCGCGCCGTCGGCGGAGAGCCGGCCCCGCGCGCGGGCGCCGGCGACCATCTCGTCCCACCGCGTGTTCCAGTCCGGCGCCGTGGCGCGCGGCTCGGCCGCGGCGCGCAGCGCGGCGACGTCCAGCACCGCCGTCTCGGCGTCCTGGAGCCGGCCCAGGCCGGACCGCTCCAGCGCCTCGGCCGCCTCCTCGTCCGTGACGGCGCCCAGGGCCAGGTGCATGCTGCCCAGGTCGTCGACGTCGACCACCCGCGCCTCGGGGCGCTCGTCGGCGCCCGTGACCACCTCGACGATCATTCGGTCCTCCTCGGTCAGACGTGCCAGGGGAAGCGGGTGAAGTCGGGATCGCGCTTCTCGAGGAAGGCGTCCCGGCCCTCGACGGCCTCCTCGGCCATGTAGGCCAGCCGGGTGGTCTCCCCGGCGAAGATCTGCTGGCCGACCAGGCCGTCGTCGATCAGGTTGAACGAGTACTTGAGCATCCGCTGGGCGGTCGGGCTCTTGGCCACGATCGTCCTGCCCCACTCGAGCGCGGTGCGCTCCAGCTCGGCGTGCGGCACGACGCGGTTGACCATGCCCATGGCGTGCGCGTCGGCGGCGGTGTACTCCTCGCCGAGGAAGAAGATCTCCCGGGCGAACTTCTGGCCGACCTGCCGCGCCAGGTAGGCCGAGCCGAAGCCGCCGTCGAAGCTGCCGACGTCGGCGTCGGTCTGCTTGAACCGGGCGTGCTCGGCGCTGGCCAGGGTCAGGTCCGAGACGACGTGCAGGCTGTGCCCGCCGCCGGCCGCCCAGCCCGGGACGACGCAGATGACCACCTTGGGCATGAAGCGGATCAGCCGCTGCGCCTCGAGGACGTGCAGCCGGCCGCTGCTGCGGCCCTTGTCGTGCTCGTAGCCGTACCTCCCGCGCACCCGCTGGTCGCCGCCGGAGCAGAACGCCCAGCCGCCGTCCTTGGGGCTGGGCCCGTTGCCGGTCAGGATCACGCAGCCGACGTCGGTGGACAGCCGGGCGTCCTCCAGCGCGGTGATCAGCTCGTCGACGGTCTGCGGCCGGAACGCGTTGCGCACCTCCGGGCGGTCGAAGGCGATGCGGACGACGCCGGCGTCGACGGCCCGGTGGTAGGTGATGTCGGTGAAGTCGAAGCCCTCGACCGGCGCCCACGCGGAGCTGTCGAAGATCTCGGAGACGTCGTCGCGGGCGCTCATGCGCCGAACCTAACCCTCGGGGACATCGGCCCGACGATGCCCCGTGACCACGGGTTCTACGCGCCGTCGCCGGCGAGGAGCGGCCGCAGCCGGTCGAGCGAGGCGGCCAGGCCCGGGTGCAGGGCCACCGCGGCCAGCCCCGCCAGCGGCACCCACGCCACGCCGTCGCTCTCGCCGTCCAGCCGCAGGTCGACCGCCTCGAACGGGCGCACCGGCCGGGCGAGCACCGTCGTGTAGGCCCAGCCCCCGTGGTCGTCGACGGACCTCTCGCCCAGGACGAGGTCGTCGGCGCTGAGCCCCAGCTCCTCACCCACCTCGCGCAGCGCGCCGTCCGCGGGCGACTCCCCGACGTGCAGCGCTCCTCCCGGCGTCCCCCACGTGCCGCCGTGGTGGGACCACCACGCCCGGTGCTGCAGCAGCAGCTCGACGCCGTCCGGTCCGTCGCGGTGGATCAGCAGGCCGGCCGCGCCGGCCCGCCCCCAGTGGCGGTGCCCCTGGCTGCAGGCGGTCCAGCCGTCGGTCGAGGAGAGCACGACGGCCAGTGAACCCGGTCGCGCGCCGCCGCGCCGCCGGGCCGGGTCAGGAGGTGTCCCGCGGGAGCTCGCGCTCTGCCCCGCCGGGGTGGGCAGAGCGCTATGTGCCCAGGACTACGTTGCGGGGAGGCACCCACGTCCGACGGAGGAGCGCACACCGATGAGCACCACGACGACCATGGCCGAGCTGAGCGGGCTCACCGGCACCGAGCTCGGCACCAGCGACTGGCACGAGGTCACCCAGGAGCACGTGGACCAGTTCGCCGAGGCGACCGGTGACCACCAGTGGATCCACGTCGACGTCGAGCGGGCGAAGAAGGAGAGCCCCTTCGGCGGCCCGATCGCGCACGGCTACCTCACGCTCTCGCTGCTCGCCTCCCTCTCGGGGCAGGTCCTCGCCGTGACCGACACGGTGATGGGCGTCAACTACGGCCTGAACAAGGTGCGCTTCCCCTCTCCGGTGCCGGTGGGCTCGCGGGTGCGGCTGACCGCGACCCTGAAGTCGGTCGAGGAGGTCACCGGCGGCCTGCAGGTGACGCTCGGCGCCGTGATCGAGCGCGAGGGCGGCGACAAGCCGGTCTGCATCGCCGAGCCGGTCTTCCGCTACTACGGCGGCTAGACCCGGGTGCGCATCGCCGTCTTCACCGGGTCGCACGCCGGCCCGCCGACCCACCAGGAGGCCGCCGCGGCCTTCGCCACCGGGCTGGCCCGGGCCGGCGTCGGCATCGTCTACGGCGGTGGCCGCGTCGGGATGATGGGCGTCGTCGCCGACGCCGCCCTCGCCGCCGGCGGGGAGGTCGTGGGCGTGATCCCGCAGCACCTCGTCGACGACGAGCTCGCCCACCCGGGGCTCCCCCGCCTCGAGGTGGTCGCGACCATGCACGAGCGCAAGGCGCTGATGGCCGACCTCGCCGACGGCTTCGTCGCCCTCCCCGGCGCCGCGGGCACCCTCGAGGAGCTGTTCGAGGCGTGGACGTGGGGGATGCTCGGCCTGCATGCCAAGCCGGCCGCGCTGCTGGACGTCGACGGCTTCTGGCAGCCGCTGCTGGCCCAGCTGCGGCGCATGGTCGACGACGGCTACCTCGACGCGGGCCGGCTCGACGCGCTCGGCGTGGTGGGCGACGCCGAGGGCCTGCTGCGGTTCACCGCGGCCTACGAGCACCCGCCGCGGAAGTGGACCGCGCCCTCGTCGTCCTGACCTGCGCAGTCGTAACCCCGTGGCAACACGGTCCGTGGTGCACTGGGCCGATGGCACCCCGCCTCGTCCGCCAGTCGCGGATCGTCCACGGGCACAAGCGGGCCTTCCTCCTCGCCGGGGAGGGCCCGCCGCTGCTGCTGCTCCACGGCATGGGGAACAACTGCCAGACCTGGGCCGGGGTCATCGACCGCCTCGCCCGGTCCCACACCGTCATCGCCCCCGACCTGCTGGGGCACGGCGACTCGGACAAGCCCCGGGGCGACTACTCCATCGCCGCCTACGCCAACGGGATGCGCGACCTGCTCTCGGTGCTCGACGTCGAGCGAGCCACCGTGGTCGGGCACTCCCTCGGCGGCGGCATCGCCCTGCAGTTCGCCTACCAGTTCCCCGAGCGGTGCCAGCGGCTGGCGCTCGTGGGCAGCGGCGGGCTCGGACCGGAGCTCTCCGCGGGGCTGCGGGCCGCCACCCTGCCCGGCGCGGAGCTCGTGGTGACCGCCCTCGCAGGCGTCTCCGGCCCACTCCGCAGCGGCCTGCGGGTGGTCGAGACGGTCGGTCGCGCCGCGGGCTGGCGCCAGGTCGGCGACCTCGCCGAGGCCGTCGACGCGCTCCTCGCGCTGCAGGACGTCGAGGCGCGGCGGGCGTTCCTGCGCACCCTGCGCGGGGTGGTCGACGTCCGCGGCCAGGCGGTCACCGCGCTCGACCGGCTCTACCTCGCCGACTCCGTGCCCATGCTGGTCATCTGGGGTGGCCGCGACCCGATCGTCCCGGCGCAGCACGCCGAGACCGTGCGCACCGCCGTCCCCTCGGCCCGGGTCGAGGTGTTCGAGGACGCGGGGCACTGGCCGCACCTGGACGAGCCCGACCGGTTCTGCGAGGTGCTGCTCGACTTCATCGCCACCACCGAGCCGGCGGACCATGACCTGAACAGCTGGCGGCGGCTGCTCTCGCAGAACTGGGACGGCGTCCCGCGCCCGGTCGCGCGCTGACCAGCGGCCCTCACCTAGCGTCGGGCGGGTGGAGCACTGGGACGTCGTCGTCGTCGGGGGTGGACCGGCCGGCGCCGCCGCCGCCCTGGCCGCCCGGCGGGCCGATCCGGGCAGCCGCGTCCTGGTGCTCGACCGCGCGGACTTCCCCCGCGACAAGGTGTGCGGCGACGGCATCGCCGCCGAGGCGCTCGACGTCCTCGCCGGGCTGGGCGTGGACCCGGCCACCGTCACCGACGGGTTCCCCGCCGTCCCGCGGCTGCGGCTGACCTCCCCGCGCGGCACCACGGTGGAGCGGGCCACCGAACGCCCCTCGCACGTGATCCCCCGCGCCGTGCTGGACGCGCGGCTCGTCGCGGCCGCCCAGGACGCCGGCGCGGTGCTGCGCCGGCACCAGGTGCGGCAGCTCCGGCTGCTCCCCGACCGCGTGGAGGTGGACGGGTCCGTCACCGCCGGGGTGCTGATCGGCGCCGACGGCGCGGAGTCGGTGGTCCGCCGGGCGGTGCGCGTGCAGCAGAACCCGCCCACCCGGCTCGCCGTCGCGCTGCGCGGCTACGCCCCCGAGCTGCCGGGGCAGGCCGGGGTCCAGGTCATCGTCACCACCGAGCAGCGCTGGCCCGCCTACGCCTGGTCCTTCCCGATCGGCGACGGGCGGGCCAACGTCGGCTACGGCGAGCTGGTCTCCGGCGGGGCGACCCGGGCGGGCCTGGAGGAGGGGCTGCGCCGGCTGCTGCCCGGCGTCGCGCCCGACGGCCTGCGCGCCCACCGGCTGCCGCTGAGCACCGGCCGCCCCCGGCAGCCCGACGGGCGGGTGCTGCTGGCCGGCGACGCCGCGTCCCTGATCAACCCGCTCACCGGCGAGGGCATCTTCTACGCGGTGCTCTCCGGCGCCCTGGCCGGAGCGGCGGCCGCGGCCGGGGCGGGAGCCGGGGCCGCCTACCGGCGGGCGCTGGGCCGCCGGCTGGGCCGGCACCTGCGGCACTCCTCGACGGCGTCCTGGCTGAGCCACCGGCCGGCCCTCGTCGACGCGGTGCTCCGCTCCGCCGGGGCGCGGCAGCCGGTCTTCGACGACGTGGTGCGCCTCGGCCTGACCGACGGCCGGCTCACCCTCCGGGCGCTCGCCGGAGCGGCGCGCCACCTGCCCGGCACCTAGGCCGCAGGTCAGCGCAGCGCGGTCACCAGAGGGATGCCGGAGGCGCCGTAGGTCTGCACGACGAAGCCCAGCTCGGCGAGGGTGTCGGCGAGGGCGGCGTCCATGACCTCCTGCACCGCCTCCAGCGCCGCGTCGCCCCGCGAGCGCTGCACGCCCATCCGGTCGTGGGTGCGCCAGCTGACCAGGACCCCGCAGGAGGCGGTCTCGGGCACCAGGCAGACCCCGCCCCCCGTCCCGGCGCCCGCGGCGTCGTGCAGCGGCAGCCCCGCCTCGACCAGCGCGGCGGCGACCTCCACGACCAGGGTGGTCAGCGGGTCGGTGTCGGTCAGCAGCGCGTCCCAGTCCTCGGGGAGCCGGTCCAGCTGGTCGCCGAGCTCGGCCAGCCAGGCGCGGTCCGCCGGAGAGGGGCGGGGGGCGATGCCGCCGTCGGCGCGCGGGGCCCCGAAGACGGAGACCGCCACCAGCCCGCCGGCCAGCGCCGCCCAGTCGGCGTCGATCCGGTCCTCGAACGGGCCGGCCAGCACCTGCGCCGCCTCGTCGACCAGCCACCAGCCGTGCCCGGCGCCCGGGGCGGCGACGGCGACGCGGGCCGGGGCGGGGGCCTCGGCGGCGCGGACGGCGACGGCGACCCCCTGGGGGCGCGGCTGCCCCTGCCCGCCGCCGGCGGGAGCGGCGGCGACGCGGCGGCCGGCCGGGTGGGTGCCCGAGGCGCGCGCCGCGGCGCGCTGGGCCTGCTCGCCGGCGACGGCACGGGCGTGCTCGTACCGGGCGGTGGAGCTGGTGCCGAGGGCGACCACCACCGCGGTGCAGAGCAGGAAGCCCAGCACCGTCGCGGCCGGCCACAGCAGCATCGTGCCCATGATCACCAGGGGACTCCTCCGTGCGCGCGTCGCGGCCGGGGAAGTGCCGCGATCACGGCAGAAGCTACGGCTGTCCCGACTCCCCGTCGGGGGGTTCGACGCCACTCCGGAAGGCCCGTCACCCGATCGTTGCGACCGGCCCCCCGATGGGGCGGTCACCCCTCGTCCGGGTCGCCGCCATGTCGACTTCGAACCCGCTGACCAGCGCGGATGCCCCCGGTGCGACCTCGGTCACCCCGATCCGGCCGCCGGTCCGGCATGTCGCCGGACAGGCCCGCGGCGCACGGCGTCCCGGGACGCGGAACGGCCCGCCGGCGGGTGCCGGCGGGCCGTTCGCGTGGTGCCAACGGGTCAGTTGACCCGGACCTGCATGAGGGCACCCGCGGCGCTCATCCCGGTGACGGTGATCGTCGTCCCGGTCTTGGGCACGTCGACGCCGGTCCAGCCGGTGGCGTCGGGCTGCTCGCCCGGCGCGACCCACCAGTCCTTGGTGTCGTCGAAGGTGCGCACGGCCGGGAGGCCGCCGACCTTCTGGCCGACACCGGTGTCCGGGTCGTGGAGGGTGATCTTGTCGGTCGCCTGGAGTCCGAAGGTGGAGTCGTAGGACTGCACCCGCGCGCGCCAGCTCTCCCCGTTCGTGCGGTCCTCGCCCTCGTCGTCGGTCGGCTCGTAGAGCAGGCCCGGGTGGGCGTCGACCGGCAGGACCAGGCCCGCACCGGGGTGGGTGCCGACGTTGTTGTCGTTGTACTGGGTGTTCCAGTAGCTGATCAGCAGACCGTCCTGGTACGGGAAGTGCTCCACCCAGTTCGGCCGGCGCGGGTCGCCGAAGTTGTACGGCCCCGTCTTCAGCCCGGTGTCGTAGCCCGTGTAGGCCCGGTTCTCCAGGATGTAGGCGTTGAAGTACGAGTTCGTCGTCGTCCCGGTGGTCACCTCGAAGCCGTCCAGCGTCCACTCGGTCACCGCGACATCGTCGACCGCCACGGCGTCGACCTGCAGGCCCGGCTCGGTCGCCGCGCCGTCGGTCCAGTAGCGGAAGCCGATCTGCGCGCCGTCGGGCACGCCCGCCAGGCTCGCCGTCAGGTCCACCCACTCGCCGTCGGTGCTGCCGGTGATGCCCTGGCCGAAGTTCTGGCCGTTGGGGTCGGTCGTCGTCGACAGGTTCGTCGGGATCGAGGTGAAGGAGTTGCCGCCGTCGGTGGAGTAGACCGCGTAGGCGTAGTCCCAGTCCTGCTCGATCTGGTACTTGACCTTGGCGGTCAGCTCACCGGCGTCGACCGGCTTGGCGGCCAGCATGCTGTGGTCGAGGTTGTCCCCCGAGCCCGAGTACCAGAAGTCCTCGCCCTCGAACGGCGTGCCGATCTCGGTGGTGATCTCCCTCTCCGGGAGGACGACGACGGCGGCCTGGTTCTCCTTCGAGTTGTAGGCCGACGGGCCGAGGCGCAGGTCGGCGCTCGCACCCGGATCCACGACCTCGTAGTTCAGCCAGCCCAGCTGCAGCTTCTCCCAGGCGCCCATGTGGATCGGCTGGGTGCCGATGCCGTCCTCGGGGCGACCGGAGTTGCCGTAGGAGCCGGAGCTCATCAGCGTCCAGAAGGCGGTGCTGTTCTCCGCGCCGCCGCTGTTGCCCGAGGTGTCGTAGAGGTCGGGCAGGCCGAGGTCGTGGCCGAACTCGTGGGCGAAGACGCCGACGCCACCGTTCTCGGGCTCGACGGTGTAGTCACCGATCCAGTACTTCGAGCCGCCGACCGGCGTGCCGCCCAGCGGGTTGACCGCACCGTTCACGGTCGGGCCGGCGGTGCCGACCCGGTTGGTCTGGTTGTACCAGCGGTGGCTCCAGATGGCGTCGTCGCCGAGGACGCCGCCGCCGACCTCCTCGCCCTCGCCGGAGTGCACGGCCTGGAAGTGGTCGATGTAGCCGTCGGCCTCGTCGAAGTTGCCGTCGCCGTCGGAGTCGTAGCGGTCCCAGACGTCGAACTGCGAGAGGTACTGGTCGATCTGCTCGGGGGTCTGCCCCGCCGCGATCTGCCGGTCGTACCAGGCGTTGACCGAGTCGTTGACGAAGGCCCAGACGGCGCTGTCGCCCAGGTCGTTGTCGCCGTAGGAGGCGCCGGTGCCCGGCACCCGCACCCAGTCCTCGACCTCACCGGTGACGGTGTAGCGGCCCGAGGAGAGCTGCTCGTAGAAGTTCGCCACCGAGTTGACGCCGGGGGCGCTGCTGTAGAGCAGGGTGTCGAAGTACCCCTGCGAGAAGTCCTCCGTCCAGATGGTGCTGTTGTCCACCGACCGGTCCGGCTGGGGGATCGAGTTGTGCGGCAGGTCGCTGAACTCGCCGAGGACGGTCCAGATCGCGTCGCTGTCCTCCTGGGCCAGCTCGACGTAGCGGCCACGGGCCACCTCGACGACCTTGTTGTCGCCACGCGGCGTGGCCTGCCCGGTGAGGACCTGCTCGAGCGCCTCGGCGCGCAGCTGCTGCTGCGTCTCGGCGAGCGGGTTGGGCAGGTCGTGGGCGCGCTGGGGGGTCGCGGGCGCGCCTTCAGCGGGGGGTGCGGCGGAAGCCGTCACGGGAACCGCCATGACCAGGGCGGCGCCGGCGACGACGGCCAGAGCTCTCTTCAAGGATGCGTCTCCTGGGTCAGAGGAAGACCGTCCAGCCGACCGGCGGGGGGCCACCGGCGGCCCTCTCGGGCGGTCGGCCGGGACGTTAGGTGAGCCTCGCAACCCTGTCCACACAGCGGTACGGACCGGTCACGCACCGGAGCGTGACCGAGCGTCAGCGACTGCCGCAGCGACCTGGCTCTTTACCCTTGCGAAACAGTTTCGGATGCGCCGGAAACGGTTCTGCGGCGTCTCACGTACTGGGACGCAGAGCGCCGGTCTGAGACGTTCGACACATCTACGGCCGGGCGGCACGGGCTCGGGAGCAAGGCACCGCCCGGACCCACGAATCGTGGGTCGGGCGTCCGGGATGTCCTGAGACATCACACTGCGGAGGGCGTGGGATTCGAACCCACGAAGAGGGGTTACCTCTTAGCGGTTTTCAAGACCGCCGCCATCGGCCACTAGGCGAGCCCTCCTCCGGGCTCCTGACCTGCGACTCTGCGCGCGGGACAGGGGATCGGCGATGTCGACGGTAGCAACGCCGGTCAGGTCACGGCCACGGAAGGCAGGACATGCACCACTGGGCCGTCACCTCCGTGCCGTCCACAGGCCAGGACCAGAGGCCCGAGGGCTCGGCGCTGCGCGACTGCCCGACCGGCTGACCGGTGCCGGGACTCAGGCCGACAGCACCGCGGTGAACGTGGCGCCGCCGTCGGTGGACTCCAGCAGGCCGTTGTCGGTCACCACGAGGACGCGCAGGTCGCCGTCGTCGGTGGTCGCCGCGACCGCCTGCGGCGTCCCGTCCAGCTGCCCCTGCTGCACCCAGTTGACCGCGCCGCCGGTGCTGGTCCACACCGCCCCGTCCGGTGTGACCCCGACCGCGGCCGTACCGTCGCCGGACCAGGTGACCACCTGCAGCAGCGGCACGTCGTCCACCGGCGCCCACGTCGCTCCGGCATCGGTGGAGCGCAGCAGCCCCGCGCCGGTGGTGGCGAGCACCTGGCCGTCGGGGGCAGCGGCGAGGGTGTGCGGCTCGGCCGGGATGGCCAGCGGCTCCCAGGTGGTGCCGTCGGTGGTGCGGCGCAGCGTCCCGTCATAGCCCAGAGCGCCGCCGCCGGGCAGAGCGGTGAGGGCGTGGAAGTCCGACTCGCCGGCGCGCGACAGCGGCGTCCAGGTCTCACCCCCATCGGTGCTCTCGATGAGCCCGACCGGGTTGGGCAGGTCGGTGCGCAGCCCGGGGTGACCCGAGGCCAGGTAGTGGTCGGGACCGACGACGGTGAACCCCATGAGGTCGATGACCGGGCCGACGGCTGCCGGCCCACCGTCGGCGTCGACGGTGATCAGCCCTTCGTGGGTGGCCAGCAGCAGTGCACCGTCGCCGGGGTCGACGGCGACGGCGTGCACGTGCGCGGTCGGCAGGGTGCCGGTGGTGTCACCGGCCGTGGGGGGCGCAGCGGGGGTGTCGGTGGCCGCGCAGCCGGTCAGCGGGGTGAGCAGGACGGCGCCGGCGAGGGCGGCACGAGCGGTGCGGCTCGTGGGCATGGTGGAACTCCAGGGTGGTGGTGCAGGGGCGGACGGGGTGGGGGTGGGGGGGGGGGGGGGGGGGGGGGGGGGGGGGGGGGGGGGGGGGGGGCGCCCGGGCCCCCCCCCCCCCCCCCCCCCCCCCCCCCCCCCCCCCCCCGCGGCCGGGTCAGCCGCCGAGCTCGGTGAGCAGTTGCTGCATCTCGGCGATCTCGGCGTTCTGGCTGTCGCGGATGGACTGGGCCAGCGCGAGCGCCTCGGCGTTGCGGCCGGCCGCGGACTGCTCGGCTGCCATCTCCACCGCGCCCTGGTGGTGGACGATCATGCCGGACAGGAAGAGACGGTCGAACTCAGCGCCGGTGGCGGACATCAGCGCGTGCATGTCGTCCGCCGACATCATCCCGCCCTCGCCGTGGGGCATGCCGCCGTCGCCGTGGTCCATGCCGTCCATGCCGTCGTCCATGTGACCGCCGCCGGCGTCCCAGTCCTGCAGCCAGCCGGTCATCGTCTGGATCTCGGGGTCCTGCGCGGCCTGGATGCGTGCGGCCAGGTCGAGCACGCGAGGGTCGGCGGCGCGCCCTTCGGCCAGCTCGGCCATGGCGATGGCCTGCCGGTGGTGGGGGATCATGCCCTCGGCGAAGGCGACGTCGGCGTCGTCGAACTCGGCCTGCTCGGCCGAGGAGCCGGCCGAGGAGGCACTGCCGTTCATCATCGAGCCGTGCCCGCCGGCGTCGGTGTCGTCGGCGCAGCCGGCGAGGACGAGTGCGCCGGTGAGCAGGGCGGCGGTGAGGCCGGTCAGGCGTGCGGCGGTGCGGGTCATGGTGGGTGTCTCCTGGAGCTGCGGATGTGGGCCGGTGGGCATGCGCGTGCACCGCCGCCGGGCCAGCACGGTCGCTGGAGGCGGGGCGGTGGCGGCGGTCGGCCTAGATCCGCAGCAGGCAGAGGGAGTGCAGGTCCGGCGGGCGCAGTGGCGCGAGGCCGGTGGAGGTGTGCGTGCGCAGCCGCGCCCACGCCGCCGGCAGCAGCGTCAGCAGGCGGGGCAGCAGCAGGGCGAGCAGCACCGCCAGCCCGGCGGCGAGCACCGCCAGGCACAGCGCCCACAGGTGCCCGCCCGCTCCGGCCGGCGCACTGCCGTGGTCGGCGGCGACCAGGCCGACCGGCGGGGCGGCGGCGACCATCGCGGCGGCGCCCTGGACGCTGCCGTGCTCACCGGCGTGGGCGCTGCTGTGCGCCTCGTGGCCGGGGCTCACCGGGCCGGTGTGCAGGCCGCCCTCGAGCAGCCCGGCGGGGGCTGCCGCGACCGGAGCGACGCCGTGACCGGCTGGGTGCTCGGTGCCGGCGGTGGTGCACTGCAGGCCGTGCATCGCGAAGACGGCGGCCAGCAGCAGCAGCGCTGTCCATCCTCGTGCCGCCATGCCCACCCCTTTCCTCCGCGAGGCTACGACGCCCGCGATGGCCGGCCGCCGGGGCGGTGCCCGGCGGCCGGCCCCGGTCAGCGCCGGCCGGCGATGGTCGGCTCCGCGGCCGCCCCGGAGCGCCGGGCCGGGGCGGCCCGGCCGGCGGCGACCTCGGCGACGCTGGCCTCCGGGCGCAGGTCCAGCCGCCGCAGCAGCTGGGCGTTGGAGGCCACCACCACGGTGGACAGGCTCATGAGCAGCGCGCCGACCTCCATCGGGAGGACGAACCCGATCGGGGCGAGCACCCCGGCGGCCAGCGGGACCGCGATCAGGTTGTAGCCGGCGCCGGCCCACAGGTTCTGCTGCATCTTGCGGTAGCTGGCCCGGGACAGCCGGATCACCGACACCACCGCGCGCGGGTCGGAGGAGGCCAGGATGATCCCGGCGGAGCCGATCGCGACGTCGGTGCCGGCCCCGATCGCGATGCCCACGTCGGCGCGGGCCAGGCTCGGGGCATCGTTCACGCCGTCGCCCACCATGGCGACCGCCCGGCCCTGCTGCTGCAGGGCGGCGACCTTCGCGGCCTTGTCCTCCGGGCGCACCCCGGCGAACACCTGGTCGATGCCCAGCTCGGTGGCCACCGCGCGGGCGACCGGCTCGGCGTCGCCGGTGATCATGACGACGTCGACGCCGAGCGCGTGCAGCGCGTCGACCGCATCCCGGGACTCCGGCCTGATCTCATCGGCCAGGGCCAGCGCGCCGGCGACGTGCCCGTCAACGAGCACGTGCAGCACCGTCGCGCCGTCGGCGGCCCACGGCCGGGTGTCGGGCAGCGGGGTCAGGCCGTGCTCGGTCAACAGGTTCGGGCCGCCGACGGCGACGGTGTGCCCGTCGACCGTGGCGGTGACCCCGACCGCGGCCGACGCGCGGAACTCCGCCGCCGGGGACACGGGCAGGTGCCGCTGCCGGGCGGCGGCGACGATCGCGCGGGCCAGCGGGTGCTCGCTGTCGGCCTCCGCCGCCGCGGCCAGCGCCAGCACCTCGTCGTCGGTCCGGCCGACCCCGGTGACGTGGGTGACCGCCGGCTCCCCCTTGGTCAGGGTGCCGGTCTTGTCGAAGAGCACGGTGTCGACGGTGCGCATCCGCTCCATCGCCCCGCGGTCCTTGACCAGCACGCCGCCCCGCGCGGCCCGCTCGGTGGAGATGGACACCACCAGGGGGATGGCCAGGCCCAGCGCGTGCGGGCACGCGATGACCAGCACCGTGATCACCCGGACCAGCGCGCTGTCCGGCGCGCCGTAGAGGCTCCACACGACAGCGGTGACCGCCGCGGCCCCGACGGCGAACCAGAACAGCCAGCCGGCCGCCCGGTCGGCCAGCAGCTGCGCGCGCGTGGTGGAGGACTGCGCATCGGCGACCAGCCGCTGGATGCCGGCCAGCGCGGTGTCCGCTCCCACCGCCGTGACCCGCACCCGGATCGCGGTGTCCGTGGCCACGGTGCCGGCCACCACGGTGTCCCCGACGCCGCGACGGACCGGCCTGGACTCACCGGTGATCATCGACTCGTCCACCTCGGCGGTGCCGTCGACGACGTCGCCGTCGGCCGGCACCCGCCCACCAGGACGGACGACCACCACGTCGCCGACGGCCAGCTCGGCCGGGGACACGGTGACCAGGTGGTCGCCGACGACCTTCTCCGCCTCGTCGGGCAGCAGCGCGGCGAGCGAGTCCAGTGCCGAGGAGGTCTGCGCCAGGGAGCGCATCTCCAGCCAGTGCCCCAGCAGCATGATGACGACGAGCAGCGCCAGCTCCCACCAGAAGTCCAGCTGGTGGGAGAGCACGCCGACCGTGGCACCCCAGGACGCGACGAACGCCACGGTGATGGCCATGCCGATGAGCAGCATCATCCCGGGCTTGCGGGCCCGGACCTCCCCGACCGCTCCGGTGAGGAACGGCCGGCCGCCCCAGACGTAGATGACCGTCCCGAGCACCGGGGACACCCACTCCCGGCCGGGGACGTCGGGCAGCGTGTAGCCGACGATGTCGGCGAACATGCCGCTGAGCAGCACCGTCGGCACCGCCAGCGCCAGCATGAGCCAGAACAGCCGGCGGAACATCGCCACGTGGTCACCGCCGTGACCGCCATGCCCGCCGTGCCCCGCGTGACCGCCGTGACCGCCATGCCCGCCGTGCCCCGCGTGCCCGCCGTGGGACGCGCCGTGGCCGTCGGGAGTCGAGCCGGCGGCGGCGCGCAACGGGTCCTCCACGTCCACGCGGTTGTCGCCGGCGGCGACCGGCAGTCCCTGTCCGTGCGTCGGCCCACCACCGTGGCCGTGGCCGTGGTGGTGGCCGGCCACTGTCGCCTTCGGCGCCGCCGCGTAACCGTCCGGGCGGCTCGTCGGATCTGACATGACCTTCTCCTCTGCCTCGCACTCCTCCACCGACCAGCCGCCGGACCCCGCCGAAGAAGTGCGGGGAGGCGGCTCGGGTGGCCTGCACCGCCACGAAGGCTATACCCCCGTGGGGTATTCCACCAGAGTCCTGCTCTCCGGGCTCGCAGCCGACGGCGAGATGCGGGAAACCGGGCGCTGCGGGCCCTGCCAGCGCCCGATCCGCCGTCTCTCGACCGGCTCCGCCACGCCCTCCGCAGGGCGT
This sequence comes from Blastococcus sp. SYSU DS0510, assembly GCF_054050835.1. Classification (NCBI taxonomy): domain Bacteria; kingdom Bacillati; phylum Actinomycetota; class Actinomycetes; order Geodermatophilales; family Geodermatophilaceae; genus Blastococcus; species Blastococcus sp. SYSU DS0510. The sequence continues at coordinate 3,877 of NZ_JBJHAC010000005.1, read as the reverse complement.
TTCCGGGCAGCGGAAGGTCTGCTTCGTCAACGCCCCGCCGTGTGTCTAGCGTCACAGCCGCTCAGTCTCCGCACCGGCGACAACGCCCCCACTGAACGGAGCTCGACACACATGCGCCCTACCGCACGCACCGCCCGGAAGGGCCTCGCGGCCGGCTGCGGCCTCGCCGCCGCGCTGGCCGTCTCCCTCGCCGCCCCGGCCCACGCGGCCCCGCCGTCCGAGCCCACCGTCGTGAGCGACCTCGCCTACGGCCCGGCGTCCCCGGGCAACCTGCTGGACCTGCACCTCCCGGACGCCCGCGGGAAGGGCGGCCTGCCGCTGGTCATCTGGCACTCGGGCTCCGCGTGGTTCAGCAACGACGTCAAGACCGGCGGGCAGGCGCTCGACGTCGTCGAGGAGTTCACCGGCCGCGGGTACGCCGTCGCGGCGATCAACGTGCGCTCCAGCGTCGACGCCCGCTTCCCGGCGCAGGGCCACGACGTCCGCGCCGCCGTCCGCTACCTGCGGGAGAACGCCGACCGGTACGGCCTCGACCCCGACCGCTTCGCCTTCATGGGCAATTCGTCGGGCGGCTGGTCGGCGGCGTTCGCGGCCACCACGAGCGACGTCCTGGAGCTGCCCGGCGAGACGGGCGTGGACGGGACCTCCAGCGCCGTCCAGGTGGCCGTGCCGTTCTTCCCGCCGACGGACTTCCTGTCCATGGACGCCTTCGCGGAAGAGAACGACCTCCCGATGCAGGAGGGCATCTACCCCCACGACGCACCGGACTCCCCGGAGAGCCGGCTGATCGAGTGCCCCGGCGAGGTCTTCCCGACCCAGCTCGTGAGCATCCAGGACTGCCCGGCGGAGACCGAGGCGGCCGACCCGAGCAGCTACATCGAGGGCGACGAGATCCCGATCTGGGTGCTCCACGGCCTGGCCGACCCGCTGCTCCCCTACAACCAGAGCCAGCTCGTCTACGACACGACGACGGCCGCGGGGAACGAGGCGCGGTTCACCCTCGTGCCGGGCGCCGGCCACTCGGTCGACGACATCATCGGCGCCCGTGAGTCGACGACGTGGCTCACGAACGCCTTCGGTCGCGAGCGGGTGGTCCACCGCGCCGGCCCGAGCTGGCACGACATCGACCGGTTCCTGCGCAGCGGCTTCGCCCAGGCGGAGCGCGCCGGCCGCTGACCCCGCGAGAGACGGCGAACGGGGCCCCGGCACAGCTGCCGGGGCCCCGTTTCGCGTGTCTCGCCCCGGGCCCGCAACCCGACTTCGGGGAAAGCGGGCGCCCGAACGCCCGCCAGGGGCCGACTTCGCGGAAGTCGGCCCCTGGAAGTCAGCCCCTGCGGAGCGGTCAGAACCCCGAGTGGTCGGGGGCGGCGGGCGCGGGGCCGGACACCGGGCCGGCGGCCACGGGCTGCGCGGCCTCCGCGGCCTCCTTCTCGTCCTTGGCCCGGTGGATCTGCTCGTAGACCCGCGCCCGCAGCTCGGCGAACCGCGGCGAGGAGCGGGTGGTGAGCTGGTCGCGCTCGTCGGGCAGGTCGATGACGAGGTCGTCGCGGATGACCGTCGGCGAGTTGGACAGGATGAGCACCCGCTGGCCGAGGTAGACCGCCTCGTCGATGTCGTGGGTGACGAACAGCGTGGTCACCTGGAAGCGGTGCCACAGGCTCCGGATGAGGTCCTCGAGGTCGGCGCGGGTCTGCGCGTCGACGGCGGCGAACGGCTCGTCCATGAGCAGCACGTGCGGCTCGTAGGCGACCGCCCGGGCGATGGCCACCCGCTGCTGCATGCCGCCCGACAGCTGCCACGGGTAGGCCGCGTGCGCCTCGGCCAGGCCGACGGCGGCCAGCGACTCCTCGACCAGCTCCGTGCGCCGGGCCGATGCCAGCTTCTTCTGCTTGAGCGGGAGCTCGACGTTGTCGCGCACGGTCATCCAGGGGAAGAGGCTGCGCCCGTACTCCTGGAAGACCACCGCCATGCCCGGCGGCGGGCCGTTCACGACCTCGCCCTCCATGCGGACCTCACCGGAGGTGGGCTCCAGCAGGCCGGACATGATCTTCAGCAGCGTCGTCTTGCCGCAGCCGGAGGGGCCGACCAGGCAGGCCAGCTCGCCCGCGGGCAGGGTGAACGTCAGGTCGCGGACGGCCTCGACCGTGCGGTCCTTGCTCTCGTAGACCTTCTTGATGCCACGGACGTCGAGCACGGGGGTTCCCCTTCCGGGAAGTCGAGGAGGTCAGGAGGAGCGCTGGGCGCGGCGCAGGCCGTGGTACCAGGCGAGCTGCCGGCTCTCGACGAGCCGGAACAGCAGCGACAGCAGGAAGCCGAGCAGGCCCAGCATGAGCATCCCCGCCCAGGTCTCCGGGATGGCGAAGCTGCGCTGCGCCTGGACGACCGCGTACCCGAGCCCGTTGCTCGCGGCGAACAGCTCGCTGATGACCATGAGGATGATGGCGACCGAGAGCCCCTGGCGGAGCCCGGCGAAGATCTGCGGGCTGGCGCTGGGCAGCACCAGGCGCCGCAGCCGCGACCAGCCGGTGAGGCCGTAGACGCGACCGGTGTCGCTGAGCACCTCGTCGACGGCGCGCACGCCCTCGACGGTGTTCAGCAGGATCGGCCACATGCAGCCGAAGGCGATGACGACGATCTTCATCCCGTCGCCGAGGCCGAACAGCAGGATGAAGATCGGCACCAGCACCGGCGGCGGGATGGCCCGGAAGAACTCGAACACCGGCTCGGTCAGCGCCCGCACCGTGCGCGAGGTGCCGATCAGGACGCCGAGGGCCAGGGACACCACGACGGCGAGCGCGTAGCCCGCGGCCAGCCGGTAGAGGCTGGGCCAGACGTCGGCGGCCAGCCGGGGGCCGAACCACTCCTCGACCAGGCTGTCGAGGATCTCCGACAGCGGCGGGAAGAAGAAGCTCGTGCTGCCGGCGCTGGCGAACCACCAGGCGGCGAGCAGGATCACCGGCAGGCCGAGGGTCATCGCGACCCGGCGGAGCACGCTCACGCCGCCACCTCCGCTCGCTGGGACGGGTGCCACGACAGCGCCCGCCGCTCGATGGCCCGGAAGACCAGGTTGACGATCACGCCGAGGATGCCCGTGGTCACGACGATCGCGTACGCGGCCACGACCGCGCCGCTGCTCTGGGCCGTGGCGAGCAGCTGGCCCAGCCCGGGCGTGCCGATGACCAGCTCGGCGGTGACCGCGAGGATCAGCGCGACCGCCGCGCCCAGGCGCAGGCCGGTCATGACGTAGGGCAGCGCGGTGGGCCAGGTGACGTGCCGGACACGGGCCCAGGGGCCGAGCCCGTAGGCGCGGGCGGTGTCCTGGGCGACGGGGTCGACGTCCTGCACCCCGTAGAGCACCTGGATGAGGATCTGCCAGAACGAGGCGTAGACGACCAGCAGCAGCTCGCTCTCCAGGTCGTTCCCGTACAGCAGGACGGCGATCGGGATCAACGCCACCGACGGGATCGGCCGCAGGAACTCGATGGTGGACGCGGAGAACTCCCGGGCGAACCGGAAGGTGCCCAGCAGCAGCCCCAGCAGCACGCCGGCGACCGCGGCGATGGCCAGGCCGATCGCCCAGCCCTTCAGGGTCTCCAGGACGGCGGTCCAGAACTCCGGGCGGCCGAACTGCTCGACCAGCTCCGCCCCGATCTCCGACGACGGCGGGAACCAGCGGCGCGGGACGAGCCCGATCCGCGGGGCGATCTCGACCAGCGCGACGAGGGCGACCAGCCCGAGCAGCCCCAGGACCCAGGCCGGGACGGGCCGGGGGGGGGGGGGGGGGGGGGGGGGGGGGGGGGGGGGGGGGGGGGGGGGGGGGGGGGGGGGGGGGGGGGGGGGGGGGGGGGGGGGGGGGGGGGGGGGGGGGGGGGGGGGG